>JALOQD010000077.1 GCA_025453525.1 Myxococcota bacterium
ATAACTTCCCAGTTTGGGCAGCCGATGCATCTCGTCCAGCTGCGTTGCTCGTCCAGTGAATACCACCAGTATTCCCTCTCCTCGCGCCTTGCTGGCCGAACGCCTCAGCCACCCAATTCTGGGAACTTATTCCTGCGTGAACCCTAAGACCCGCCTTTTGGGGCAGAGTCATTCCTCGCCGCCCGTTGGGAAACCCCTTGCTGTGCCGCGTGGTTCGCTACTCTATTTGGCTTGTCCCAGCGACAAGACCGACGACGTGATGGATGGGACTGACGTAGGCGATGCCGTTGCCAGGCACGTCGAGGTGAGCGACCTTGACGATGGTGTCCATGATGGGGTCGGTCTCGCTCTGCGTGCAGACGATGGTGATGATTTCTTTCTCCGGGACAATCGCCAGCCCGAGCAACCCCATGCGTTCTCTCACGCCCATGCCGCGTCCGAAGCACACGGTGGCGCCCCCGGCGCCAGCGTCCATGGCGGCCTTGACGATTTTGTCCGCCTTGCCGCGTTGCACGACGCAGGTGATGAGGCGAAGGTCGCTCACGCCACGGATGGTTTGCGGACTGGATTCGCGTTCTTGCGCGCTCATGGCGTCAACGCCTCCTTGGTGTGCTCTCGATGCCGAACGTACAGGCCGAGAAGCAGGATGTTCATCACAGGGTATGCCGACGCGAGGGCCAGCACGCCAAAGCCCTCGGCAAAACCGGTGGCATGGCTCAGGGCAATCCCGATGGCGATCTTGAGGGGCACGGTGACGGGTCCGGTGGTTACGGCGCCGCCGTCCCAGGCGATGCTGTTGTACTTTTCATCCGAGAGCAAGGTCAGCACGAAGAGCAGCGCGTAGGGCGGCAGAAGCAAGGCGATGAGGCTCCAACCAAACACGAGGGAAGCCATGCCGAGCGCAGCGCCAATCCCGACTCCGAGCGCGACAGCCTGGCCGAAGAGCCATTTCTTGAACGCGCCTTGGGTGACATCTTCCACTTGCTGGCCCAGCGTGTTGAACGCTGGCTCTGCCAAGGTGGCGCCGTATCCGAGGATGCCGCCAAAGAGCACGACCACGAGCTTGCCGAAGAACCCACCATAGAGAGACTCGTCCGGGGGGTGGAACGTATGCGGCAGCCGATGCCCCACTTGGTTGCCCAGCTCGCTCAGCCCGATGGAGAGGCCGTAATTGAACATGAACAGGCCGATCACGGCAAAGGCCATGGCGAGCGCGAAGTGAGACAAGGGGATGCCCTCTTCGCTCTCCTTGAGCCACAGCCGCAGGGACAGCCAGAGGAAGAACAAGATGGGGAGGATGGCCCGCGCTGCATTGAGGACCGAGTCCACGGCCAAGGTCCCGAGGCTCTGGACTTGAGCGTGGCTCGCCGCGCCGCCCGCGGCAGCGATGCTTTCAACATCGAGAAACGCGCTACAGGCAAACAGCAAAATCAAGACGAGAACGATGGGGAAGAGCGACATGAGACCCACGCTACCGAACCCAGCGAGCCCCGTATTCGCGCGGCCCGAGATCTGGTAGATGCCCATGCCGAGCGCGAGCACCAGAGGTGTGGAGACGGGTCCGGCGATCACCGCACCAGTATCCCAGGCGAGGCCCATGGCCTCGGCAGTGGCCTCGTTTTGGATGGCGAGCACCGAAAGCGCAGAGGCGATCGCGACGAGGCTGAGGACAAAGGGCTTGATCGACCACCCCTTGACGTAGCGCAGCATGCCGATGACAAAGGCGATTCCCACGCCCACGGTGACGCAGCCGACGAGCAGGAGCGGGCGCCCCTGCAGGAGCGTGTAGAGGAGCGGCGCCTTTTGGGGGTCAACGCCGGCTCCGGCGATCTGAAGGCTGCCGATCACCGGTTCGCCGTAGGCTGCGAGGAGCCCGATCAGGAACGAGAAGACCAATACCGAGCCCATCTTTTTGCGCTGGGGCAAGATGCGGCCGATGACCTCGCCGAGCGGGAGCAACGCGACCTTGACCCCCTCCATGAAAAACATGAGGCCCAGGATGACGAGCGCGATGCCGGCCGAGATGAGCATGGCGTGCTCGAGGGTCCAGCGCAGCAGGACGAGTTGGACGAACACCAAGTAGGCCACGACCGGGATCACAATGATGACCTGCTCGAGCAGTTGATGCCCGGTGTATCCGCCGAGGATTTGCATCGCCTGACGTCCGGAGATTTTAACTGTGCCCGAGTCTTGCGCCATCGTGTGACCTGCCTATTCGAGCGCGAGCCGCCCTCTCTCCTTTACCCTTGGCGAGACATCGAGTAGGGCGCGTCGACATGGCCCCAAGGAGATTCCACACTGATACTATTTAAAACCCAAGGGAGCGCGTCAAGTCCTGCGCGTTCGAGGAAACGCTTCTTCTCTTCTCGCGCAATTCTTGCGCAGCTTGGGCTCGAGCTCTCCCGCGCATGAAGTGCGCACCGCGGCACAGCGGTTTGGGGTAACCTTCTGTCGCGCAAGGTTTTTCTTTGATGGCACGAACAGTGCAAAAGAGAGGGCGACCAGAGCACACTCCCGCCCGAAGCGAGGCGGTACAACAGAAGAGGAAAGAACCATGAGACAGATAGCAAAAAATGGATGGATTTGCGTGGCCGTGGGCGCTCTATGGATGGCGATCGGTTGTGAGCCCGAGGATGGCTCCAGCCCCGCGGCTATTCAATCGCCCATCACAGAGGACGCTTCCGCGTCTCCGCTGGAGAAACCCTGTCCGTGCGGAGACGGCTGCGACTGCGGACAGGGAGGCGAGTGCAAGTGCAAGCAGGGACAGGCCGCGGGCGAGGGCGGCTGCAAGTGCGGCGCCGAGGGCGGTTGCAAGTGCGGCGCCGAGGGCGGTTGCAAGTGCGGCGCCGAGGGCGGTTGCAAGTGCGGCGCCGAGGGCGGTTGCAAGTGCGGAGCCGAGGGCGGTTGCAAGTGCGGAGGCGAGGGCGGCTGCAAGTGCGGAGGCGAGGGCGGCTGCAAGTGCGGAGGCGAGGGCGGTTGCAAGTGCGGAGGCGAGGGCGGTTGCAAGTGCGGAGGCGAGGGCGGTTGCAAGTGCGGAGGCGAGGGCGGTTGCAAGTGCAAGCACGGGGAGGCTGCGGCCGAAGGCGGCTGCATGGGCGCGCATGGGTTTTAGCGTCGCGGTCCCTGGCTCTTTCCTCGCCACAGCTTGACCTTTGATCTACATTTTCCAGGGTGATCCGTATGCGAAATAGAACCCATCTGTCTCTGGCCGCTCAGGCGGTCATGACCGCGCTGCTCGCCGTGCTCATCGTCTTCCTGGCGCGCAAGGTGGTGCGGGAGGTCGAGCGGACCACCGAGGAGAAGGCAACCACTCTGACGCGCACGGTCGTGGCGGCCATTCGCGGCGTGATCCGGCACGGGCCAGATCAAGAGGGCCGCGTACAGGGCATTCTCTCTGAGGTCGGCCAGAGCCCCGAGGTCCTGGCCGTCGGCATTGTGGACGATGCGCTGACTCCCGTTGCCCATCGAGGCGCTTCCTTGCCCAGTCCGGACGTGCTGAGGCAGGCCAGGCCCCTGCGTGCGAGTCTCAAAGACATCGTGGTCGTGTGGCCGTTCGATGTGGAGTCGGGCTGCATGGCTTCGGGGGCGTGCCACTGCGCACCTGGTCGCTGTGCTTGCGGCGCGCAGGAGTCCTGGGCCGTGCCTGCCGGGCGATACCATGTCGTTCTCGTTTTGGATCGCACCGCGCTGGCTGGAGTGACGTGGCCCATCGTGGGTGTGGCAGCCCTTGGCGTGGCGATGCTCCTCGTCTTGTTTGCCGTCACGGTGGCCTGGATCCGATCTCTGGCCGCGCGAGAGCGGCTGGCCCGCGATATGGCTCTGGAGCAACAGCGCCGTCAGGGCCTGGAGTCCCTGCGCTTGCTCTCGACTGGCCTGGCCCACGAGATTCGCAACCCCCTGGGCGCTGTCCGCGGCTTGGCCCAACTCATCCACGAGCAGAGCAAGGACGAGGGCTCATTGCGCCATACCTCTCTGATGCTCCACGAGATCGACCGCATGGTCGAGCGGCTCGAGGAGTTTCTGGATTTCGCTCGCCCTCGCAAGAGAAAGGAGAACCGCGTCGACCTCGGCGAGCTGGCCCGGAAGACGGCGACGCTCCTGGGACCCGACGCAGAGGCCGCAGGTCTTTCCCTTGAGGTGAGCGTGCAAGGGCGCCATCCCATCGAGGTGGTGGGCGACGCTTCTGCTCTCGAGGAGCTGTTGCTCAACCTCGCCCTCAACGCCATCGAGGCCTCTGGTTCCGGTGGTCGCATCGAGATCGCGGTCGAGGTCGTGGGCGGCGGCCCCAGCATTCGCGTTGTCGATGCTGGCCGCGGGATTGCGGCAGAGGATCTACCCCGTCTGTTTCAGCCGTACTTCACCACCAAGGAGCGAGGGAGCGGTCTGGGCCTTGCCATCTCTGCGCGCATCGCCGAGGATCACCACGCCGTGCTGTCTCTGACGAATGGGTCAGGCCAGGGCGCTGTGGCCACGTTGACCTTTTTCAGAGAGCCAGGAGAGCGGCCTTGAATCCATATGTGTTGATTGTCGACGACGAGCTCGCTTTTCGGACCATGCTCGAAGCAGCCGTGACCGCAGCGGGATTCTCGGCCAAGACCGCGAGCAGCGGAGAGGAAGCCCTCGCCTTTATCGAAAAGGCGGCACCGGGCCTCGTCTTCCTCGATCAACGCATGGGACCCAAATCCATGACGGGCCTCGAGACGCTCGAGGCCATTCGAGAGCGCTATCAGGACGTACCGGTGGTCATGGTGACCGGGTTTGGCGATGTGCAGTGCGCTGTGGCGGCCATGAAATCGGGCGCCCTCGACTTCCTCGAAAAACCCATCGATTTTGGAGATCTACGCCGCGTGCTCCACGAGGTGCTCGCGGTCGAGGGTTTGGAGGCCCCTGGGCCGGGACGCCGCTCGTTTGGCGGCATCGTTCCGAGCGGGGACGCCATGCAGGCCACGTTGGAGCTGCTCGAGGCGTGCGCTCAAACCGACGCATCGGTGCTCATCACCGGCGAAAGCGGCACGGGCAAAGAGCTCGCCGCGTCGTTTGTCCATGAGCACAGCGGACGCAAGAACGGTCCGTTCATCAAGGTCAACTGCGCGGCCATACCGGCCAGCCTGCTCGAAGGAGAGATGTTCGGCTGGGAGAGCGGCGCTTTTACCGGAGCCGCGCGCTCTCGGGAAGGCCGCTTTGCCGCGGCCCACCGCGGTACGCTTTTGCTCGATGAAATATCGGAAATGAGTATCGACCTGCAGGCCAAGCTCCTGCGCGCGATCCAGGAGAAGGAGTATCAACCTCTGGGCGCGAGCCGCACGCGCAAGAGCGACGCGCGGATCATCGCCAGTGCCAACCGATCCATTCCCGCGGCCATCGCCGCTGGTGTGTTTCGCGAAGACCTTTATTACCGACTCAATGTCTTTGAGGTCTTGCTGCCGCCCCTGCGAGAAAGAGTCGGCGACATCCTGCCCCTTTCGCGGCGTCTCATGGAAGAGCTCGCCGCCGATAGACCCCGCCGGCTCGCGCCGGATGCCGCTGCGCTCCTCATGGCTTACCACTGGCCGGGGAATGTGCGAGAGCTGCGCAACGCATTGGAGCGTGCCGTGATCCTCGCCCGAGGGGGAGTCATCCATCCCGAGCACCTGCCGCCCAATGTCCGTGGACACGCGGAGCATCCTCAGAGCCAGCCCTCATCCTCGTCTCTGCTCCGCGCTGGCACCTCGGTGCAGGAGATGGAGCGGGCCCTCATCGTCGAGACCCTGAGCGCGACAGACGGTAACCGCACTCGCGCGGCCGAAATTCTAGGCATGAGCCGCCGCGCTCTTCTTTACAAAATCAAGCGCTATGGACTTTGACCACCTTGCAGAAGCAGAGGCGTCCCTTCCCCGCCGACTGTCTTGAACGGCGATCGAGGTGAGTCCAGCCCCCCTATTTCCGGAAATCTGTACTCAGGGAGGGTCAGGAGGCCAAGATTTCCTAACCCGTCGATCCAGCTGACAGACGGGAGAATCGGGCAACCGCAACCTTCGCCGTCTCGCCGCGTGGGATCCCCTGGCCAGCCTCGACGGCGGCTGCGATCGATGGCGTTGACAACTCAGCATTTAGAACAATGTTTCGACTATGCGCTTTCGCCCATGGGTGTGCCTGGTTTTGCTTTCCATCGCAATCTGGGGTTGCCAGTGGGAATCCTCGGTGGCCCTTGACCCGATTCCTTCCTCCACGTCCTCTGCCAGCGATACTGGGTCCGATTCTGGCACCCAAGATAGCGAAACCAGCAGCGGTAGCGTTTCGCAGAGCGACACCGGGGGCACTGCGACAGACTCGCAGAGCGCTTCAGGGACACAAGATACGGGTTCTGGCACCCAAGATAGTGAAACCAGCAGCAGTAGCGTTTCGCAGAGCGACACCGCAGGCACTGGGACAGACTCGCAGACCACTTCGGGGACGCAAGGTACCGCCTCCGACACTCAAGATACAGATTGTCCCCCTGGGTACGATGGCGAAGCTTGCGCACACACCTGCGAGTCCAGCGCCCTGGACATCCTCAGTTGCTCCAATTCTCTGTTCAACTGTAGTGCATGGATCGACGGCAAAAACAACATTGGGGCAAGCTATACTTGCCCGGTCGGTCAGGAGAATTGCCTCTTAATCAATTTCGATTTTGATTTGGGACAGCGCTTTTACATTCATCGATTTCGGTTCTTGAGCGACTGGTGGAGCAAGCGACCGGGCAACTGGGCGCTCTTGGCCTCGGACGACGGTGTCCACTACAGTCTCGTGATGACGGGAAGGAGCAACCGCGCTCCATGGCAATGTGTTCAGGGCGAACCCTGCACCACCGCGGTGCCACAGGAATGCTGTCCAGGAGGCGTCACTCAGGATACCTCCGCAGTTGGGACGACTTATTCCAAGTGGGACGACTTCAGCTTCACCGGGGTGGTGGCTCGATATTGGCGATGGCGAATCGACTCCACAGACCAAGCAGATTGGTTGATCATGAATGAGGTCGATTTCTTTGGAAACGCCTGTCTGGGAACCCGATGCGATGTGCCCGATTGCGGCACCGGGGTATGCACCGGAGCGGGCCCGGCTTTTTGTGCCTGTCCGGACTGTCAACCCGAGGCCTCGTGTACCAGCGCGTGGGTCGGTACCCCTCCGTCCTGTACAACGGACTGAAATGGCTTCAGCCATTTTGGTCGTCGCACCCCGACGTCTGCTCGAGCCCGTGTGCTCCCAGCCTGCGGCAGAGCTCTGTAATGGAGTCCAATCGCAAAGCTGTGAGCCCTTCGATCCGCCTCTTCCAAACGCCCGTTTAAGTGGCGTCCGCCAGGCTCGCTGTTGGCTGCCGAGGAGCATCATGATGGCGAAAGACGGGTGCTCAGAAATGGAGCACCTGCCCGGACAAGTCAGCGGCTTCCACAGCTCGTTGTCCTTGGATTGGCCCCATGATCCAGTGTATTGTCTCGCTGGGCTGAATTTTTTCCCAAGGACGACAACATGACGACAAAAGCGGCTTTCTTGATGCTCCTCACTTTTGTGTTTTGCGGCTGTCAGGCATCAGACACCCTGCGCGGCGGCGATGGCTTCGACGACAGCGGCGGCGGCAGCGAAACGGGGAACGGTAGCCACGACTCGAGCGATGACGCTGCTCTGGATACCGACGACAATGCCCTGGACGACGGCTGTTCGCAGGAGGCCAAGTACATTTACGTTGTGACCACAGACAAGGCGCTGCTCAAGTTCGACCCAGGGAGCAAGATGTTCTTCGAAATCGGCGAAATCGACTGCCCGGAATACAACTCGCCGGTGTCCATGGCCGTGTCCCGCGACGCCGTGGCCTATGTGCTGTACGACGGTGGCAAGCTGTTTCGGGTCAGCACTTCGGACGCGTCGTGCCAAGGTCAGATGGCTGATCTTTGGACCGGAAATCAGGAGACTCGCGGCATGGGGTTTGCCACAGTGGGCAACTCCACCGTCGAGGTGCTCTACACCTATCGCATGAATCCCGCGCCGCCTCAGCTCGCCACCATCGACACCCACACATGGAAGACGACACCCATTGGCCCGATGACGGGAAGACCGGAGCTCACAGGGACGGGCAAGGGCGAGCTTTGGGGCTTTTTCGCTTCTGCGCCGAGCGGACCGATCGTGGCCCGCGTCGACACGGAGACAGGAGCCCTCGCCACGACCTTCGATGCGAGCGCCGTCGGCGGGCCAGAGTCCTGGGCCTTTGCGTTTTGGGGCGGAGCTTTCTACATTTTCTCCAAGGAATACAATGAGCCCTCGACCACGGTGTACGAGGTCAAGGCGACCGGCCAGCTTTCTGTCTATATGGCGAACACCGGTGTGAACATCGTGGGCGCCGGAGTCTCGACGTGTGCCCCTGTCACTCCCATCTGAGCATGAAAAGGGGTTGATTCATTCTGATCGACTTAGTGGCACCGCTGGGTCACGGTCTCGGTGGTGGCAGACCGCACGCAGGTGCCTGTGAAGTGCATGGTGCACAAAAGGGCGCTGGCCGAGGTGCCGCATGGGGGGACCACGGTGACGTTTTTGGCCCACATGTGGCCCTCGCAGTCGTCGCGCACCCTCTTGCACGGGAAGTTGAGGCTCCACAAGTCGGGGATGGCATAGTCCACCTCTTTGTTGCAGTTGTAGTCCCAGGTGGTGGGTTTGCAGTCGGCGAAGGCCTCGTGGAAGAACCGTTCCTGCCTGGGATAGGCATCGCTTTGGAAATCGCAACAGTCGACGTTGTCTCCGACCGGCCGGAGCGAGGTCCAGGTGCCAAACGGGCAGGAGGTTGGGCCTTCGAACGGCGGGTCGCACGAGCGAACAGACTCGGCCAAGGCCGGCGCAAAGCCGTCCCCGTCGCAGTCGCGATACCAGTACGGGCCGTCTTCGTCTGTGCGCGTGTCGCAGTCGTTGTCGATCCCGTCGCACAGATCGGCGACCCCGGGGTGGATGAGCTTGTTCAAGTCGTCGCAATCGAGGCCGCAGCCTTCGGACGCTGGAGCGTAGCCATCGCTGTCGTTGTCGACGATGTCCTCGAGGCAGCCTAGGAGCGGATCGCAGCCCGCAGCCAGGTGACAGGGATCGGGCTCGGGGCAGAGCAACTCCTGGGTGCTCTGATGGCACTGGTGAAGCGCGCTGCAGAACTCATCGCCGTTGCACACGTCGCCATCGGCGCAGTCTTCGTTGTTACCGCACGTCCAGGTGCAGTCATTGTCGCAGCCGTCGCCGTTCGCGCCATTGCAGTCGTCACAATCCTCTTCTCCGTTGGCCTCGCAGTCTCCGCAGGTTCTAGGCACGCACTCACCCGCGTTGTTGCAGAAGCGAAAGTCACCGCAGTCTTCTCCTACCGGCAACCAATCGCTCTGATCCCTCTCCTGGCAGGCAAGGGTAACAACCGTGTCGCAGGTCTCGCTGCCGTCGCACGGGTTGCCGTCGTCGCATTCGATATCGCTTTGGCACGAATAGCGACAATCGTTGTCGCAGCCATCTCCCTCGATGGTGTTGCCGTCGTCGCATTCCTCGTGGACGGTGCGAGTCCCGTTGGGGCAGGCGACCTCGACGCACTCGCCGTTCAGGCACTCGGCTGGCGCGTTGGGCGACCAGGGCAGGGCGCAACCCGTGCCGTCGTCCGCTCCGGGCTCGACGATGCACAGGTACGTCTCGAAATCGCATTTCTCGTAGCCGTTGCACGGGTTCAGGTCATCGCAGTCCTCGGTGCTCAGGCACTGCCCGAGCACCGTGTCGCTCGAGACTTCCGTGTCGCCCGTATCGCCGGTGCTGGGATCTGTGCCAGGATCGGTGACCGGGTCTGTGGTGACGGTTTCTAGCCCGGTTTCACTGGTGGTTTCCGAGTGAGTGTCTGTGCCGCTGGTCGCGCTGTCGTCCGCCTCGCCTTCGACCAGCAGGGAGCAGCCGAGGAGCCCCGCTGCGCAGAAAAGACCCGCGAGCCAGGGCAGGGTGCGTGTCATCATGGTGTTGCTCCGTAGATGTATTTGACACCGATCGAGGCCACAGTGGCCCAATCCTCACTCTTGGGCATCCGCACTGACGCTGGCGCCGATATTGGCTTTGACCGCAGGCCCGGAACGCTTGCCGCCGCCGGTCTTCCCAGTCGTCTGGCCCTTTGGGGAGGGCGGCTCCATGGGCTCGGGGACCTTGAATGCCGGTGTCTTGTTGGGGTCGCACTGCGGTCCGAACCCCGTGGCATCGAACTCGTAAACGAGCCTGCCTTGCTGATCCTTGAGCTGCGCCACCACGGTGAGCTCGTGGGTGCCTGCGCGAGAGGGCGAGCAATAGGAAAGGAGGTAGTAGCGCTGAGCCATGGCATTGATGCGCTCAGCCACCTGCTCGAAGGCCTTCACCACAGCGTCGTTGTCCTGTGCAAACACGACTCCGTCCTTGCCAAATCGCCGCATCTCATCCTCATCCACCTCTCCGCCTAGACCGATGACAAAAACGTCGTTGTCTGCGTAGAAGATAGCCTCGACTGCCTCTTCGGCCGAAGCGCGATGGGCCTGATCCGTACCGTCGGTGAAGATGACCAGAGTACCGAATCGCAAGGGCACCGCAGAGGTCGACTTGGCCGATTCCAGCTCGGCGATGGCTTGGATGATGGCTCCGTTCAGGTTGGTGGAAGGATCCTTGCCCTGCCAGTTTTCAAGGAGCTGGTTCTTGCGGCTCAAGGACTCTTCTCTGGAGCTGAACGGGGCCACGGGGATGATGTCCTCTCGACCATCGAACGCATAGATCCCCACCTTCTCGTTTTCTGGAATATCCTCGAGGAAGGCGCTGGCCGCGCTCTGAATCAGCGGCACTTGGCCCGAATCCACCACTGAACCGCTCATGTCCAAGAGCAACAAGGTGAAGCGCTCGGTCGAAATCTCTGGATTGAGAATGGTTTGTTGACTCTCGTAAACCGAAATGAGGCGATGGTCTTCGTAGATTTCGAACTGGTCGGCCTGCAACCCAGGCACCGGGTTTCCGCTTTTGTCATCCACGGAAAAAAACAGCGCCACGTTGCTGGGCTTCTGCACCGAGGCATCCACCAGCTCGAGCTTCATTCGGTAGCAACCGCTTCCGCCCATGCCGAGCGCCAGCAGGAAAATGACTCTGCCTACCATTTCCGCCTTTACCTCCTCGGGCACGGGCCCGTTTTTTCATCACATCAAAAAAGCTTAGGCGCGTATTGCGGATAGAGCAAACTAGGATAACCGGTGGCGACTGCCCGTGAAGGCGTGCGTGGTCTTGGCTCAGCGCCTGGAAGGAAGGGCGCATGAGGGCGCAGTTGGAAAATCGCCATTTTGGTTTCTGGTGTCATCCTAAGCTGTGTGGGTGGTCCTTCTTCTATCGTCGGAGGATTTTCCAAGGAGGATTCATGTTCTACGCACTGCGTCAATGGATCGGGCTCTCGGTCGTGCTTCCTCTCTTTTGGCTCGGCTGCTCGGATCAGGCAAACGGAGAGGATGACACACGGACAACCACGGACCAGAGCTCTGCTTCGGAGGATACGCTGGACGACTCTGCGAGCGCCTCGGGCTCCGAGACAGACAGTCAGGATAGCCAATCCCACGGCAGCGACTCCTCGGATAGCGGCAGCCAGACCTGGGATACCCAGAGCGATACGGGGACGGAAGAGCTCGATGGGGACAGCGATGGATGGGGTGATCCTTTCGACTGCAATGACTTGGATTCCGAGGTGAACCCTGGGGTTGAAGAAGAGCTTGGCAACAAAATCGATGACGATTGCGACGGCGTGACTGACGAGTCATCGGGGCAAACCGATTCGCAGACCAGCGACACCGATGAGGGCACAGAGACGCAGGACACGAGCTCGAGCAGTGACACCATGGACACGGCCGTTTCCTGCGGGGGAGATCTGGATTGCCCTCCAGAGCAGTTCTGCGACCCAAGCGGGCAGTGCGCCGATGATGTGTGCGATCCAGAGGAGTCTTCCTGCGAGGATGGCGAAGTCATTGGGTGCGCGGCGAATGGTTCGGGGACAAAGAGTGTTTTTTCCTGTGGCAGCGGCGGCTATTTTGCGAGTGAGTGTGTCGAAGGGGGAGGACAGGCCTTCTGCGTATGCGAGGACGACTGGGACTGCCCGACTTACACAACCTGCAACGTCGATATCTGCGCCGGCACCGGGGTCGAGCCCACCTGTACCTTGCCGCCCATCGCCTTTGCACAGGAGCGGCCCAGACTGGAGCTGCATTGGGGCGGGGATAGCCGCACAGGAAATGCTCATGACGGCACGCCCGAGGCCAACCCCGTGCCATGGCCGACCATCAAACATGTCCTCGTCACGCCCGTGGTCGCGAACCTGGACGACGACAACGGCGATGGGCGGATCAACGAGCTCGATTTTCCGGAGATCATTTTCGTTGCCCACGCGGGCAATACGCCCTGGAGCGACGGCGTGGTGCGGGCCATTCACGGAGGCGGCCCTCGGAAAGGCGCGGATTTCTTCTCTCGTTGCGGCGATGTCTTGTGGACCGAGGACGCGCCCATCGGCGATGCCTGCGTCGCTCCCAGGGCGAATTCGGGTGTTCCGGTGGTGGTGGCGGATTTGAACGACGACGGGGTGCCCGAAATCGTGGTGATAAACGAAAACAAGACCTTCGATATTCTGGATAACCGGGGCGCGCTCATCTACAGGCTGCCTTCGGCTTGGAGCCCGTCGACCATCGGCGACACCGCGTCCGCGGTCAACCTCGACCACACGGGCTATGCCGAGTTGGTCATCGGTCCTCATGTGTTCGTGCTCGGGGATGACTCCATGAGCGGGAGCCTGATTGTCACCCATATCTTGTCTGGGTCGAAATCGATCGGCCTCAACTCACAAGGGTCCATGGCCTGCCCAGCCGATCTCGATCCGAATCGCGCGTTCGACGAAATCGCCGTGGGCACGACCCTGTACGCTCTGCCCCAAACCATTCCCGCATGCGGCTCGCCCCCGTGCACAGGCGCGTTGGAGGTGCTTTGGTATGCGCCGGACATCGGCTCGCAGGCCACTGTGCTCAATGCGCCTGCCTATACCACGGACGGCTACTGCGCTGTCGCCGACCTCTGGGGCGCCAACCTGTCTGCAGCGCCCGGGCCTTCCAATCCACCGGACGGCGCGCCTGAGGTGATCCTGATCGCCAACGGCAATCTCATCGTTTTATCTGGCGCCACCGGGACGCTCATCGACTTTCGTTCCCTGGGTGGGACGCAAGGCGGGGCTCCCAATGTGGATGACTTCGACGGCGACGGGTTCATGGAGGTGGCTTCGGCGCTGAAGAGTTACTATATCGTGTTGGATTTGCAGGAGCCGGCAGAGACGAACTGCCCGGCTTGGCCTGTGATGTTGCCGCGGGCACTCAGCGGCGCCAATCCGAATCTGCCAGCGAGCGAGCGCACGCCTGGCGGCATTGGGCTACAGGGCTCCTGCTCTCTCGATGGCGATTGTAACGCCGGGGCCGTGTGCGGCGCAGGTGGCGCGTGCGTGTGCCTGCACAACGGGTGGCGTCGCGGCAGTGACGATGAAAGCAGCGCGATCACCACGTCGAGCGTGTTCGACTTCAATGGCGACGGCTCTGCCGAGGTGGTCTACAACGACGAGTGCGAGCTTCGCGTGTATCGCGGACTGGACGGCGCGGTGCTCTACAACGAAACCTCCCGCAGTCGAACAGGCATCGAAAATTCCGTGGTGGCGGACGTGGACAACGACGGCAACGCCGAGATCGTGGCGGTCTCGAACAATGCCATCACTGAGCGTTGCAAGGTCGAAGGCCCTGCGGGCATCGAAGGCGTCAACGGCGTGCGGGTGTTCGGCGATCCGGCGGACGCCTGGGTCTCTGCTCGACGCATCTGGAACCAGCAGAGCTACCATGTGACCCATGTCACCGAGGCAGGAGCCATACCGCCGCGTGAGCCAGAGAGCTGGAAAACCCTCAATGGCCGCTCGTACAACACCTATCGTTCTCAACCGCGCGTATACGGTGTGGCGCCGGATTTGGCGATCACCGGCATGCAGGTGTCATCGCCGAACGCGCAGTGCGGCACCTTGACCGATGTCATCGACATCAACGTGCGATTGGAAAACCAAGGGGACCTTCGCATCGGTCCGGGAGTGGTCATCGGATTCTACGGGATCTGGGAGAATGATACGCAGGAGCCATTGATGATGGCAGGGGGCGTGACGCCTCTGACCGTGGTTCTGCAGACGAGCCTCGAGCCCAAGGACCAGGTGATCGTCAGCGTGACCTACGAGGTTTCGAACAGCCTCGTGCACGATGTCTTGCCAGGGCGAGTCGTGGCTGTTGCCGACGATGGGGACAAGGAGAAGGAGTGTCGAGAAGCCAACAACACCTACGAAGATGCCGTGGAGCCCGGCGAGCTCTTGCCCGATCTGGTCCTCGAGATAGATGAAGTCGATGAGGCCACCTGTCCTGCGCCCAAGGTGACCTTGACGGTGCGCAATGAAGGCAGCGCCATGGCAGAGGACGTGACCGTGGCGCTCTATGCCGGAGACCCAGGACAAGGGGGAACCGAGATCGGTGAGGTGGCTGTTGGCGATGTGGCGCAGGGCCAAGAAAAGACCGTCGAGGTGAACCTCTTCGCCTTCCCCTCGAATCTTTCCATTCGCATCTACGGCGCCGTGGATCCCCGTGATGAGATCAAAGAGTGCAACGACGGAAACAACGCGGCCTCCGCTTCTCACAAGGTCATGTGCGTGGAGGTCCACTGACCGCTTCTATGGCCATTTAAAGTGATCCACGAGCGCGCAAGACGAAGCGCTCGAGTGGATGGACAATCGGTGCCTCCGTTCCATATTCTCCTTGTCACAGAAAAGGGGCGGGTGACCTTTGGCGAAGGAGAGGGTTCAAGATGAGTCGAGGTGTCGCGCTTCTGGCAATATCGACGTTGGCGTGGGGGATCGGTTGTGCCAGGGTCAGTGATATCAAAGAACCGCTGTCCACCGATTCTTCAACGGTCGATACCGAGACGGCAAAGGACACAAGCCAGACCGACCCAAGCACGCAGGATACGGGCACGCAGGATACGGGCACGCAGGATACTGTCACGCAGGACACGGGCACAGACACGCAGGACACAGACACGCAGGACACGGGCACTGCCCCGGTCGACTCGCTCGATGACGTCCGATCGATGGGCACTGGAATCGTGATCTTTTCGCTGACCGCGGGCACCCTGCCGCTCTACGTGGACGGCGACTACGACTCGGGAGGTTGGGTGCTCATCGGTCGAGGCCGCGAAGGTTGGGCTTGGACCGAGGCGGGCAAGGGCGACCCTGCCACCCTATCGGTGGGCCTGGGCACGCCGGCGGCTTTCCAGCCAGCGTATCTGTCGGCGTCCATTATCCAGGAGTTGATTGATAACACAGGAGGCGATCTCTATGACGTAGAGACGCGCGTCAGGCGGGCGGCTGCCATGGACGGCAGCTCCTATCAAGAGACCCTATGGAAATCTCTCGCTAACCCAACGTGGACGTGGCTCTTCGATACCGCGAGCTACAACATCAGCTACACGGTGCGAGATTCTGTTCTCGGTTTCGGAGAGTTGGTGACCATGGGCGATACGCGAGATATCGGCAGTAACAGCCATGCGCGTACCTTTACATGGGCCTGGGAGTCACATGGCCTTCAAACCGGTTTTTCCTATGGAGTGACCGTTGGGATAGGCAATACCGAACCTACGAATTTCCTTTGGCAGAACGGAACCGAAGCCCATAGCCTTCCCTACAGCGAGGTTTACCTCCGAATTCCGTAGGCTCTCAGAGGATGGCACTGGCTCGGGGCAGAAGTTAATAAAATCGAGACGCCTTAAAAGTTGCTGCTCAGGGAGAGTGCCTTATGCTCATTCATTCGGAAACGTCTGTTATCCAGAGGTCATTCATGGAACTCAACAGCATCCCATCCCCGGGAAATCCATACGACGAGCCGCCGCACTTTACCCTTGAGGATAGCGAAAATGGCAAACGAGGCCGCTTGGAGCTGCGCTATGTGTACTACGAACGACAGCTTCAGGGCGTCTCTTCGCCGCCACCGCAGGCCCGCTCCCGCGCAGGGATAGAGACCGCGGTCGTGCTCACCAAGGTGATGGGCTACGGGACATCAGCCATTGCCCAACAAATTGCCGACGTCATGAAGGTGCTGATGCAAGAGCGCGAAGTGGAGGAGTTTGCCGCTTTTCATCACTGGATGGAAACGGATGGATACGCCATGGGCGCCAAGGAAATCCTGTTCCGAGTCGCCACCAATTCGTCAATCGCCAGGCGCACGCGCGAGGTGCGGATGCTCTGCGCTCGCGGTCTGTTCAGCACGGTCATCGACGCAGGCTTGAGGCTGAGCAACATGAAGAATACGCAGATCCTGCACGATCCCCGACTTTTCCATAGGGAAATCGTCTCCATTATCGGGCGCTACGACGCGAGAACCTTAGTCACTCGCGTGCCACCCTTCCATCCGGTGCGATCTCGTTAGTCACAGCAGTCGCCGGCAGAGCGCAGGAAAAACAAAAGCTAGGTTCGTCGCCGCTCTCGGCGGGCTTTCTGCCCCTGCTATGGGGGTTCCGACAGCCCGCTCAAGCCTATGGCGCCGCTCAAACGCCCCCAATGGCGTCCGTCAGTCCTTCGTTGGTCTCGCCAGAGCATCAGGTCCTTGGCCTTTGGTGCCAGCACACCGTGGTATCGCACCAGATTCACTCTGGGCGGCGGCACGAGCGCGGCGAGCCTTTCGAGACCGGCTTTGTCGTCGGAGTCGATCCTCGTGCCGGCGTGCAGGCTGAAGCCGCGCGAGGCAAAGCTTGAGCGCACTGCCGAAGCGCTGGGCGAACGTCACTGAGCCAAAGCGCGTCGCAGGGTGTCCCGCCTTTCTATGCTGCTTGCGGCACCAGCCTCGCACTGCGGCGTACCGGCGCAGGTACGCCGCCACCTGAGCAGCCAGCTCGTGATCGTCGGCGTGGGTCCGGTCGAAGAAGGTCTAGACTGAAGTTCCCGCCGGTATTTGCCTAGAGCGTCGATCCAACAACGCGGAGAGACAGGGGAAGTTGACGAGAAAGCGCTTGCGTGATGTGTGGAAATGTAGCCATGTAAGAAGCATATTTACCCTTGACAAATAAGGCTCAATGACATAAACAGTGGCCATGCATATCGAGGTTGTACCCAATCGCAACTCCAAGCCCGCCGTGCTGCTGCGCGAGTCCTATCGCGAGGACGGCAAAGTAAAGAAGCGGACCTTCGCCAACATCTCCGACTGGCCACAGGATAAGATCGACGCCCTTCGCCGTGTCCTGCGAGGCGAGAAGCTCGTCTCCGTCGACGACCTATTTCAGACGGTCTCGTCGGCCAAGCACGGCCACGTAAAGGCCGTGATGCTCGCCATGGAGAAGCTTGGCTTCGGCAAGCTCATCGCCTCTCGACCTTCGCGGGAGCGCGACCTCGTGGTCGCCATGGTCGCCTCGCGTATCCTCGCGCCCTCGAGCAAGCTCGCGACTCAGAGAACGTGGAAGGACACGACACTGCCGCAGATGCTCAACCTCGATGGCGTCTGCGAGGACGACCTGTACGCCGCGATGGACTGGCTGCTCGAGCGGCAGGACAAGACTGAGAAGAAACTCGCGGCGCGTCATCTCAAGGAGGGCGGGCTCGTGCTCTACGACTTGTCGTCGAGCTACTTCGAGGGCAGCAAGTGTCCCCTGGCCAA
>JALOQD010000367.1 GCA_025453525.1 Myxococcota bacterium
TCCTCGACGTATCGACGGATACGCCTCGTCGTCGCGCCTTGCGATCACACCGAATTCGCCTCGAACTGCTCGGTCGGAGATTCTTTCACAAGCTCTGAGTGAATGTCCTCCTCCACCGATTCATTTCGTGTTACAGGAAGTTGCTTTTAGGGACTCGATGTTTTCCAGAAGATGCATGATTTGAAGAAATGGCGGCTCAGACACTTTTTTTGGCCTCTCGGGCTTGCCTGGGCGTTGTTCCCAATGGCCGCGCAGGCTGAACCCAGAGAGCCGCAGAGGCTTTTCATCGTCGTTCCGCAGGAGCTGCAAAGCGAGCTTGCGTCCATTGTGGACGCCGTGGAGAGTCAGCTCGTCGATACCGAGGTCGCGGTGTGGACCGTTCCGATTCCCACGGCGCCTGCGTCCTTGGAAGAGCAGGTCATCGCGGCTCGAGCTCTTGCGAAGCACGAGTCCTGTCTTGCAGTGCTTTGGTGTGAATGGCAGGCGACGAGGATCACCCTCTATTCCATGGAGGCTGGGCAGGAGCGGATTCTCGTTCGAGAGATCGCGGAGCCAGAGGCCCGAAGTCGCGCTGAAGCCATTTCCATCATCGTGCGCGCTTCGGTTACGGCGCTGCTGCTCGGTCAACACGTCGGTGTCGAGGCGCGGGCCGCTCTCGCGGAGGAGCGAGCTTCGGAGGATGCGAAAGAGCAGGCAACGGCTGCCGCGATTCACGACGCGTTGCCCCAGCCCAGGGCTCTCGAATACGACACGGCGAAGGAGACTCCCTCGGTCTCTTGGCAGGTCGAGGCCGCGTACTCCCTCGTGGCTCATTCGGCGCAGTTTCCAGCCCTTTCCGGGTTGGCCGTGGGGTTTAGCGCCAAGTTCGCCGCCCATGGGCTCGTCTTTGTCCAGTATCTCATCGAACAACCGCTCCTCACTCGGGGCCAAACCTCAACCCTCGAGGTGTGGCGACATCCGGTTGGGTTGGGATTGGGTTGGAGTTGGGGTTTTCCCAAGCTCGAGCTCGATCTTCGGGCCGCCGTGCTCGCCGACTTTGCCACGTATGCGAGCTTTGACGCCGCGGCGGGCTACGAGGGCGTTGGAGAGGGAATGGACGTGCTGCTCAGCCTCGTACCGAGCGTGCGTCTCTCCTATGCCGCCCTCCATCGAGTCCATCTTTTTGTCTCTCTTGGCGCCGAGATCCCGCTCAAACGCCTGGAGTTCGAGGAAATGACGCGCACGGGTCCCCGAACCGTGCTCGCTTCCTGGCCGGCGCTGCCGCTCTTTCAAGCAGGTGTCGCCGTCCTGTTGCATTGAAAAAGCCAGTCCCTTTTTGGGGACAGGTTCCACATGAGGTCCATGGAGTTGGTTCAGCGAGTCACCACGATTTTAGATAGCGACCCCCAGGCTGAGCTTGTGCGCGAGCTTTCGCTCGTGCGCAGGGCCGGAGCCGGAGACCATTCGGCTCAGCGCGACCTCGTGGACACGATCTTGAACGGGGTGCGCACCACGGTTTACTGCCTTGCCGGCAATGACCGCGACGCAGACGATTTCGTGCAGGTGTCGATTTTAGAGATCCTGGGCTCGGCTCACACCTATCGAGCCGAGAGCTCTCTCGACGCGTGGGCTGCCAAGATCTCGGTTCGCACAGTGATGCGGCAGCTCAAAAGGAGGCGTTGGCGCGCGCAGTTCGTCGTGCTCGAGGATACGCTGGAGGAGCGGTGCACCGACCATGCCTCTTCCATCAGCGGAGAAGACCTTTTGGGCAAGCGTCGGCTGCAGAGCGCTTTGTTGCAGGCGCTGGCCGGCCTCAAACCCAAGTATCAAGTGGCTCTGACGCTGCGGCTCGCGCAGGGGTACAGCGTGTCCGAGATCGCCGAGATCACCGACACCACGTTCAATACGGTCAGGGAGCGGTTGCGGGTAGGACGAAAGAAGCTCCATAGGCTCATTGTGCAGCATCCACAGCTGTGCGAGTGGATCGATACCCAGCAAGAGCGAGGCATCTAGATGAACGGCTGCGAAAAAATCGTCGAGATTTGGAGCGAAGAGGCGGCTGGTGTCGTTCCCTCTGACGAGGATCGAGCCTTTGCCCAGTGCCATCTGCAGCAGTGTCATCGCTGTGCTGCCGAGGCAAAAGCGGTGTCCGCCCTGTCTGTCGCAGGGGGCCTCGATCCTGCGCCGGCCCTCATCGATTTCGAGAGACGGCGGTTCATCGAGGACAGCGTGCGCAAGCATCGAGAAGCTCTGGCAGCGCGGCAGCGAGGGGCAAAGCGATGGCCAGCCCTGGCGCTCGCCGCAGCGGCCGTGGCGCTCTTGACATTGGGGAGCTCTCTGGCTTGGTTCAACGTCGGTTCGCAGGATCCTATGGGTCCCAGCGCTGTTGCGAAGGACAGCGTCCCAGTGCGGCCCGACCCGTTCGAGGCGAGGCTCGTTGTCGTCGCTGGCGAGGTGTTCGTCGGCGGCCGCGCAGTGACGGCCGGAAGGCTCGGGATGGACGACGAGCTCGAGACTGGCAGGGGGATGGCCGTTCTCGCCGTGGCTCCTGGTGTGCTCGCCCATCTCAGCCCCAATACCGGGGTGGGCGCGATTCGGATGGAAACAAAAGCAGTGGAGCTCGGTCTGCGACACGGACGCCTTCTTCTCGAAGTCGATCCAGAGGTGGTCGAGGGAGCGGTTGCGGTTTCCACTCGCGAAGGTCAGGTGACGGTCAAGGGAACGGTGTTTGCTGTTTCGGACGTGGCCGAGGAGGTCGCGGTCGCCACCTTGAGAGGCAGCGTGGACGTGCAAAAGGGGGATTCCAGCGTCGCCGTGATCGCTGGCGAACGCTATAGCCTCACCCATGCGGAGACTCGGCCTCTGTCTGCCGAGGAGGTCGACCTGGCGCGACGAAACCTTTCGACTATCGAGCTTTCGAGCTGCACGTCCTGCGCCTGCCTCGAAATCGTGACCAATCCACCTGGCGCCTCGGTCACGCTTGACGATCGAGAGCTTGGAACGACTCCCATTCACGCCGAAGTCGCCCGTGGGCAGTACGCGCTCTCCATCGCGCTCGAAGGTCACGACGCGATTCGGGAGCGGCTGCGAGTGCAGGCGCAGCAGCCTCTGACCCGCTCTTTCTCGCTCGTGGCCAGGAAGTGGAGCGCGAGCCCCAAGAGACCTTCGAGCAGTTTTGAAAAAGCAGGGCAGGCCTTGGAGGTTGACATCTTGGTCAGCCAGGCGAGGGCGGCGAGGAAACAAGGAGATTGGCTCCTGGCTGCGCAGACCTACGAGCGGATCATCGCCTCTTACCCAGACAGCTTCGAGGCCCGGTCTTCGTGGGTGGCTCTCGGGTACGTGCAGCTCGAGCACCTTGCGCAGCCCGAGGTCGCGCTCGTTTCGTTCGAAGAGTACCTCCGCAGGCAAGTCGGGGGCTCTCTCACGCAAGAGGCCAGCTATGGACGGATTCTCGCGCTCTATCGGCTTGGGCAGACGCAGAGGGAAAAGGCGGCGATCGAGGACTTCCTGCGGCGCTTTCCCACGGCGATAGAGAGCCAAAGCGTAAAAGAGCGACTCGCGCAGTTAGAGGGAGAATAAATACAGTCCGTTTTGGGCAGCCATCCCCACGGCGGTTCTAACTCCAAAGGACAGGCTTTTTTAATATGAGCCCGGCAATGGAAGAAAGAAGAACGACGATGAAGCACCGCATACCGCTCAAACTGCTCTTGGTGGCGTTTCCGCTTTTCGCCCTGTCCGCTCTCGCCGGTTGCATTGAGACGAGACTCACGAGCCGCAGCAGCGGCGATTCTGAAACCGCAAGCGACGACCAGAGTGTTTCTACGGCGGACGAGAATACAGGCTCAGGCAGCGACTCGCCCACGGATTCGATACCAGAAGAGAACACGGGTTCTGGCTCTGCCACGGTTGACGGGACAGGAACGTCGTCGGAAGACGAAACCACTTCTCCCTTGGGGTCGGACACGCAAAGCGACTCTGGGCTGCCTCCAGACGACACCGACGCCGAAAACCCAGAGATCGGCGTGGATTGCGACGATGCCAACCCGTGCCAGGACGAGCTCGAATGTTTTGCCGGCGCGTGCATGGATGACCTCGGTTCGTTCGAGTGGGGCAAAGAGCGAGACGACGTCGCCACCGCCATGGCCATCGACGGCGACGACAACATCTATGTCGCTGGTTCGCGGCGCGAGGCCAATCCCTTGGCCGAGGATCCCAATGACCCCGGCTTTCAGATAGCCTACGTCACCAAGTTCCGGCCAGATGGGACGCCTCAGTGGTCCAAGGAGTTCGGTTCCACTGGCGCAAACAAGTTTGTGTACGACATGGCTGTGGACGGTCTCGACAATATTTACGTCGTGGGCGAATCGCCAGAGAACCTCGACGGAACGATCCCGGCGGGCAACTATCGCTCTTTCATGTTCATCGCCAAGTACGACAGCGCGGGCAATCGCCAGTGGATCAAGCAGAGCACCATGGTGGGTCTCACTTCGAGCGGCAGCCTGCGCGAACGCTCGAACAAGGCCAAGGCCGTCGCCATCGACGCGAACGGCGAGCCTTGGGTGGCGGGCACTATCGTGAACAACAAGATCTTTTTCGTGAAGTTCTCGCAGGACAATGGAGAGCAGGGCGCGGTCACGGAGCTGTGCCAGAACGACACCTACTCCTTTGGCAACGACATCCTCATCGACCCGTCGGACAACGGCAAATACGTGCTGGGCATGGATGACGGCAACGCGGTGCTGTACAAGTTCGACCAAGCGGGCGCGCAGCAATGGCGGCAGGAGTGGAAGACCACCAATGACCTCGACGACGCGCCCCAGAGTATGGCGTTCGGCCAGGACGGGTCCATCTACGCGGTGGGCCACAGCGCGGTCGATGATGGCGGCACGGACATCTTCGTGGCCAAGATCGACCCCTCGACGAGCAACCTGAAATGGATCACTTTTCTCGAGCAGTTCGCAAGCTCTGACACCGGTCTCGACATCGCGGCGCATCCAGACGGCGGGATGTACATCACCGGCTCCGTGGGCGCGGACATCACCCTCATTCGCTTCAGCGCGCAGCACGAGTGGCAGCTCGCGGCTCGTCCGAGCAACCCAGAAGGTCCAGACCTCATCATCGGCAACAGCTACGGCATGGCTCCGGACGAATCCGGTCTTCCCGTGGGGGAATCCGGCGACTTTTTTTACGACTCGAGCGAGTTGCCACCCTCGGGGATCGAGCACGGGTTGTACAACAAGCACGGCTCTGACTGGGTGCTCGTGGCCTGCGAAACAGTGGTGTCTGGCCTTCCCAGGCTCACCCTTGGCGCAGGTGCTC
>JALOQD010000368.1 GCA_025453525.1 Myxococcota bacterium
TCACCCTGTGGTGCGTCGATTTGCTCGCTGGCAAGGAGCGACGACCCAGGGGCTTACTCGCGTCGATTTTTCTCATAGAGTATTTCATGCTGCGCTTTGTCGTGGAGTTCTTCAAAGAGGGACAGACCCCCTGGGACCACCGTTTTCTGACCATGGGCCAATTCCTCTCGATTCCCGGCATCGTCGCGGGCTTTGCGCTCCTCGAATGGGCCATTCGACATAGGTATGACTTGCCGCCGATGCCTGTGGTGGCCATGGTCGACCCGCTCAAGAAGAAAAGAAAGCGCTGATACTGGCTAGTGCCCCTTCGATCCTCCGATGATGGGTGAGGGCGAGGCATCATCGGGGAGGCCAAGGAACGACGACGAAGGACTGGCAGCGCCCATTCGAGGAGGAGTGACGTGGGGATCGTCGGTGAGGACCGGCCTCATCCGTCATTGTGAGGTTGAAGGGGCACTAGATGCGGTTGGAGAGGAAGTCTGGCAAACCGAGCCAGGCGATGCGCGGGGCTCGGTGCTCTGGCATGCCGCGCAGGAACGGGATCGGGTCGATGGGCTCGCCATTGTCGATCACCGCGAAGTGGAGGTGCGGGCCCTTTGAGATGCCCGTGTTGCCAGATAGGCCGATGACCTGGCCGCGCTTGACCCACCGGCCTGGCTTGGTCTTGTATTTATTTAAATGCCCGTACAGAGAGACCCAGCCGCCGCCGTGCAGCACCATGACCATGCGGCCATAGCCTTTGACCCCGTCATCGGCATATCCCACGATGCCCGGAGCCATGACCTGAACTGGAGTGCCGACTTGCGCCGTGATGTCGATCGCTTTGTGACGACCATGGTCTGAGCCAAAGCCTCTGCCCAAGCGATGTCCAGGGATGGGCCAATCTAGATACGTGGGCGGAGAGGTGTCGCCGACTTTGCGCGTCCAGGCTTGGGGGTAGCGCCCAGTGAGCAGCGCTGTGGCCGCGGCACGCGTGCCAAACGAGAGGTTCGCTCT
This sequence comes from Myxococcota bacterium, assembly GCA_025453525.1. Lineage (GTDB taxonomy): Bacteria > Myxococcota_A > Polyangia > JAAYKL01 > JAAYKL01 > JALOQD01. The sequence continues at coordinate 997 of JALOQD010000368.1, forward strand.
TTTCGCGACTGGGGGTTTTCCAGCAGCGATGAGGAGCGGCGCCATTGCGAGCACCATCGCGAGGGCGACAGCGGGGAACGCTCGATTTTGTATAGTCGTCCTCATGGTGACCTCATCTTACTTCATGGTTGAGGGCGCCTGTCAATAAGCGGTCAAAAGTATCTTTTTCTTAAAATGCGCCAAATAACTAGCGGATGGCCAGTCATGGGGGAAATATAGGGCGGGAAAGGCAGGGTGCAAGGCTTAGGCAGCGCATGGGTGGCTCGCGAATTGCAGGCCATATGGCAGAGCAAAAAACAGATACATCTGTTCCGTGTCTTGTTCAACCTTGTTATTAATTAGTTTTTCTTGCCTTGGGGGGCGCCTTTCCCCCGGCCTGAGCACCGGCGGAGATGAAATGTTCAGTAAGAGCCAGAACAAAAAAAATTTTGGCCAAGAGGCGAAAGTGCCGCGCGGCAGGATGTTTTCAGCGAGACTGCACCAGCCCTTTTGTTGTCATTTGTCTTTATATAAGGTGCGCTGAGTCACTCGCTGAGGGCCTCGAGTCGGGCGCGCGCCAAGTCAGCCCAAGGTCCGCTGGGCTCTATGGCGAGGTAGTTGTGCAGATGGCCTTTGGCCTTGTCGCTTCCACCGAGACGCAATTCGGCCATGGCCAGGTTGAAGTGGGCGTCGGCAAACGTCGAGTCGAGGCTCACGGCGCGGTCGAAATGGTCCCTGGCCAGCGGCAATCTGCCCTCCTCGAACAGGAGGAAGCCGAGGTTGTAATGCGCCTCGGGCTGGTTGGGATCGATTTCAATCGCTTTTTCGTACAAGACGCGCGCGTCTTGTGAAGAGCCGGTGCGATACAGAAGATTGCCGAGGTTGGTGTAGGCGTTGGACAAGGTGGGGTCCAGGTGGATGGCTTTGTAGTACGCGGACTCGGCATCGGCTAAAGTGGATTCGTCTTCGTCTAGCCTGCATCCTTCGAGGTACCACTCGTAAGCGCTGCGATCCCGGCCGCTGCCGTTTCGCGGCAACTCGGCTATCACCTCTTGCTCGAGGGCGCGTACGCTGAGGTCGAGCAGCAGTTGCCCGGAGTCGGCCTCGAAATGGCCGTCTTCGTCCATGACCACCACTGTCTTGCTGTCGCTGATGATGCGCAGCTTGGACAGCGGCGAAGTGGCGCGCGGCAGCTTGTCCCGCAGTGAGCAGAGGATGCGCCTGGCGCGTTGCAACGAGAGGCCGGAATCGAGCAGCGTTTTGGCCGAGCGAACGGCGATGAGATCCTGGAAGGTGTAGACACGACGCCGGCCTTCGTAGGCGCTCGGCGATAGAAAGGCCGAGCGATCCCAATAGCGAAGACGGCTCTCGCTGATTTCGAACAGCCGACTCACGTCTTTGACGCCGTACGTCTCGCTCATGGTCTGTCCTGGTCCTGCGGACGCCTTGGGTTGTTCGCTCGTCTCACTCGGAAGGGCGCCGTTGCCTTGTCCGAGGTCGTTGAGCAGAGCCGGCCTTTGGCCGAGGAGCCCAGGTCGCGGCCCAGAGAACTGCACATAGTATATGGTGGTCGGTTTATCCATCAATCACTCTTCTCCCTGACGCACACCTTTTACGAGCAGTTTGCGCGGATCTTCCAGGGCCGATTCAATCTCTACATCGACTCTCAGCACCGCGCCATCGAGCAGGAACCGAGTGGTTGCCGCCATCGTGCACAGAAGGAGCGGCGCTACCCGTCGCTCGGCCTCGGCCCGAGCGAGCCTGAGGATCTTGGTGCGAAGGTGAATCGAATGCAAGACCGCATCGAGCAGGGCCGCCCGCATCGCTTGGGTTTGGGGCAAGTCGAAGCGGGGATCGGCGAGATCGATACTCATCATCGTACTTCCCGCAAAGCGCGCGGCATCCTCCTGGCCAGGCTCGACCATTCCCTCGCTCAGGATCTTCGCATGGGTGAGCAGGGAGTCATCGGCGCACAGCACCAGGCAGCGACCTCGCACGTCTTGGAGCAGCGGAGTGCCTTGCGGCTTGCGGGGAAGTCTGAGAGTTTCCATGTGGGATATTGTATGACGGGGTGCGACCTGAAGCAATTTATGGTCGCTGTGCAGGAGCTTGCGAGCCTTGAGTCTTTCCGTGGAGTTCGTTGACCTCGGCAGCGCATGACTTCATGCACTCCATGAAGCCCGAGCCACACGCGGCAGAGCAGGGTCCAGGGCTCTCCTCGGTCGATTTTTTTGCAGCGTTGCAGGTCGTTTGGCAGGCGAGCAACGAGCGACGGCACGTTTCACGGCACCTTGCGCCTGGGACGTCTAGAGGTTGAAACTCGAACGAAGGTGGTTTCGAAGGTGGCGATTGGGTCCGCTGCGGAGCCGTGGGCGTGTGGCTCGCCAGCTCTGGGGCTGGTCGTTCGTCGAATTTTCCCGGTGGCCCAGGAGGGCCTGGCACGGATACACCGGCTTCGAGCTCACGCAGTCGGAGGCGGGCGTAACGCTCCTTGTCCTCGGGTTGGTTGACAATGCGCCCTGCGATCCAGGTTTCCCAACACGCGCGTTTCTGGGCGGCATCGATCTGCGCGGCATAGTCCGCGTCGAAGCAAGTCGCAAAGGCGACATCGCTTTGGTACGTGCGGCGAAGACTCGGCCCGCAGCCCGTTGCGATTGCGATAGCCGCGATGCATAGGGCTCCTGCATGCCTCATGGGATGACCTCCTCGGGGGCGGCGGCGGGGCGCGGTGCGAGCCGGTCCAGGGCCTTGCCGGTCCAGACCACGGCAGCGGCGAGCACCAGACGCGGCACGGTGATCCAGAACACGTTGGCTCCCATGGCGACGAAGAGAACGGTGTCCTCGAGCAGGGAATGGCAAATCGCGACCGAGCGGTTGAGATCCCGGACCTCGGCTTTGGAGATGCGACCAGAATCCACCTCGTCGAGGATGACCGCGGCGCCGTAGGCGAGCCCGAGGGTGTTGGCCACCATCCACAAGAAAGCGGCACGGCGAGGTACGCCGAGCACGAGCAGCACTGGAGATAGAACCCGAGAAAGCCCTCGCACGAGACCGTAGGCCTCGAGGAGCTGCTGCATGACAGTGAGACCCACGACCAGGGTCACCATTTTGGCCACGAGCAGGCCCGTGCCGATGCCCCAAGCCGAAAGAACGCCCTGAAGGTCGGGCGTTGGCGGTGGGGACATGCCGCGGGCAAAGGGCGCTTCCGTGGAGGCTGGCATGAGCAGGTTGAGGAGAAGGGCCGCAACCATGGCGAACGAGATGCGCAGCGCCGTGATGCCTCTCGCCGACGAACCCGATTTCTTTTGCACCGCGCCTTCGACCACCAGGTTGTGGCAGATGAGGATCATGAGCGCGAGAATCGTGACCTGGCGAGAGGTCAGGGGGATCGGACCCATGGCGGCGATCCCCGAGTAGCAGTTGACGAGGGCGCCGGTGACGAGGGAGATCGCCGCGGTCTCGGGCAGCCCGAATAGGTCGAGCACGGGCGCGACGATCTTGGCGAGGAGCTCGAGCAGGCCGAAGTGACGAAGAAGCGTGACGCAGAGCGAAACCGGAACGACCAAGCTGACGAGGTAAATGGAAGTCTTCAGTCCGCTGCGCAGGCCCTTTGCGAGATGTTGGCGGACCGGTTTCATGGCGACATTGTTGCAAACGCCGATTGCCCTGTCCATGGCCATCAGGCTGGCCTGCCAAAAAAATGAAAGGCGTCTTGGGGCTATTTCCCCGCGCGGAGCTGAGCGCCTCGCTCCTGTGCGCGCTCCCACATGCGGACATACCCTTCTGCCGAACGGAACAGCGGTTCGAGGTCGGCATCCGACGCCGCGTCCCGGCGAGCGTCCTCAATCAGCTCGGGCAATAGACCGATATGAGCCAATCCCTCGGTGTTGAAGTCGAGCTCGCGGTTGCCCACTCGGGGTTGCGTAAAGGCGACGTCGCCCGCGTAGGAAGAAAACGGATAAGTCACCGGGTCTTCTTGGGCAGAGCCGCAGCGGGCGTTACTGCCAAAGCGGGGATTGGGGCCTTTGGCAAAGCCGTTGAGGTCCAGGCCGATGCCCTCTGCCGGATAGCCGCCGTACTGCTTGATCAGCGCTAGGCGCCTTCGCAAATCGTCGAGCATGGCTCCTTTTCGCTTTGGGTCGCGGCAACGGCCGATGTCGGTTGCGGAGATGCCTCCGAGCGCGTACAAGCGACCGTTGGGGCCTTTGCTCCCGTGGGTGCCTGCCGCTGGGTAGTCGCTTTCCTCGAGGATCTCGAAGGCCCGCTGGTAGGAGCGCCGCGAGAAGTGGTCGATTTCGATGATCATGCCTCGCTTCAT
>JALOQD010000078.1 GCA_025453525.1 Myxococcota bacterium
CAGCCTCCCTGAGCTACCGGGCATGGTGCGCGACGTCGCACTCCTCGTGGATGAGGCCGTGGACGCCGGGCCGGTGGTCTGCGCCCTGGTCGAGGCCTGTGGAGCGCTCGCCGAGAGCGTGCGCTTGTTCGACGTGTACACGGGCAAGGGCATCGCGACGGGCAAGAAATCCCTCGCCCTCTCGGTGCTCTATCGAGCCGCGGATCGCACCCTCACCGACGACGAGGTCGACAAAGTGCACGCACCGGCCGTCCAGGCCGTGGCGGCTCAGTTCGGCGCGCTGCAAAGGTAGGCGCACGGCCCCTAGACGATGACGGCCTCTTTGCACGACGCGGAACAACCGTCGTCGTTGTCGAGATTTCCGTCGTCGCACTCCTCGCCTTCTTCACTTTGGAGAATCCCGTCTCCGCACCGAGGGGCGAGGACGCAGCCAACATCGCAGGTGCCATAGGTGCCGTTGTTCGTCCCATCGTCGCAGAACTCATAGGCCGATTGAACTGCCCCGTCTCCGCAGCTAGGGCCCTCGATGCAGCCCGAGGCGCAGCCGCCGTATTTGCTGAGATTGACCCCGTCATCGCACTCCTCGCCTTGATCTTGGGCAACCAAGGCATCGCCGCAATAGGGGCCGCGCGCTTTGCAGCCAGAGGCGCACTTGCCATAGGCTCCAGAGTTGTTCGATTCGTCGAAGCCCGGGAGCAAGGGATCATTCCATGGTTCGATGGCGGCTGGATTGGGACCGTCATCGCACAATTCATCGCTGGCCACGATGCCGTCTCCGCACACTGAGGCGCAGGTGGATTTGCTCTTTTGGAAATCCTTGAGGGTGACTTTGAAATTCGAGCCGCACTCATTTCGCTCTGCCTGAAACATCACGATTTCGTAGATCCCGTTTTCCAGGAGCCCAAAGTCGAGATCTTTGAGGCCTCGAAGGTCAGAGGTTTGCGCTGTGCCGTCTGCGATGTCGGGTCCGTCCGCATCCTCGTCGCTATCGAGGATGAGGAAGCCCGAACGGGGCCCGTGGAGGCCGCCTAGATCGATGGCCAGTTGACCATCGAGAAAGACCCAGGTGTCATCGTCTCCGGAAAAATCGAAGCGCTCTCCGCCTGTGTACTCGAACCAAAAGTGGGTTTCCGAAGTAAACGAGACGTTCCTCGCAGGGGTGCATGTCGCTGTTTCGTATCCCAGGCCGATCCAGCCGCCCGTGGGTCCGAACAGGTCGAAGTGAGCGATGCCGTCCTCTGCCGTGTCCGCGCTGTTGTAGCGATAGGTGCCAGTTGGGTCGTCCCTGTTGAGGGGCAATTCGGAAGTCATGGTGAGATTGATTTTGAGGAGAAGATCGGTTTGGGGATCATCCTGATACCACTGATAGAAGTTCTCTGGAGTGCTGATGTTGGGCGGGGTGCCATAGCGAGCGCCTGGATTGTCGCACACGCATGTCGTGGCGTCTGTGCACGTGCATTCTGGACTGCTGGGGGGGATATAGACGGGTGAGCACGAACATCCGTGGAGCGCATCTGCAAGGGCAGCCCCAATGTAGGGAACCCAGTTGTATTGCATGCGTCCGTTGGAATCGAGGAGGTCTGCGGCAATGCCGGCGACTCCTGTGCCGCCGAGCCGATTGAAATCCCGATGGGGTGTCTTGCCCCCGGCTTGGCGATCTGTGCCGACAAAATCGCGCATGACCACAGGAAGCGGAATCGTGGAGGGAGGCTCTTGCTCGATGGCAGAACAGCTGAAGCCCGCTTCAACCGTGCAGGTCGGCGAGCAACCATCGCCGCCTCGCAGATTCCCGTCATCGCACTGCTCGTCCTTGAACTGCTGGCCGTCGCCACAGGTAGACTGGCAAATCCCGAGCTGACAGCGGGGCTCGTGGAGACATCGATAGCAGCCGTCGAACGCCTGTGTGTTGCCGTCATCGCACTGCTCCCACCGTTCGACCAGATGGTTGCCACACAGGGTTGGGCTGCATACAAAGGTCGCGGGATCGCAGTCGAAATTCTCCTCGATGAGGCAATTCGCCGAGCACCCTCCGCCACTAACAGGCGTTGCAGGCGGAGCGAATTCGCATTCTTCGAGCCCGGCGATCATGCCGTCGCCGCACTGCGCTGCAGAACAAGCCAATCCGACAAAAGGACAAACCCACCCTGCTTCTAAGAGGCAATCGGAGTTGCATCCATCAAGCGGGGCGCTGTTGCCGTCGTCACAGGTTTCGAGTCCCGTGATCTTCGCATCTCCGCATTCGACAGTGGACACGCAGGGCTCGCCGGCAACGGGACAGACGAAGTCCTGCTCGATCTGTTGGCAGTTGGCTGTACAGCCGTCACCGGATTCATTGTTGCCGTCGTCGCAGAATTCACCTGGGCTCTGCAATCCATCGCCGCAGTAGGGGCCCAAGGAGTCGGTCTCGGTGCTGGACTGGGTTTCTGTGGCGGTTCCCGAAGCCGAAAGCGTGTCAGTGCCATTGTCCGTCTCGTCATCTGTCGTTTGGGAGCTCGAGGTCGTGTCTGTTTCGTGGATTCTTTCCGTGACTGCGGGAACGGAGTCGTTGTTGCAGCCCTCGAGGGCCATCAGTAGCGTTAGCCCCACTGGAAAGAGGCGAAAATAGCGCATGCCATACTCCTTTGGTTGGCTGTCGGTGGTTTATTTAATGAAATATGTCAGGTGCACAACTAGAAGATTGACTTGAAACCGCGGTGTGTCAATGGACAGAGCCTCGAACCAGCGCTTCCTCGGGCTGCGCCGCTAGCGTATAGGCAGGGCCTCGCCTTTATCTTTTTAGTTGGCGAGGATGACGAGCAGGATTTTGCTGACGTTTTCCCTGTAGTCTTTGCGAAAAACGTAGCTGACGGAGTTTTTCAGCTTGAACACGGCCTTTTGAGTTTGTGGGAACTCAGGGGGGGGCAATATCGCGTGTTCGATCTTTTGACGCTCCCAGTACTTCAGCTCGACTTCTGGGGCCATGCCCAGGACGCGGATTTGAAACTCGGTCCGAAGCTGGCTTCCGTATTGTGAATTGAGCGGAAGAGCGTCTTGTCCCATGCTCCAGTAGAGCTTCTTCTTGAGGTAAATGGCCTTGAGCTCTCGGATGTCTATTTTGTCCACTGGGGCTTTGAGATTGGCCACGATGAGAATGTCATTCTCGCTTTCGCCTGCTGGGGTCGCGTCGCCGGGGTTCTGTGCAAAGGCCGGTGCGATGTGGCAGAGCGTCGTCACGGAAAACGAGGCGAGGAGGAGGAGGAGTTTTACAGGTTTGTTCATCTTGTTCCTCCTTCCCTAGAAAGAGACAGCCAGTTGTGCGGCCGCATTCCAGAACGGATCGCCGAAATCATCTGTCTCCGCACGTGAGTGCGTTGCTTCGAGCTTGACGACAACATTGGGATGCGGTTGAAGGTTGATGCCAAAGACGAAGTTGGACAGGTTCAGAATCGGTTTTGTGTCCATGTAGCGGCTGAGCTCATAGCAGAAATAGGGCTTGATCAGGAACTGTCCGAGCCACCTCTGCAAGGGCAAGGTGTAGGCGAAGAGCACGTAAAAGTCGTATCCCGTGTTGGAGGGATCGAAGTAGACGAAATCCCCGGTCATCTCCCCGGTCAGATCATGGGCGAGCAGGAGTTGGTCTTCGTAGGTCAGAGGTCTGGGGACCTCGACTTCATCCCGGCGCCAGATGAACTCCCCTTGAAGCCGGGCTCCAAGGTATTCAAACAAAAGGTCTCCGGAGATGACGAGCTCGTTGCGCGAGCCCTCTTCTACTTTGTCCACGCGCAGAGTGTTCTTTGTGGTGTCTATGAGAGCGCGCTTCTTGATTTTTGTGTAGTTGCCGTAATACACATATCCGCCGCCGGAAATGGTCGCTTTGTTTCCCTCATAGGAAAGATGAAGGCGAGCCCCAAAGGCCTTTTTGTCGTCCAAATCGTAAAAGGAAAAGCGCTCCCGGCCGTTGGAGACAGTGATCGAATAATCCAAGAACAGCTCGTAAGACGGGTAGAAGCGTCCGTAGATCTCCAAACCCGTTTGGTTGAGCGGCATCATGTCTCGACTTTGCATGTACGGCACGCGGACCATGGTGACGATGGGAGTGCCGTGCTCGATATTCCAAATTCCGTAGGGCGTTAAGAACCGTCCGGCCTTGATCTTGAGCCAGTCGAATGGGCTGTAGTCCAGGTACACGCGCTCGATGTAGATCCCCCCGGTGTAGTATTGGTTCGAGGTGACGGGATCCCGATAGAAATGGCCTTCTTTTCCGCCCACTGAACCATATTGAACGCCAGTCTTGTTGCCGTTGACGACCCCTTCGAAGCTGTACTCTTGTCCAAAGGGCAAGAATGAAAACTTGATCTCGCTGAGGAAGGTGAGGGACCGGCTGATTTGGCTATGAAAATAAATATTGAGGTTGGAAATGACAAAGGACAAACTGTCGTGTGAGAAGAGAGCGTAGGCCTCGCCATTGTCGTAAATCCATTTGTTGAGCGTGAGATCGTAGAAGCCGTAGATGCTCAAAAAGCGATTTCGCTCTTCGACGTCCTCTCCGTGCGCAGATGCATTTTCCTCGAATTCCCCTTTGCTCGCGATGTCGGCTTTCAATTGCTCGATCTCTGCCTTTTGGAGCTCGAGCTCTTGCTTGAACCGCGCCTCCTGGGCAGCGAGCTCTTGTTGGAACTGGGCGGCCCAGTTGTGCTCTGGAGCCCCCTTGGGAGTCCCTTCAGTGAGAGCTTCTGGGTCCGTGCCTTCGCTCCCCTGGGCCCGCGCCATGAATGGGGCCAGTACGACCGCAAAAAAAACAATGATAAACGCCTTCCCCATGAGTCCTCTCATCTCCATCTCGGATGGTCGTTCATTTTAAAGCTCACAGTCGCAAAAGGCCTTGGCCAGGTCCGCATCCGCATCTTTGAGGCACCCGACGATGGCTGGCTTGAGCGTCGTTTGGCCTGTGCAGTCGCAGCAGGTAAACCCGTCTGTGCATTCTGCGCTGCTGGCGCAATCGACGAGCGTGCAGTAGTCCCCTTGGTTGAGTGGGTGCTTCAAGCAATAGCTCGCCTCGAAATCGTCGCAATCGGTTCCATCCACGGCGCAGGGCTGCCCGATCCCGGTCAGTCCATCCTCGTCGCTCGTGGTGTCTGCTTCGAGAGGGGCGACGCACTCGTCTGCGACATAGTAGGTCATCTCTTGGGGGCAGAAGGCCTCTTCGGAAACCTGCTCACCTTCTTAGCTCACATATTTTACGGACAAGAAAACAAAGGATTGATCTTCGCAGTTCGATGGTTGCTTTTCAGTGATGTGACACCGCTGCGTTTTAGGATGATAGATCGAGTTGCCCTCTTCGCAGCAGGAGAGAAGATTCTCAACGTAGAAAAAGCCGCTCGGGCAACGCTCGTCGTTCGAGAATTTGCACGTGGCAAAGAAGGCCACGGCAAACACCAGACCCACAGTCAGAAAGGGTTTCCAACGCATCTTCTGCCCTCTTTTTTAAAATCCTGATTAGGGACGAGATTACTATGCGAATCTTCGAGACGCAAAAAAGTATCTAAAAGAGGCCGTCCAGTTCCTGCGTGAGGATCGTCACATCGAAGGGTTTGAGCACAAATCCCAGAGCGCCGCTTTCGATCAGCTCTTCGACCTTTTTGTCTTTGCTGTAGCCTGAGCACAAAAGCACTCTCACCTCGGGGTTCTGCTTCTTCAGCTCAAAAAAGGTCTCGTAGCCATCGAGGTCGGGCATGATCATGTCCAATAAAACCGCGTCGATTTCGCCTTTGTGCGCGCGGTATTGGTCCAGGGCAGCTCGGCCGCCGTCTGCGAGAAAGACCTTGTAGCCCAGTTTTTTGAGGATGCGCTTGGTCGACATCAGCAGCATTTCTTCGTCGTCGATGATTAAAATGCCCCCGCGCTGCGGGATGAGGCTGGGTCTTCTGCCGAGCTGAGATATCGGAGGCTCGGCGGCGATCTGATTGGTGCAGGGCAAGAGGAGCTCCACGAGCGTCCCCTTTCCCAGCTCGCTGTGGAGGTTGAGGACTCCCCCGTGGTTCTTCACCACGCCGTACACCATGGAAAGACCCAGGCCCGTGCCCTCTCCCTGCGCTTTGGTGGTGAAAAAGGGCTCGAAGGCACGGGCAGCTGTCTCTTCGTCCATGCCCGAACCCGTATCGCGAAACTGAACCTTGACGTAGTCGCCTGGCAAGAGCCCCTCCGCTTGGTCTTCTGACGTCCCCTTGACGACGAAGTTCTGTGTCCGGATGGTCAGGACTCCCTGGCCTTCCATGGCGTCGAGGGCATTGAGGCAGATGTTGATCAGGGCGTTGTCGAACTGCGTGAGATCGCCCTCGACGAAATGCAGCCTTTCGCTGAGCTCCGTTCGAATCGTGATTCTCTTGGAGATGGTGTGTTTCAAAAGCTCGATGATGCGAAGGATGGACTTGTTGAAAGAGATATTTTCTTTGATGTATTTGCCTTTGCGGGCAAATCCCAAGAGATCCTGTGTGGTCCGACCGCCCTTGCGGCAAGCGCTCAAAATGCGCTGGATGTCCTTGGCCTTTTCGTCCTTTGCGTCGATTTCCAATTCGAGGACAGAGGCGGCGCCCATAATGACTCCCAAAATATTGTTGATGTCATGGGCAACTCCACCGGCCAAACGGCCAATGGCTTCGAGCTTCTGAGCCTGAAGCAATTGGGCTTCGATATTGCGCCTCTCTGATATATCGGTCGCTATCAAGGTGGCTGCGACGATGGCAGCGTTTTCTCGGATAGTGCCGAATTGCACCTCGTACCAGGCTTCTTTCCCGGATCGATTCAGACCTCTGACAGTGCACCCCGGAGCCTCGCCATCTTGAAAGATCTTTTCCACGGAGCTGATGATCTTGGAGCGGTGCTGATGTTCGATGAAGTCGAAAAGCTCGAAGCCCTTGCTCTGGCGGTTCCGTTCACTGACAATGGCGTGATTGACGAATTCGATTTCACCTTGCCTGTTGATCACGACGATGAGACTCGGGGCATTGTCGAGCAGAGAGCGCCATTTTTTTTCAGCGCGGCGGGCTGTTTCTTCTGCCACGCTCAGCGCAGAGGTGCGTTCTTCGACGAGCTGCTCGAGGGATTCGTGAACGACTTCGGCTTGCCTGGCGAGGTGCCACTTTCGGACGAGCGCTGTGGCGATTTGTTGGACTTCGATGCCGTCAAAGGGCTTCTTCAGAATCAGGAGCTTGTCGACGCATTCGGTGGTCCGTTTGACGATCTTGTCCCAGGAATAGTCCGAGTAGGCCGTGCAGATCACGACTTCCAGATCCCTGTCCACCTGCCACAAATGGTCGATGGTTTCGAGCCCATCCCAACCCGGGGGCATCCGCATATCGACAAAGGCCACAGCGTACGGTTTGCCCTTGGCGAGACCGGCCTTGGCCATCTCGACGCCTTCTTGCCCTTGAAAAGCCGAATCGACTGTGAACTTGTACCCCGTCGTTTGGGGAACCTCATCGCCGAAAAGCGCCGATTCCATGGCGTCGAAATCCGCGGATTTGTCCTCTGCGACCAAGATGGACCGGAAGTCCCGATGGATGTCGCCGTTATCGTCGATGACCAAAATGCGATCGTTTTCGAAACCCTTGGCCTCAGCCATGTTGGCCTCCTGGCTGCTGTATGGGTAATTTTAGCACGAACTTGGCGCCTGCGCCGGTGCCATCACTGTGGGCTTGGAGAGTGCCCCCGAGCTCAGTGGCTGCGTTTGCGCTCGAGTGGAGCCCAAAACCGTGGCCTTCTTTTCGCGTCGTAAACCCGTATTGAAAAATGCGCGTTAGGTTTTCCTGCGGTATTCCCACGCCATTGTCTTCCACGATGATTTCTACGTTGTTTTCATCTGCGACGCGGGTTCGCACGGTGATGATGCGTTGATCTTCGGCTAGGGGTTTCATGGCGTATTTCGCGTTGGAGAGGAGGTTCACTAGAATTTGGATGACTTTCTGCTTTTCGATGAGCAGTTCCGGCGTCGTGTGAAAATCGCGCCGAAGCTCGGTGCGATGCCGTTCCAAGGCCGCCATGTTGATTTGAATGGCGTCCTCGATGATGTCTTTGAGGACGCACTTCTCCGTGGCTCCGCCCAGGCCGGCATAGGATTGCTGCAGGGAAACGATGACTTTGATTTGATCGACCTTTTGCGTCAAATCGTCCACTTTTCCAAGGACGCCGGAGCGTTCGTGCTCCAGCGTGTCCGCGAGGCCAGCCAGGTACTTGGGAAGCATCATTCCCTTTTTGTCCTGCGTGACGAACGCACCGAGGTCCTCGGCGTGCTCTTGCATCATGGTCACGGCTCGCTGGAGGGATTCGATGTGCAAACCGCTCACCATGTCTTTGATGAGTCCGCCAGCCACGTTCACGCTGTTGAGAATGTTGCCCACATTGTGGAGCACGCCGGTCGCCACCTCGGCCATCCCGGCCTTTCGAGAGGCGTCCACCAGTCGGTCTTTGGTTTTCTTCAGCTCCAAAGTGCGCTGTTCCACGAGCTCCTCGAGGTGCAGACGGTATTGGGCGAGCTCGGCCTCGGTCCGAATGCGCACTTCGATTTCAGCCTGAAGGCTTTGGTTGCTCGCTCGCAAATCCATGGCTTGTTTTTCGAGGGATACGAGCAACTTCGCGTTTTCAATCGACACGGAGATCTGAGCGTGCAGCAGCTTGCCCACGATGACGAGGCCTAGCACAGAGGCCAAGAGGGCAATGACAAACATATTTTGGCGGTACTTCAAATAACCGAAGGCCGATTCGCTGTAGATGACGTAGCCCACTGGTTTGTCGATGAACTCGGACCTGCTCGGTGCAATGGCCACGAGTTGCCCGTCCTTCATGCGCGAGGCGATGGCGTCGTTCTTTTCGAAGGCGCCGAGGATGGTCGTAGGGTCGTCTTGCTGGCCAGCGCGGGCAAAGGGCTTGCGGTTGGCATCGAGAACGACGATGGCGAGAGTTTCGGGGCTGCCCTTTCTGAACGTTTCGATCGCCGCGGTCACATCTTTTTTTGAGTTGGCAGCGAGCCCCCAAGAAACCAGCTCGGCCAGTCTCGAAACGTTGGACTCACCCCGGGCTTTCATGGAGGCGGCGAGCATCTCGTACGTTCTGGCAAAGAGGAGATTGGCGAGCACGAGATAGAGAATGGCGACGCTGACGACCACAATGACGATGGCGACGACGTGTCTGTTCGTAATTCTCGATTTAATGCTCATGGTCGCACTGCGGTCCCGCAGGCCTCTCCGCAGGGCCGACCTTTTCGTCCCTTATCTATCCAAATTCAGCATGACGACCGTGCAAGGTAATATTGTCCCAAATTGTCGTGGCCACCAGAAACAACTTCGCTGTGGGAGAAGGCGCCTGTGGCCCGCAGCCCTTTGCACCTGGTTCCGAGGGTTAGAGAGGATCGCCCTCAAACGCCTTTTTTGTGGCGAAGCTCCGCCAGCCGTTGCCCAATGCGGATCTCCAGGCCGGCGGCGCGTGGCTCGTAGTATCGAGAGCCCATGAGCTCGTCGGGCAGATAGGTTTCGCCGGGAGCGTAGCCGCCTTCGTCGTGCGGATAGCGATAGCCCTGGCCGTATCCCCACTCCTTCATCAGCTTCGACGCGGCGTTGCGCAGCCGCGAAGGGACGGGCAATGGGCCGTGTTGCTCGATATCGCGCCGGGGTTTGGAAATGGCGTCGACCATGGCGTTGCTCTTGGGCGCGCAGGCGAGGTAGGTGCACGCCTGGGCCAGGGGATAGGCGCCCTCGGGCATGCCGATTCTCTGAAACGACTGGTCTGCGGCTACGACGGTCTGGAGGGCGTGTGGGTCGGCGTTGCCCACGTCCTCGGAGGCGAAAATGAGCATGCGCCGCAGAATGAACATCGGATCCTCGCCGGCCTCGAGCATGCGGAACATCCAATAGAGCGCCGCATCTGGATCCGAGCCGCGCAGGCTCTTGATGAACGCGGAGATGATGTTGTAGTGCTCCTCCCCGCCCTTGTCGTAGAGCAGGGCTCGCCGCTCCCCGGCCGCTTCCACTGTCGCGACGTCGATAACCGTGTTTTTGGACAACGCGTGTTGGGCTGCCATCTCGAGCAAGGACAGGGCGTAGCGAGCGTCCCCGCGAGCCGAAGCGCAAATGCACCGGAGCGCCTCTTCCTGTGCGGTCACTCCCAAGTGGCCTAGCCCGCGCTCTTTTGTGTCGAGGGCCCGGCGCAAAATGGCGAGGAGAGCGGCTTCATCGAGGCTTTCGAGCCTGAGCACCTTGCAGCGGGACAAAAGCGCGGCGTTGACCGAAAAAGAAGGGTTTTCGGTCGTGGCGCCGATCAGAATCACGATACCGGCCTCTACGGCCCCCAAAAGGGCGTCTTGCTGAGCCTTGTTGAACCGATGGATTTCATCGATGAACAGGATGGTGCGGCGTTGAAAGGCCCGCCGCTGCTCAGCGGCTTGTCCTAGGATTTCCCGCACTTCTTTGATGGTTCCGTCGGTTGCGGAAACCTGGGCGAATCTCGCGCCCGTGCCCTTGGCCAGACAGCGCGCCAGGGTGGTCTTTCCCGTGCCCGGGGGGCCACACAGAATGAGAGACGGCACGCGATCGGCTTCGATGGCGGCGCGCAGGAATCGACCTTTGTCGAGCAGGTGGGGCTGTCCCTCGATTTCTTCGATGGTCTCTGGACGCAGGCGTTCAGCTAGTGGGGTGAGCGCCGGCACTCTGGAGGCGACTTTGTCGAAGAGGTCGTCGATCATCGGCTCACCGCGCAATAGCACCAGGAGCAAAGCGACGAGGGGCCGGCCCTTCGCGAGGACGCTTGGCCGGCAGAGGCTAACGGCTGCGCTTGTCTACAGCGCCAGAGCGGATGCACCGAGTGCAGACGCGGACGCGAACCGCCTCGCCGTTTACAACGGCTTTCACCCGCTGCAGATTCGGCTTGGTCACGCGATTGGTCTTGATATTCGAGTGGCTGACGGAGTGCCCCGTCATGGAGCCCTTTCCGCAGATTTCACATTTGTTCGACATAGCCCGCCTCCTTTGCATCAAACGCGGATCGTATTTAAGAATCCGGGCGAGGGTGCTTAGCATCTAATTCGGCCTTTGCGCAAGCTCCTTTTTCCCTTTGGGGCCGAGGTGCGGATAAAAAAAGAAGACAAGGTCTTTTTATGTTGTGTTACAAAAGGAAATAGTAGAGGGCAATGCGCCTGCGGCGCTCGGAGCGAGTCTGTGGTGATGCATCGCCTGAAAAAGGCTCATAACGGCGCGTGGCGAAAAGGAGAAACTCATGAAATGGTGCGTACTTTCCATGCTTCTTTTTGTTGGGGTGCTAGCGGCCTGCGAGGCCAAGGACAACGTCAACACGGGCCGTGCCACTGATACCAGCGACTCCTCCAACACCGATGCAGGCACCCACAGCGATGCTCCGGGCACCGGCTCTCATCACCCGACCGATGAAGACACGGGCACAGGCGGCAACCAGGGCAGCGACGGCCCCATCGAGCCGACCTGCACCTGCGACGGCACGGGCGCCAACCTGGACGCCATGGTGTGCGCCGTGGACCTGTGCGATCCAGCAACGGTGATCAGCACGAGTTACGCCTCTCCGTCCAAGGCCGAAACAAATGGAACGTACGCCGCTGTGCCCCGTTTCGGCAACGTCTCCAACGACCTCGAACCGCTCTACGGTGCGTCTTACGCGCTCATGGCGACGGGTCCGGCCACGGGAACCGCGCACAGCCAGGATATGGGCGGCATCAAGATTGACGATCCGTTCGCCAAGGGCGCGTTCAAGGTGGACGACGTGATGGAGTGGACCTTGCGGCTCAAGGCTCCGAAGAACGCCTACGGGTTCCAGATTCACTATGTGTTCTTTTCAATGGAGTACGATGAATACATTGGGTCCCAGTACAACGACAAATTTTATATCTTCCTTGAGGCACCCAGCACCAACGGAGGCAAGCGCACGGTCGTCAACTTCACCTCTTGTCGGAATCCCAACCAGTATTCCGACTTCGTCTGCGATAGCTCGAAAATGGCTTGCGAGGACGGACAAAAGTACTGCTACATCGCCATCAACACCGCCCTTTCCGAGTGCTGCTGGTACGGCGGTTGTCTGGGTGGCAAGGCGTCCACCGACATCTCTGGAACGGGTTTCGAGTGCGGCACCAAAGCTACGGACACCCGGCCAGACCCACTTTTGGGGATTGATGGGACCGGCGACCAATACGGCTCGTCTACGGGTTGGCTCGTCACCGAGTGGCCCGTGGAGCCTGAGGAAGAGTTCAACATTATTTTCCATGTTCACGATACTTCTGACCATGTTTGGGATTCCGAAGTCATGATCGATAAGTTCCTCTTTGTCGGCAAAGCAGAGGCCGGCACCAAGCCCATCTGAGGCCTGTCACGCGCGGGTGACGCCTCGACCGGTCTACTGTCCCATGGGATGGACACATCCGAAGGGTTCTTCCCGAGAAAACCTTTAGATTACGTAGCGCCTCGGTTTGGCATGTTTATTTCAAGGGATCTCCCTAGGTGGTCAGGGCCCCTTTCCCTGCTGGTTTTTAAAGCGAGAAAGGGAGCGGCCCTGTGCGTGGTGTCGGCTGGCTGCAAGGAGGAAAGCGCCGCGACGGTCCTGGGGCACTTGAGCGCTCCAACCAAAACGCTACCTTCTTCGCGAAAAGTGAACGCTGGTGCCGGCCGGCGATGGCCCTTTGGCGGAGAAGGTCAGTGGTGTTTCGCGCCAAGCCGTTCTAGGCAGACCTTCCCCACGCTTCGCGCAGATGGTGCCCTAAGGAGCATGCCGTCGTCAACGAGCCGAATGCTTCGCACAGGGCCCTGCTCTGACCGACCGACTACCTGTCCTCTCGTCTGAGCTCCGGGGATTTCCACGCCTCGATGAGGTCTGTCAGCCCCCCCACGATTTCGCGCAACTTGGCGGATTCGGCGAGCATCTCTTGGCTCACCTCGCGGTTGACCTCGGCGGCGGTGCTGATCTGGGAGAAGGCCTCGAGCACGACACAGTGCGGTCCTGGCTTCGTTTGCCGATGACCGTGATCTCGGCGATGGCCTTGCGCACCATGTTGAGCAGGGTGGTGATCTGCAGGGTCGCGCTCTTGGATTGCAGAGCCATGGCCTTGATCTCGCGGGCCACGACGCCGAAACCGGCGCCGGCTCGACCTGCCTTGACGGCCTCGATGGAGGCGTTGATGGCGAGGATCTTGGACTTCTCGGCGATCTCCTTGACCGAGGAGATGGTGCGGTCCACTTGGGTGAGCGAATCCATGAGGCTGGAACCGCTCCGCGTCACCTCGGCCGCATCGTCCCGCATGCGATCGATGGCCGCGGCGGTCTCGAGCATGGTGATCCGACCGGCAGAGGAGACCTTCTCGCTCTTGCGCACCTCGGAGACGATTTCGTCCGCATTGCGTTCAACGGAAATGCCGGCCTCTCCCACTTCGCGCACCGTGTTCTCAGACTCGACCACCACATGCGCCATCTCGCTGGCTGCGCGCGCCAAATCGTTCATGTGGTTGTTCACGCGCTCGATGGCTTTGCCCAGGATTTCTCCGAGAGAGCGGATGGCCTCGACCTGGGTCTCGAGCACGGACTGGGCCCGGGTCCAGGCGAGCTTGGTGGTCAGAATCTCGCGGCGCTTGACCTGGAGCGTGCGCTGGCGCAGCAGCAGGAAGAGCCCTATGCCCAGCACGAGCGCGCAGAGAAGGTAAAACCACACAGTTTGGTAGACGGCCGCCTTCACCTCGAACGGCAGGCTGCCTGCCTTGGGGCTCGTCGCGCCACCTCGGCCCTTGGCCATCACTTCGAAGGTGTACTTCCCAGGCGACAGGTTGGTGTAGTATGCGCTGCGCCGCCGGCCGGCCTGGTGCCACTCGTCTTCGAATCCCTTGAGTCTGTACTCGAATTCCATGCGCTGTGGGGCATAGAAGCCCAGGCCCGTGTACTTGAACTCCACCAGGCGCACGCCCGAGGGTAGAGCGGCCTCGGGTTTGAACCGAGCGCCATCGGCCAAGGCCCACTGCACCGAGACGAGCGGCGGTTGATCTTTGCCCTGCATCGTCGCGGGATCGACGCGGATGACGCCGTCCATGGTGGCGAACCACAAAAGACCATCCTTGGTCACCCAGCCAGGTTGCATGAAGGAGCCCAGGCCTTCGCGAGATCGCATGCCGTCCGCTGCTCCAAAGACCTCGCAATGGATTTTGGGGATCTTTCCCTTGATGAAGTCGAGGGCTTCGCGGCGCGAGAGCTTGCCCAGTCCATTGTTGCTGGTCATCCAGAAGTTGTCCTGGGCGTCAGGCATCAAGATATAGACCACGTTGTCAAAGAGACCGTCTTTGCGATTCACCGCTGCCGTCTTGTCGTTGTGAATGACGCGCAGACCCTTGCCATAGGTGGCGATCCACAGGTTGTCCTCGGGGTCGAGATACATGGACATAATGCGCAGCCCCTCGAAACCCGAGACTTTCACATGGTTTTCGAATTGGGCGCCCACGAATCTATCGAGGCCGAAGTCAGTGCCTACCCAAAGATCGCCATTGCGATCTCTCAGGATCGAGGTGACCTTGTCGTCCGTGAGCCCATCCTTCTTTGAGTAGTTGGAGACCGTACCGTCCTTGATTTTGTGCAGGCCGCCACCGTTCGTGCCAACCCACAAGGTGCTCTCGTAGTCTTCGTAGATGCCATAAATCGCATCGCTCTTGAGGCCCTGGGCAGTGGACCAAAACTCTTGCCGCACGAGCTCTATCTTCTGGTCCTCTTTTTGTTCCAGAGCGAACCGCGCGAGGCCGGAGTTGCGAGTCCCTACCCAGAGCTCTCCGGAGGCCGCTCGGGTGAGGCTGATGACGAAGTCGCTGGGCAGTCCGTCGGCCTTGGTAAAGACGCTCACCGCGCCGTCCGGCGAGATCCGCGAAAGCCCTGAGGGGGAGCCCACCCAAATGCCGCCGCTCATATCATCGACCAGAGCCAGAGTCATGCGAGTCGGCAGCCCCTCCTCCTGGGAAAACACGGTCACCGTGCCGTCTCGTAGGATCTTGAGTCCCTCGTTATGGGTGCCTACCCACAGGTTGTGCTCGCGATCCTCGAGCAGCGCGGCGATCTGCAGCTTGCCTCGGGCGTCGGACTCTGGGTAGCTCGACAGCGCTTCGCCGCGCAGTACGTGCACGCCATGGCTCTCGGTGCCAATCCAAACGCCGCCGTCTCTGTCCTCGATGACGGTGTTGATGCGCAGGGAACCGAGGTCGCCGAGGGCCCGCTCTGAAAATTGAAGGTTTGCGTAGCCGAAAAGACCCGCATCCGTACCGATCCACGCGGCGCCGGCGGCGCCGAGGCACAACGAACGAGCCGCCGTGGCGGGCGCTCCCCCGGTCTTGCTCAGGTTGATAAAGGCGCCTTCTTCGTACAGGTAAATACCGTCTTCGGCGCCGACGAGCACCCCCCCAGAAGGGAGCACCAATAGGGCGTTGATTTGACTGGGCGCATCTTTGCCGGTCACGGGCGCGACCTTGCCCCCCACCAGTTGGGCCAGACCGCTTGGAGTGCCCAGCCACAGCCTGCCCTGCACGTCGTGGGTCATGCAGGTAATGCGAGGATCGGGAAGCTCGGGAGCCGCGGGGATCGCCAGGAATTCGCCCTTTTCGTAGTGCAGGAGGCCGCCGCTGTAGGAGGCGATCCAGAGGCCGCCGCCCTCGAGGTCGGGGATGAGCGCGGAGATACTGTCGTCCTTGAAGGCATTCGTGTTCTCGCCGTTGTAGGTCGTAAACTCGACGCCGTCGAAGCGGACGAGACCTTCTTGAGTGCCGACCCAGATGTAGCCGTCTGTCGTTTGCGCCAGGGCTAGGGCCGAGATCTGAGGCAGCCCAGATTCTAGGCCATAGCTCTGATGGACATACTGAGACAGGGATTTATCGACGTCTAGAGCCTCTGCCCTATGGGCGCAGAGCACCGCGACGACGATGACCAACAAGATTTTGGAGATGTGAAATCCTCTAGGCATGACTAATCGACAGTCTAGCCCGCAAAGTGGGTGCGGACAAATTGCGGTCGCGAGGGACGGTGCAGGATGGACGGCGATGCTTCACCGACAAAGGGAGGGCGGGGGCGGCCGCGCCTCCCCTTGCCGGTGCTCCCGGGAGGGGGAGAATGGCAAGACCTTCCTTGCTTACCAGACAAATGTGTGCTATGCAAGAAAGGAATGCCGGCCATTGTGCCACTGACCTGCCTGGGCAGGGAAAAACAGGAGCGGACATGTCACCCAAGACCCCTCCGGGACAGACGCGCGACCAGATCTTCCGCTTCGTGCGGGAGCGGCTTTTCGAAGGGCTGCCGCCCACGGTGCGCGAAGTGCAACAGGCCTTTGGCTTCAAATCCGTGCAGACTGCCCGCGAGCACCTCGAGACCCTGGTGGCCGAGGGCCGGCTCACCAAGGCCGCGGGACTGTCGCGGGGGTATCGCCTGGCCGAGGGACTCGCGTTGCCAGCCATGGCGCTCGTGCCCCTGCTCGGCCAGGTGCAGGCCGGCGAGCTCACCACCGCCGTCGAGGAGCCGGAGGGCTACATACCTGTACCGAGTCGGCAAGCGGCAGAGGGGATGTTCGCGCTGCGGGTGCGGGGGCGCAGCATGATCGACGCCGGCATTCTCCCCGGCGATCTGGTGCTCGTGCGTCGCCAGAGCGCGGCCGAGCCCGGCGATATCGTGGTGGCCCTGGTCGAGGACGAAGCCACGGTCAAGCGCCTGCGCCGTCGCAATGGAAGACTCGAGCTGCATCCGGAGAATCCGGAGTTCTTTCCCATCGTCCCCGAGCCCGGGGCCCTCGTGATCCTGGGCAAGGTCATCGAAGTGCGCCGCCATCTGGAGGGCATGCCGGTTTACGACTGACGCCGCGACCTATCGCGGCTCATGTGCAAGAGGTTTCGAACATGGTCGAGGCGGCTCGAGATATCGCTCTGCCCGCGGAGCTGCTGCGACACCTGCGCCGTGGCGTTGATGCGGTTCCATCTGGCGCGTCCCAGAGGCCCTGGCAACTGTCGATGCTCGGCGGCCGACTCGTGGAGGTCGTCGCCTCGGCGTCGAGCGCTGCGCTCACCGTGGCCCTGGGGCTGTTGCGCGAGGCGCAAGAACAGGGAGAGACCGCGGCCTGGGTCACCACGGATGAAGCGCTCTTCTTTCCGCCAGACGCGGCGGCAGGAGGTATCGATCTCGAACGGTTGCCGGTGGTGAGCGCGCCTCGTCGGCAGGTGCCGCGGGCTGTCGATCGCTTAGCTCGCAGCGGCGCGTTTGGGCTCGTCGTTGTCGACCTCTTGCCCGGACCGCTTCACGCTGCTCGCGCCCCAGAGCCCTGGCCACAGCCGCTCTCCACCCGGCTGCTCGGCGCGGCCCATCGGCACGGCGTGGCCGTGGTGTTCCTGGTGGGGCAGGGCGGGACCACGGGATCTCTCGTGTCGTTGAGGGTGGAGGCCACTCGAAAGCGCCTCGGTCCGTCCGAGTTTCAGGTGGAGGTGCGCTCGATCAAGGACAAGCGGCGCGCGCCTGGGTGGAGCGCTGTGGAGACGTGCCATGGACCGGCTGGCCTGCGTTGAGCTGCCGAGCCTGGCCTTGCAGCTCGTCCTGGGCCAAAGGCCGCAGTGGAAAGGTGAGCCCCTGGCGCTCCTGTCTCGAGCCACGGCTCAAGGCGAGGTGTTGGAGGTATGCCGCAGAGCTCGTTCCCTGGGGCTTCGGCTCGGCATGACGCGCAGCGTCGCCCTATCCCTCGTGCCCGACTTGCGCACCGAGGTGGCCTCGAACGTAGACCTCGAGGCTGGCCGCAAGGCCGTGGCGCGAGCGCTGCGCCGCTTTTCGCCCCATGTGGAGCCCATCCGATCTCGACCGGGCGGTTTTCTCGTCGATCTGCGAGGACTCGAGGCCTTGCACCCCGACCTCGCCGTTTTGGCGCAGAAAATGCGCGCCTTTCTGCGAGAGCTCGGCTTCTACGCCACCGTGGTCGTGGGGTTTTCTCGGTTCGGAGTCGAGACCGTGGCTCGCGCGGCTCGGGGGTGCTTCGTGCTCGAGTCGGCAGAACAGGAGGCCGAGGCGGCTCGCCGCGTGCCCCTGTCCTGCCTGGAGTTGCCGCCGCGGGTGGCGATGTCCCTCGGTCGGCTCGGGGTCAGCACGGTGGAGGAGCTGCTGCGCCTCCCGGCCGAGGGTTTGCTGGAGCGGTTCGGAGAGCCCGTCTATCGCCTGCACCGCCGGGCGAGCGGCGAGCTGCCAAACCTGCTGACACCCGAGATCGAGGAGGAGCCTCTCGAAGAGCGCTTGGTCCTCGACGAGCCAGAGCACGACTCTGGCAGGCTGGCGTTCATCGTCCGTCGCCTGCTCGTGATGCTTCTTTCGCAGGCCGCCGAGCGGGGCCGGGCCGTGACGGCTTTGTCTCTCGGGTTCGTGCTGTGGCGCGACCCGCCGCGCACCGAACGCATCGCCGCGGCCGAGGCCACCCTCGACGTCGTGCGATTGGCCGAGCTTTCGCGCCTGAGGCTGCAGCAGCTGGTGCTCCCTTCTGGGGTGGTGGAGCTCCATCTGCGCGTGGAAACCGAGCGCGCCAGCGCCCAACAACTCGAGCTGTTCCAAAGGGCAGCCCGGCGCGATCCAGACCAAGTGGCCTGGACCTTGGCGCGGCTCAAGGCCGAGCTCGGAGAAAAGGCCGTGGTGCGGGTGCGGCTGCGGCCGGCCCATGTGCCTGAGGCGCGATTCGAGCTCGTGCCCTTTGAAGAGAAAGACGCCCGTTGTTTTGCCGCATTGCCGGGCGCGGGCCCAGGGTCAAAGCCCCGGTGCCTCGTGCGTCGCCTGTACACCAAACCCGTGCCCTTGGCGCGCCGTCCGGTGTGCGCTCCGAGAGGGGCGCATCTGCTCGGTCTGGACGAGCCGCCGAGCGACCATCAGCTCGGTCCTTACGTGGTGAGCGGCCAGTGGTGGGACGACGAGGTGCATCGCGAGTACAGCTTTGTCACGGATGTTGCCGGACGGATATCTTGGGTCTTTTTCGACCGTTTGCGCCATTCCTGGTACTTGCATGCCGACATCGCGTAACCGGCCAATAAAATGTTACAAATCTGTTACAGAACTTCACGCGGTATTCATTGACTTGTAACATTGGCTCCAACTAGAGTGGCGCCGCATTGTGGGCGCCGTGCCTTCGCGGTGGGACGGTAGGGCCACAAACCGTCGGAGGAAGACCCATGCTCAGCAAGATGACACCTAAGAAGCTCGACTTTTTTGACCTGTTCGAGCGCCACGCCAAGACCTCGGTCGAGGGGACTGCGCTGCTCGCCGAGACCCTCGCGGGCTGGCCAGGTACGGCGAATAACGTGTGTCGCATCGAAGAGGTGGAGCACGCCTGCGACAACATCACCCACATGACCATCGACCTCATGCGGCGCACGTATATCACGCCTTTTGAGCGCGACGAGATCCGCGAGCTCATCTCGCGTCTCGATGATGTCATGGATCATGCGCAAGGTGCTGCGAGCCGCCTCGAGCTGTTCAAGATTCAAAGCGTGCCGCCCCACATGATCGAGCTGGGCAAGGTCCTGGCCAGGGCCACAGAGCAGGTGCACGAGGCTGTGCTGCTCCTGCGCAACATCAAGAAGGCGCAGGAAATTCAAGCCTACTCCAAGGAGATCAACCGCCTCGAGAACGAAGGCGACCGCATTCTCAAGGCCGGCCTCGCCGAGCTGTTCGAGACTGAAAAAGACCCCATCGCCATCATGAAGCTCAAGGAAGTGTACGAGCGCCTGGAAGCAGCCACGGACCGCTGCGAGGACGTGGCCAACGTGCTCGAGGGCATCCTCATCGAGCACGTCGGCTAGAGGGAAACAGCACAGCCATGACCACCATCGTCATCGTCGGCGTCGCGCTGGCGCTCATATTCGACTTCCTCAACGGGATGAATGACGCGGCCAACTCCATCGCGACGGTGATCTCCACTCGCGTGCTCACGCCGCGACAGGGCATTGTGCTCGCGGCCACCTGCGATGCCCTCGGCGCCATCGCCTTTGGCCTCAGCGTAGCCACCACCGTGGGCAAGGGCGTGGTCGACCCTGGCGTCGTCACTCCGCCCCTCGTGGTCGCTGCCCTCGTGGGCGCCATCATCTGGACGTTCGTGTGCACCAAGTTCGGTCTGCCCATCAGCGTGTCTCACGCCCTCGTCGGCGGCCTGTGCGGGGCGACGCTCGTCAAGGCAGGGCCCTCGGCTCTCGTCAGCACTGGGCTCATCAAGATCGGCGCGTTCATCGTGGTCTCGCCGCTCTTTGGCATGCTCTTGGCGTTCATCCTCATGACCCTGGTGAGCCTTCTGGTGCGCAGCTGGAGCAAACGCCGAGTGGAGACGGTGTTCTCCAAGCTGCAGATCGCTTCCGCCGCGGCCTTTTCCTTGAGCCATGGCAGCAACGACGCGCAAAAGACCATGGGCATCATCTCGGTGCTCTTGTTCTCGGCAGGCCTCTTGGGCGAGACCTTTTACGTCCCAATCTGGGTGGTTGTCGCTGCCATGAGCGCCATCTGCCTGGGTACGGCCACGGGCGGCTGGAAGGTCATTCGCACCATGGGCACGAGACTGACGAATCTGCGACCGCTCGGCGGGTTCGCTGCCGAGGCCGGCGGTTCCATTGCCGTGTTCACCGCTTCGGCGCTGGGCATTCCAGTGAGCACCACCCACACCATCGCCGGCAGCATCGTCGGCGTGGGACTGGCCAACAACGTGGGGGCCGTGCGCTGGGGTGTGGCCACGCACATTGTCTGGGCATGGGTCCTGACGATTCCGGTGACGGCTCTCGTGGGAGCCGGTTGCTTTTACCTGCTCAACATCTTCGTCCACTGACCCCAACATCCCTGCCTCAGGTTTTTCACTCTGCCGCGGGCCTAAAGCCTGGGGACGCCTGTGGCGAGAAGAGCGCTATTGCCCGCACCCTGCCACGAGGCAGTTGAACTCCTCGATGCGGCGCTCGAGCTCATCTGCTTCCTCTTGGTAGAGAGATCTCCAGAACTCTTTGTCCCACAGCTCGTTTAGCTCTTTCACGGTCTTTCCCTGTTGTTCGACCCAGGTGAAGTACTTGAGGTTGTGCAGGGCTTTGCGTTGAGGGTAGTTGAGCTCGGCGTAGTGGTCGGTGCGCTGGCCGTGGAGGCGCGAGGCGAGGTCCGCGGCCGCATCGAGAGCGGTGTAGGGTCCGCGCTCGGTCTCGAGCTCTTGCAGCCTCGATTGGTAGAGGTCCATGGAGTCGGTGAGCACGGTGAGCACGACATCATTTTCATCGAGCTCGAAGTGCCGTGCGGTTTTGATGGCCGCAAGGACGTTGGCGATGCTGGAAATGCCGAGCAAGTGGAGTTGCTCGATGATGTCCAGCGGCACTGCGTTCCGGATGAGATGATCGTGGCCAGCCTCGGTGTTGAACAGGCGCGCGAGCCGCATCGCGTCTTCGTCGGCGATGGCCGCCACCGCGTCGGTGTTTCGGACATTGTGTATCCAGGGTACGTGCTTGTCGCCAATGCCTTCGATGCGGTGGGCCCCAAAGCCATTGCGCAAGAGCGTGGGGCACTCCAGAGCCTCGGCCGCGACAATCGTCACGTCGGGCAGATGCGCCTTGAGGTAGTCTCCGGCTGCAATGGTTCCCCCAGAACCGGTGGAGGACACGAAGGCGGCAAGCCGCGTTCTCGGTCCTTCGAGGCCTTCGTACGCTTCGCGGAGCGCCGGGCCCGTGACGCGGTAGTGGAACAGGCTGTTTCCGAGCTGCTCGAACTGGTTGAGGATGATGTTCTCGGGGTCGCGTCGCAGCTCCCAGCACTTGTCGTAGATCTCCTTTACGTTGGACTCGCAGCCTTTCGTGGCGATGACCTGCGCGCCAATGCTGTGCAGCCAGGCGAACCTTTCGGCAGACATCTCCTCGGGAAGAATCGCGACCGCCGTGCACCCGAGCAGGGCGCAATCGAAGGCGCCGCCGCGGCAGAAGTTGCCGGTCGAAGGCCACACGGCCTTGTGGCGCTCGGGATCGAACTGGCCAGAGACGAGCAGCGGAACGAGACACCCGTACGCAGCGCCGACCTTGTGGGCGCCTGTGGGAAACCGCTGACCCACAAGTCCGATGATCTGAGCACGAACGCCGGTGAGAGAGGAGGGCAGCACAACGGCATTGACGCTGCCAAAGCCGCCTGTGACAACATCATTCTTCCAGGTGATGCGGAGTAGATTCAGCGGGTGCACGTCCCACAGTCCCACGCCCGGTAGTTTCTGAGCGAGCTCAGATGGGAAGAGCTCGGGACTTTCGAGCTGCGCAAAGGTGGGCAGGGTGATGCCTCGCTGCCGACAGCGAAGAGCGGTTTGCGTTCTCACTTTTTCGTTGAGGGGCAGCACCAGTCGGCCGGTTCTCGTGGGCATGGGGTGGCCAATCATCCTTTCGCTGTCATAGACCGTCGCGGGAATGGGGCCTCTGGCGAGTGAGCATCTCCTCCAGGGCGCGCATGGGGCTGTGAATACGGGACAGAAAGATCATCGCGGCGATCACGAACGGCTTCATGCTCGCCTGCTTGTACGTCTCGAGTCGGTATTGCTCGAACACGTCCTTGCTCACCTCGCCTCGTTCGCAAGAGACTTGCGAGATGTCCGCGGGAAGACAGTGCATGTAAAGGGCAGCGCCGTCTCGGGTGCGGTCCATGAGCTGTCGGGTGCACTCCCAATCTGCGTGGGATAGGTTGCGCACCAGGCAGTCCTTTTCGAGGGCGCCGAGGCCCTGGCGGTCGCCCGCGGACAGAAGCCGTGTGCGCTCTTGCATGACGGACAAGGGCGCCCAGCTCTTGGGATAGACGACGTCAGCGCCTTCGAACGCCTCCTGCATCGAGTGGGTGAGCACAAATCTTCCGCTGCTGCGAGACGCGTTGCCTCTCGCCACATCGAGCACTTGCGGCAGTAAGTCATAGCCTTCGGGGTGGGCCAGAGTCACGTCTGCGCCGAATCGCGTGAGCAGGCCGATGAGCCCCTGCGGCACAGACAGTGGCTTTCCATAGCTCGGGCTGTGGGCCCAGGACACGGCGATGCGCTTGCCCTGCAAGGCGTCGAGAGAGCCGAACACGCTTTCCAAATGACACAAATCGGCCATGGTCTGGGTGGGATGATCGATATCGCACTGCAAGTTGACGACCGCGGGTCTGCTGGTGATGGCGCCGCCGGCATAGGCGTCGTCGAGCGCGCTTGCGACCTCCCGCATGTAGGCGTTGCCTTGGCCGAGGTACATGTCGTCCCGAATCCCTATGGCCTCGGTGGCAAAGGAGATCATGACCGCGGTTTCGCGCACGGTCTCGCCGTGGGACACCTGGGTCTTCTCCTCGTCGAGCTCGGCGGTCGATAGGCCCAGCAGGCTAGCGGCAGAGCTGAAGCTGAACCTGGTGCGGGTGGACTTGTCGCGGAAGATGGACACCGCGAGTCCTCCGTCGAACACGCGAATGCTGTTGCCGCGCGCAGCGAGCGCTTCAAAGGCCCGCGCAACCCGAACCACGGCCTCTAGCTCTGCCTCGCTCTTGTCCCACGTGAGCAAGAAATCGGTGCCGTGCAGGGCTTGCTCGGACTTGGACAGCGCCTCGATGGCCATTTCGGCATAATCGATCATGTTGTTTTCTCCTGCTCGCGCTGCCCGGCGTAGGCGGCGCTCGCCGCTTCCACGGCGTCGATGATCTGCTGATATCCCGTGCAGCGGCAAAGATTTGGCGAAAGGGCTCGGCGGATTCCGTCCCTATCGGGTCGAGGATGGGCGAGGAGGAAGGCATGGCTGCGCAGCACCATGCCCGGCGTGCAAAACCCGCACTGAATGGCGCCTTTGTCGACAAAAGCCTGTTGCAGCGGGTGCAGAGGTTCACTCGGCGCCGAGAGCCCCTCGATGGTCAGCACGCGGGCGCCGTTCAGATTCGCCAGTATCGTCTTGCAGGCAAGGGTCGCCTTGCCGTCCACGATGACCGTGCAGGCGCCGCAGCGGCCGACGCCGCAGCCGTCCTTGGCCCCTGTGAGATCGAGCCGCTCTCTGAGCCATTCGAGGAGCGTGAGGTTCTTGTCGCCTGCCGCGATCGCCGTGGTGGCGCCGTTGACCGTGAGCTTCATCGCAGGCCTCCTTGCGCCAGGGGTTGCACCAGGCGCCGTTCTCCTGTGGCGCGGTACAAGGCGTTGCCAATCGCCGGCGCGAGCAGCTCGTTGGTCGGTTCTCCAATCCCCTTGGCCAAGCTCGGAGAAAGAGGGTCTGGGTTTTCGACGAACACGGCTCGCAGGGGAGGGATGTCCGCGGCGCGGGGAATGCGGTAGGTGTCGAAGTTGAGACTCTTGACGCGCCCGTCCTCTATTTCGACCTTCTCGTGCAGGGCGTAACCGATGGCCATGGCCATGCCGCCATAGGCTTGGCCCAGGAGCATGTGGGGATTCACCGCACGTCCCACGTCGTGCACAGCCGTGGCCGACAACAGGCGAATGCGGCCGCTCTTCTCGTCGACCTCGAGCTCGGCCACTTGGCAGCCGTAGACCCAGGTGAAGTAGGCGTTGCCTTGACCCGTTTCCTCGTCCCACGACACCTGGGGCGCGCGGAAGGTGCCAGTGGCATGAGGGTGCACCTGCTGCGCAAAGCATAGAGCCGCGGCTTGCGCGAACGAGAGCGAACGTGGACCGTGCCACCATCGGCCATCGCGCAGCACGACCTCATTAGGGTCGCAGTTGAGCGAAGCGGAGACCACCTTCGACATCAGGGTGCGCAGTGTGCGCGCCGCCTCCACCACCGCCCCTCCGCCCATGAGCGTGCCTCGGGAGGCCACTGTGGTGCCGCTGTCGGGGATCGCAGAGGTCGAGGAGAGGCGATAACGGATCTGCCTCGGCGACAGGCCGAGCTCCTTTGCCAGCACGAGCACCATCGCCGACTCCGAACCCTGCCCGTTCTCGTGCACGCCGGTTTCGAGCAGGACTGAGCCATCGGCCTGGACGTTGATGATGGCAGAGGCGAAGTCCGTGCCCTCGGCGCCTAGGCTCATGCCTCTGTAGGACAAAGCTAGGCCGATGCCGTACTGACGCGCTCCTTTTCCAAAGCTGCAGCGCTGGAGCTTTTTTTGATAGTCGCTTTCTGCGATGGCTCTCTCGAGCACTTGCTCCAGAGCCACGGTGTGTCCGTCGAGCTTTTGTCCAGTGACGGTCTCGTCGCCCTGCTGCAACAGGTTTTTTCGGCGAAACTCGACCGCGTCCAACCCCAAGCGCTCGGCCGCGATCTCCACGAGTTGCTCCACTGCGAAATTCACCTGGGGCGAACCAAAACCGCGCATGGCGCCGGTGAACACGTTGTTCGTGTGCACGCCCAAGACATCGCAGTGGACGTGAGGCACCCGGTACGGACCGCAACACTGGACCGTGGAGCGCCAAGTGACCCAAGGCGTGACCGAGCAGTAGGCGCCGGCGTCGGCTACCATGTGCACGGCAGCGGCCTCGATGGTGCCGTCGCGCCGCAGTCCGAGCTCGTAGCTCATCTGATACGGGTGGCGTTTGTAGCTCTCGCGCAAAGACTGCTCGCGACTGTACACGAGCTTGACTGGACGTCCGACGAGACGCGCGCACAGGGCTGCTCTAGCGCAGACCATGGCCGCCGTATCATCCTTGCCGCCAAAGCCACCGCCCATGGAAGTCCCCACCACCTCCACCTCGGACAGCGGCACTGCCAGCACCGCGGCCACGAACCTTCGGGTAGAGAAGGGGTGCTGCATGCTGCCGCGGATCTCCATCACGCCGTCGGGCCTCGGAATGGCGAGGGCTGCTTCGGGCTCTAGGTAGGCGTGCTCAATGCGGGACGTGGAAAAACTCTCGGCCACCACCACTTCGCACTGGCGCAAGGCCGCAGGGGCATCGCCTCGTCGGATCTTGTGGTGGCACACGAGGTTGCTCGGCTTATGGGCATGGACGCGGGTTGCGCCCTCAGCGAGCGCGGCCTGCGGATCGAGGATCGGTTCGGTTGGTTCGGCTTCGATGCGGACCTTCGTTGCGGCCTGAAGCGCTTGTCTTTTGGTGAGGGCCACAACGATGGCGACGACGTCGCCGTGACTGTGGATTTCGAGCTCCGCGAGCACGGGCAGATCTTTCTCGATCTGGCCAAAGCAGCGCTCACCGGGGACGTCCGCGGCCGTGACGACGCGCAGCACGCCTTTGCTCTTCGAAGCCGCTGCTGTCTCGATACCCTGGATCCGGGCAGAGACGAAGTCGGCGTGAACGACAGTGGCATGGACCATGCCTTGCACCTTGAGGTCAGCCGTGTACTTGGCCCTGCCCGTGACCTTGGCCACCGCGTCGTTGCGGAAGGCCGGTTCGTTCAGGCGTTCCATGCGAGCCTCCCGTGCATGGGCGCTCCGTGTTGTTGACCGTTGAGAACAGCGCAGCGTCCGCGAGTGAGCACATGCCGTATTTCAAGAGTTGTCTTGCGATCCGCGTAGGGATCGTGCGCCCTGCCCAAGGTCGAGCGTACGGAGCTTTCCTGCCCATCGAGTCGAAGCACGCAGAGATCCGCGTCCGAGCCTGGCGCAACCATTCCCTTGCGTGGATAGAGCCCTGCGATGCGCGCTGGATTTCGACTTAAAAGGTGCATCAGGCCCACGGGGCCGAGCTGTGCCATGAACATATCGAAAGCGACCGGCACCAGCGCCCCCAGGCCAGGCAGGCCTCGGGGGACTTGGGCTCGATCTCCAGCGTGGCGATCCTTGTCCTTCTGGGCAAAGGGGCAGTGATCCGTGGCCAGCGCGTCGACCTGGCCCAATCCCACCGCAGACACGAGGGCTTGCTTCTGTTCCAATGAGCGCAGAGGGGGAGAGCACAGGTAGCGATGGCCTAGAGGCTCTGCACGGCGCTGCTCGTCGAAGACCAAGTAGTGGGGGCAGGTCTCTACCGTGAGCAGCCCGCTCGCCCTCGGTTTGCGCGCAGCGTCGAGCCCCTGTGGGCTGGAAACGTGGACAACATGCGCCTTTGCGCGACTGTGAATCACGGCCTCGGACAGGGCTTCGATGGCGCGCACCTCCGCCTCGATCGGTCTTTGCGGAAAGGCGGTCACAATGGCGTCGTCTTCACAGTGCACGAGCACGCGCAGGCCGAGCTTGGCGGCAAGCTCGAGGATGCTGCGCAGAGCGAGCGGATCCGCGTAGAGGCCTGCTTCTCGGTAGGTGGTGTAGAGCTTGATGGTTCGCGCGCCCTTGCGAGCGAGGTTGGCAAGGTCTTTGTGGGTGTCCTCGTCGAAGCGCGTGGGAGCGAGATGCACCGAAAAGTCGCAATGGGCCTTGCCGCGTGCCTGGCCCAGGAGCTGGTCGAGAGCCTCTTCGACTGTGCCCAAAGACTGATGGGCAAACGCGCAAAGGCAGGTAACCCCGTTCTGTAGGGCGAGCCGCGTGGCGCTTTCGAAGTCGTCGGCGAGATCGTAGCCGCCTATCTTTTCTGCGACGTGCACATGGAGGTCGATGAATCCGGGAAACACGAGACAACCGTTGGCGTCGAGCCTTCGCGCCCCCGGTTGCGCCAGCAGGCCGCTGCCCAGGGCCGCGATGACCTGTCCGCGTACGAGCACATCGGTTTGGGAGAGGCCGGTGTCGCTCACCACCGTGCCGCCGTGGATCAGCGTTTCCTCATCCATGGCTCGACTCCGCGAGGCTCGCAGCGCGAAGGGCCGCATCGATATCCTTGAGCCCATGACCGGTGAGCAGCACGACGACCAAGGAGCTGGGCTCTAACTGGCTCGTGGCCTTTTCGAGCGCGGCGATGGCGCAGGCGGCCGCGGGTTCTGCGAAGATCCCGGTGAGCCTGGCCAGGAGCACCTGAGCCGCGAGGATCTCCTCGTCTGTCGAGAGAATCGCAAGACCCTTGGACTCGACGAGGGCTCGCCGGGCCAGATGAGCGGCCGCTGGCACTCGCACGCTGATGGAGTCGGCGACAGTGCTCGGGTTGCGTGCTGGAACGAACTGGCCGGTCTCGAAGTACGTCGCGATCGTGTTCGAGGTCTGCGCTTGAGCTGCCACGAGCCGCGGCAGAGTAGAGATGAGACCCGCTGCCCGGAGATCCTTGAACCCCTTGTGGACCGCCGATAGGATGACGCCGTCGCCCACAGGCACCACCACCGCGTCCGGGGCTCGGCCGAGCTCCTCGAAAAGCTCGAAGGCCACTGTCTTCTTTCCCTCAATGGTGAGCGGGTTGTAGGCGGTGTTCCGCGACAGCCCGCGGCCACACTGGGTGTGAGCGAGCGAGGCGGCAAAGGCGTCATCGTAGGTGCCATCGACGAGATGGACGACAGCGCCGTGTAGGCGCATCTGGGCGAGCTTGGCCCGCGGCGCATGGGCTGGAACGTACACCACTGCGGTTTTTCCAGCGCTGGCGGCGCAGGCGGCCAGGGCGCTGGCCGCGTTGCCCGTTGACGCTGTGACGATTTCGTCGAAGCCGTCGCGGATGGCTTGGGCCACGACCAGGAACGACGCCCGGTCCTTGAGCGACCCCGAGGGATTTTGGCCATCGAGCTTGAGGTGGATTTCGGGGTTGTTTCGAAGGCTCGCTTCGAGGCGAGCCCCGCGCACGAGTGGCGTGCCGCCCACCGGATACGGCGGAAAGCACGAAGCATCGACTGGGAGCAGGATGCCGTGCTCTCCTGGATGGGCTCGCAAATGCGACGACACTGAGCCCCAATCGAACTGCGCTTCGAGCACGCCGCGCAATGGCTCGTCCTTTATGCCGCTGCGGCCGCAGGATAGGCACAGGTACAGCGTCTCGCCTTCTGCGAAGACGGCGCCGCAGTCCGAGCAACGATAGCCGGTGAAGGCGTGGGTCATGGCATTAGTATGAAGAATATCTCGCGCAAGGACCAAGTATCGATGGCTTTGCACCCGACAGCGGCCATGCGGGTTCGCTCCTGACACCCCCGTGCAGTGTCGCTTGCCGGCCGCACGACACTCATTTCCCTACTCCCTCCGGAACAACTGGTTGTTGCCGTAGTGACAATCCCACTGTTGGAGGTTCGCGCCGTCTTGTTGACTGGCTTTTTCAATATCCAAACATTTGCCGCTTTGCATGCTCTTGAACGCATAGTAGCCATTGCCCCGATTGATGATCTTCCATTTTTGATTGGCTGGTTTACTGCCGATATCCCTGCCGCAATCCCATTGCCATATTTTTGCGCCGTTCGAGGTGGAGTAATTACTAACATCCATGCACTTTTTGCTGTGTTCTGCGACGATTTTGTAGGTTCCGTCGTGTTGGGGATCGAATGTCCAGTTCTGATTTTTGCCTGAGTGACAGGTGTGTTGCATTATCCTGGCTCCCGCGCTGGTGGAAGCACCTTCAACATCCAGGCACTTATTGCTGTGTTTAGCCCGCAAGTGTTTATAACCGCTGTAATTAGTTGGGTACCATATGATGAATCCATAACGCAAATCAGTTCCTCCTATTGGTGTCAAACCGCGTAACTTCATCCATGTAATGCTATAGTACTCAAACCATTTCTGATAAGGATTTGTCGTTCCATGGGGAACTCGAACGATCGCACCGGGTCTCACTTCGTAGCTATTCTGCCCAGGGCTACTCTTCCAGCCTACGTGATGATCCCATTTGGCCGTTCCTTCGGATTTATCACCTGTTTCATAGAGTTGCACACCGTTCGCCGCGTAAGACCATGACCTTGAAACCGACGGTCCGGACATGGACAAACTCACGCCAAACGTACTGCCGGCTCCCGTGTTTGCGGTGGTGCTAGGAGACTTGTCCGATAGAAAATAGCCAGGGTAGCCACTGTCGGCATCCAAGGTAATATACATTCTCTCAGTGCCCCATTTTGAGCCATATGCAACTCTGCCAGGTACGCTTTCCAGTTTGAACTCGATGAGCCACCAGTCGTCTGTATTCGAGCCGTCCTCTGCAAGTTTATAAAAAGTAGTTGTTATGTTGATTCTGCCTGCGTCTTTATACGCGTCGTTTGAAAACCAGGAGCGCTGATGCACAAATTTAAATTCCCCCATGCCTGGATTTGTTCTTGGTGTCTGCTGACTCTTCGCGACCTCCACCACGGCATCCTGCGCCCACTTATAGGCTCCTAATGCAGATTGGACCAGATCTGTTTCTGGCGAATAATAAATAATTGAAGCGCCAAACGATCTGTAGAAACCAAAGGCGGTTTGTTCCAGATTTGAAACAGTGCTATCGGGTTCATTCGTTTGTCCAACCATTTCAGAATCGTTTTGTTTTTCAGTTTCCATCAAGTCGGGTTCCGCATCTGTGTTTGCGCTGAATACGGGCGACGT
>JALOQD010000079.1 GCA_025453525.1 Myxococcota bacterium
CCGCCTCTACCGCACGGGCGACCTCGCCCAATGGAATGCCAACGGCGAAATCGAGTTCCTCGGCAGGATCGACAACCAGGTCAGTCTCCGCGGTTTCCGTATCGAGCTCGGGGAGATCGAGGCCCAGCTCTGCCGGCATCCTCACATCAAGCAATGCGCGGTCACTGCTCCGAAGGACCAATATGGAAACCAACGTCTTGTAGCCTATATCGTGACCGACGGCCGCTACACACCCGCTTCTGAGGTGAAAGCCTACATTGAAACCTCTCTCCCCGCGTACATGGTGCCATCGACAATTCTAGAGCTTGAGACTCTGCCATTGACACGCCATGGCAAGATCGACCGACGAGCTTTGCCTCAACCTGACTTGCAAGCGATAGCTTCTGCCGGTGAATTCGTCGAACCGGCATCCGAAACCGAAAGACGTCTTGAAAATATCTGGAAAGAGATACTGCACCTTAAAAAGATCTCCACAAGCGCTGATTTCTTTTCCATGGGCGGTCATTCTCTTTTAGCAACTCGTGTCATAGCCCACATCCGGCGTGCCTTCGGTTTGGATCTGCCGATCAGAAAGATCTTCGAATTCCCAACCATTCGTGGTTTGGCTTCGGAAATCGATGGAATGGAGCATGTCGATTTCACTCCCGACATCCAGATTGTCCCAAGGGACAAACCTCTGACCCTTTCTTTTGCCCAGAACCGCATGTGGTTTCTCAATCAACTGGCGCCAGATAGTTCTTACTACAACATGCCGGCGGCTCTGGTCCTCAAAGGACCGCTCGAGATGGACGTTTTGGAACGCAGCTTTCTCGAGATTGTGCAGCGACACGAGGTCATTCGCACGGTATACAAAACCATCGATGGACAGGTTCAACAAGTCATCCAGGATACACCGCCGCACCTCCTGATTCAGGAGGACTTATCCGCCATTAAGGACGGTCATCAACACACGCTCGTCCATGAGAAGATCCGGGAAGAATCCGAGAGGCCGTTCGACCTTACAAGCGACTTGATGCTGAGAGTCAAGGTTCTCAAGCTAGAGGAAGAACACCATATCGTGATCTTCAATATGCACCACATCGCGTCAGATGCATGGTCCATGGGAATTCTGACAAAGGAGGTCGTCGAGCTCTACGATGCTTTTTGCAGGGGTGAGACCTCCAGGCTACCGAAACCACAGGTTCAATACGCGGACTTTGCCGCTTGGCAGCGGGAACAGCTCTCTGAAGAAAACTTGAAGGAAGATATCGCATACTGGAAACCTCAATTGGACGGTGTCTCTGATCTCGAGTTGCCCATAGACCGTCCGCGGAATACCGGTCGCAAACGCTCAGCCGACACTCACCTATTTGAAATTGACCTTGAGCTATTGGGCCGCATTCGTGAATTCGCGAAAAAGAACGCCCTGACCCCCTTCATGGTGACACTCGGCATCTACCAAATTCTATTGGCGCGTTACACAGGCCAAGCAGATTTTTGTATAGGGATCCCCATTGCCGGCAGAAAGACGACTGACGTAGAGCCTCTCATCGGTTTTTTTGTCAACTCGTTGCCCCTTCGAATTGGTTACGACGGAGATCAAGGTATTTTTCAGTACATGCAGCATGTCAAACAAGTGTGCTTGGACGCCTTTGCTCATCAGGACATGCCCTTCGACCTTCTCGTGGAAAACCTTCACCTTCAACGAGACCTCAGCAAGAATCCCGTCTTCCAGACGATGTTCTCCTTCCATGCGAAGCAGCAAGAGCATTATACTTTTGGGGCATTGGAAATCGAGCCGATTTCTTCGATCGCAGGCCAGGCGAAGTTTGATCTGGTGTTCGCTGCATCTGAATCTGAAACTGGTTTGCAGTGTAGCTTTGAATTCGATTCCGACCTGTTGGAGAAGAAAACGGTTGACCATATCGCACAATGCTACATGTCTCTCCTTGAGGATGCCCTGACAGACCCCCATGCTCAGCTTCAAAATTTAAAAATTTTGGATGAGCCCACTCTGAGGACTGTGCTTTACACTTGGAACAATACGGAAACCGATTGCCCCCAAGGATTGTCTGTCCTTGATCTTTTTCAGCGCATGGTTGAGAAGTCGCCAGACAAAGCGGCGATTGTTTTTGAAAACGATGTCCTCACGTACAGGCAGTTAGAGGACCGCTCCAATCAACTGGCCCACTACCTGAGAAACCAGGCGGCTCCTGACAACGCTTTGATCGGTCTCTCGCTGGATCGGTCTTTCGATATGATCATCGGGATACTCGCTATTCTTAAACGAGGAGGTGCCTATGTGCCTCTCGACCCATCCTATCCATTGGAACGTCTTCGCTTCATGGTGAAGGATTCGCAACTCGGCGCCATTCTCACGTCGAGCGCGCACACGAAACAATTTCAATTTGATCTACCTGTCCGTCTGATCTGCGTGGACAAGGAAGCTGGGGCTATCTCGCAACAACTCCACTCTCCTCTATCCCAACCCAATTGGAATGCCGATTCCTTAGCTTACGTCATTTATACTTCTGGATCGACCGGACAACCCAAGGGCACCATGCTCGCCCATCGAGGTCTCATCCATTTGATCATTTCTCAACAAGAGATTTTATCGGTCACCCCCGAGATGCATTTTCTCCAATTCGCCTCTTTGAATTTTGATGCCTCCGTACTGGAAACATTCGTGACGCTCTGTTCTGGGGGAACGCTCGTGCTCGCAACGCAAGACACGCTCACGAACCCGGATTCCTTCGTGGATTTGTGTCGTCAAAAATCCGTTGATACGGCGCTGCTTCCACCTTCACTCCTGCCTCGCCTCAGACCCGAAGACCTGCCCAACTTGCACACTCTCATCGTCGGAGGCGAGTCCTGCCCAGTAGAAATGGCACAACATTGGTCAATTGGTCGAAGGCTATTCAACGCATATGGCCCCACAGAAGCCACCGTGGTCGCCACAATGGTTCGGTGTGAAAAAGGGGTTCTACCTCCTGTCATCGGGAAACCCATTCAAAATCTAAAAGCCTATGTTTTAGACAGAGCCATGGAGCCCCTGCCTCCTGGGGCCATTGGGGAGCTCTATTTGGGGGGCGTGGGGCTGGCAAGAGGCTACCTTGGCAAACCGGGACTGACTGCGGAGAAGTTTGTTCCCGATCCTTTCAGCAGGCGAACTGGAAGCCGCATCTACCGCACAGGCGACCTGGCTCGTTGGCGACCGGACGGTAGAATCGAGTTCTGCGGTCGGACAGACGAGCAGGTCAAGGTCCGCGGGCATCGGATCGAGCTCGGAGAAATAGAAGCCCATCTTTTGAGCCACCCTCACATCCAGCAATGCGCGGTCACAGTTTCGCAAGATCAATATGGAGAAAAGCGCCTAGCAGCCTATGTCGTACAGGATGGTAGCTCCGTAGCTCCTTCCGAGCTCAAAGCCTTTATCGAAGCCTCCCTCCCGACCTATATGGTGCCATCGACAATCATGGAACTCGATGCACTGCCGTTGACGCGCAATGGCAAGATCGACCGACGGGCACTGCCTGCGCCTGACCTCGAAGCGATCGCCTCTGCCGGTGAATTCGTCCAGCCGGCAACCGAAACTGAAAGACGCCTCGCTGGCATTTGGAAAGAGGTTTTGCACCTCGAAAGAATCTCCACAAGCGCTGATTTCTTTTCCATTGGTGGACACTCCCTTTTGGCCGCAACAACGGTGTCATTGGTTAAAGATGCGTTTCAGATCGATCTCAAGCTGATCGACTTTTTTAGAAACGCGTCCATAGAAAGGCTCGGCCGCATCATCGATTCCCAATCGAAGACATCGAACATCGCCGCCATTGCGCAAACCGACGAACGGTCCTTTTATCCCTGCACCTCTGCACAGAGGCGCATGTACATTCTGAACAATCTCGATGAAACAGGAACTGGCTACAATATCCCCATATTCGTCCGGGTAAAAGGCACGCTCGAACGCGTACTGCTAGAAAACGTCTTTGAGAAACTCGTTCAAAGGCATGAAGCACTCAGGACGCATTTCCACATGTTCGATGGCGAAGTCGTGCAGGTCGTCGATGCGGCATCTTCCGTGACGATTGAGTTCTTGAGTACCGATGAAGACTCTCTCGAGCACCCATTGAAATCCTTCATCAGGCCTTTTGACCTTTCCAAGGCCCCTCTTTGGCGCATTGCGGTTTATCGTTTGTCTCCAACCGATCACATCCTGGCCATCGATGCCCATCATATCGTGCTCGACGGAGTTTCCCTGCTGAACCTCGTGAGAGAATTCGGTGCATTGTACGAAGGTGTGGAACCTCCGGTGCCCTCGCTCCGGCAAAAGGATTTTGCCGTATGGCAGATGGAAAAGTATCTCCCCTTGGCCGGAAAAAATGACGAAGAGTTCTGGTTGACAAAACTCCAAGGAGAGCTGCCAGTGCTCGAGCTACCCACCGATTTTCCGCGACCTAGTGTGCAGAGCTTTCGCGGCAGCACCTACTCGACAGCCCTTGGAGAAGAGCTCACAAGCAAGCTGAAGAGCCTCGCTGAGAAGCGCAATTCGACCCTGTTTTTCACCCTGCTGGGCATCTATAAGATCCTTTTACACAAATACACGGGACAAGATGACATCATCGTCGGGATCCCAGTAGCTGGGCGGCCACATCACGATCTCAACGCAACTGTGGGGATGTTCGTCAACACCTTGGCGATTCGGAGTGTCTTACGATCTGAGCTTGGGGCTGCGGAATTTCTAGACAAAGTCAAACACGACAGCTTGCTGTCGATCGAGCACCAACTCTATCCCCTGGAGACCCTCATAGAAAAGCTCAATTTGCAGCGTGACACCAGCAGGAATCCATTGTTCAGCACCATATTTTCCATGTTCGAAGTGGATGACTCCAGAACCTTAGCTGGAAATCTTGAGTTAACGCCTTTCGAATTGAAAAGCACTGTCTCGAAGTTCGACCTGTCTATGAGCGCCTTTGAGCAAAACGGAGAGCTGCATATCGCGGTAGAGTACTGTGGCGATTTGTTTGAACAAGAAACTATCAAGCGGATATGCCAGAGCTTCCAGGCTTTATGCGAAGGGATCTGCGACAACCCCAACGCCTTGATTCGAGAGGTCAATGTTCTGTCTACACAGGAAGAGAGCCTTCTGCGCAGCGAATTCGGTCGTAATCCCAGACCGTACGACTACACAAAACTCTTCATCGATTTCTTTAGAGACTCTGTCCGCAAATACCCCAAAGCCACTGCTGTCATCGACCACGGCGAAACACTGACCTATGAAGAGCTGGATCGCAGATCTGAACAGCTCGCCCTTTTGCTGCGCGAAAAAGGCGCCTGTTTAGGCGACCGAATCGCCGTCCTTCTTCGTCGTTCAGCCGGAGCGGTCACCACCTTCCTCGCTGTGCTCAAAGCGCACTGTGTCTATGTGCCCATGGATCCTTTCGTTCCACCCCAGCGAATCGCGGCCATGCTGTCAGACTGCGAACCCCTGCTACTGATATCCGACTCGGCCATTACGAGCTCGCTCCAGCAATCGTCCTTCGGGATTCTGGAGAGCCGAACCGTCGTTTGTGTCAACGAGGTCTCGTTCGATAGCACTGGGGCTCTCGAGTTTTCGCAAATGGCCGGTTCCAACTCGCCGCAGGACGACGCCTACATCATCTACACCTCTGGCAGCACTGGCACTCCCAAAGGCACCCGCATACCCCATTCGAGCCTCGCCCACTATGTCCAGGCCTATTGCGATTTTCTGGGCTATGACCATCGGGACAGGACCGTCCATCTGGCGTCTCTTTCGTTCGACGCCTCAATTGAAGAGATCGCCGCGCCGCTCTATGCCGGGGCAAGCATCTGCGTTTTCGAGCAACGAGCGGTCTTCGACATTGACGCCCTTGTGGCAGACATAAACGAAAAAGAAGTCACTCTCGTCGCTCCCAGCCCGTTACTCGTGGCTGAGCTCATCCGCAGGGGACCTTACAAGGCCTTGCGTCTTTTAACCCCTGGAGGCGATACGCTTCAAGCCGACCACGTCCAGGGTGTTTCGGACAACATCAGCGTCTGGAATCTCTACGGCCCCACTGAAGCGACGATATCGAGTTGCGGATACCGCTTGGCGCCCCACAAACAAGAGGGCGCGATCATGCCCATCGGCCGCCCGTTTCCCAACTACGACCTCTATGTCCTCGACAAATCCCGCAAACTGGTGCCGATCGGCGTTCCCGGTGAGCTCTACATCGGAGGCCCTGGGCTCTCCTCGGGCTACCTCAACCGACCAAGCTTGAATGCACAGAAGTTTGTCTCCAATCCATTCAAGCCCGGCGAGAGAATGTATGCCACAGGGGATCTTGCGAAGTGGGGCAAGGACGGCAATCTCTTGTTCCTCGGTCGAATGGACAGGCAAGTCCAGATTCGTGGGTTCCGTGTGGAGCTCCAGGAGATCGAAACCTCCATCAACAAGATAGAAGGCATCGATAATTCCATAGTGCTCGACATCGATGATGCCAAAGGGATGAAACAGCTCGTCTGCTACTACACCTCGAAGATCGAGATCCCCACTCCAACGATTCGCGGGGCCATTGCGCGATTTTTACCCAAGTACATGGTCCCGGATCACTATGTTCATCTTGCAAAATTCCCCGTCATGGCGAGCGGCAAAATCGATGTCAAACAGCTGCCAGCCCTGCTGGCGCCGCGCAGCACCTTGAGCGAATGGAGCCAGCCGCGCGACAGCTTTGAAACGAAGATGCACAAGATCTGGCAAGACGTCTTGGGCTTGGAAGGTATCGACATCCATGCAAGCTTTTTCGAGCTCGGAGGCAACTCGCTCCGACTCATCCAACTCAATGACTTCATCGCCAAAGGGTTCGACCAAACACTGCCGCTCGTGGAGCTGTTCAACAACCCGACGATTGCCGGAATGGCCCAGCTTGTGAGCCGAGGGCACGGAAAATCAGAACCACCCGCGCAGGGAAATGGGCCCAATGAGCTTCTCCTTCAAGATGCTGTCTTGGATCCGGCATTTCGGGCAGAAAGACCTCCTGTCTCGGGCGCTGTTCCGAGCCACATCTTTCTCACAGGAGCGACCGGGTTCCTCGGCGCCCAACTGGTCCGCGATCTGCTTGTTCGTTCCGACGCCTCAATCTACTGTCTGGTGCGCTGTCGCAGCACAGAGGAAGGACTGCTCCGCCTGGAAAGGTCGTTGGGACCTTTAGGCAAAGCGACTTCGTTCAGAGAAAGACTAAGAATTGTCCCAGGAGACCTCGGCGCTCCGCGCTTGGGGCTAAGCGTCGATCAATATGCGGAGCTCGCCGAACGATTGGATTGCGTGGTGCACAACGGCGCCGCGGTCAACGCCGTCTACAATTACTCGCTGCTGCGAGCCTCCAACGTCCTGGGCACGAGAGAATGCCTCGAGATCGCCAGAGCGATGAGAGGCAAGCCGTTCCACTACATTTCCACCGCATCCGTGCTTGAGGGGGTCTTGGACCGCAAGGATGTAGAGACAACTTGCCCGGCTCAATATCCTGTGCCGACTGGAGGCTACGCCCAAACAAAATGGATCGGCGAGGTCTTGGCCAGCCAGGCTTCGGATCGAGGTCTTCCCGTATTCATCTATCGTCCAGGGCGAATCGTGGGCCACAGTGAAACCGGATTGTCCAACCCCGATGACCTGCTCGTCAACGCAATAAGGTCCTGCCTGCGCCTGGGTTGCGCTCCTGACGTGGAGCTCGAGGTCGACATGAGCCCGGTGGACGCCGTCTCAGAGGCCATCATCGGCAAGGTTCTCAACTGGGATACACGAAGCGCCGTATTTGATCTCTCTGCGCGCTCCATTGCCGAGTGGACCACCATCATGAGCTGGCTGCAAGAGCACTTCCCGGGTTTGAGTTTGATTCCAGCCGAACAATGGCTCGAGAAACTCGAGCGAGCTCAATCCGAAAGCACGGACGCGAATCTCGGAGCGATTCGAGCCATCTTCGGAGGCAAAAACAGCGGCAAGCCAGATCGAGCCGAGCTCGATTTTCCTCTGGGCGCAGGGGGAAGCTCGCCTCAGCCGATGAGACGCCAAGAGCTCAGACTCCTCGGTCCTGCCGTGGACAAGCTCGCCGTCTCCAAATGGCTGAAACATTGGCAAGCCCATCAAAATCGACAATAGGAAATGCCCCAATTGCCTCACCAACCAAAAAAGATGTCTCGCTTCCTCGTCATTTGGGCCGGAGAGGTTCTCTCTGCCTTGGGGTCTGGGATGACGAGCTTTGCTCTCGGCGTGTGGGTGTACAACCAGACAGGAGAGGTCACTGCGTATTCCCTGATCGGGCTGCTGGCTCTCGTTCCCGCCATTCTCCTCTCACCCATTGCCGGCGCCCTGGTGGACAAATGGAATCGAAAAAAGATCTTGGCGTTCACCAACGGGGGCCCTGCAGTCACCACCCTCGTGGCCTTCCTCCTCCATGCCAACGGCGCTCTCGAGGTGTGGCACATCATGATCGTGGCGGTCATCAACTCCGTGTGTGGGGCCTTTTTCTGGCCGACGTTTTCGGCTTCGACGACTCTCATGGTTCCCAAGCAGCAGCTGAGCCGAGCGAGCGGTTTGCTGCAAATCGGTTATGCCGTTGCCCAAGTCGGCGCGCCGGCATCAGCGGGATTTTTGGTGGGTCGTTTTGGTCTTTCGCCGGTCTTGTTCGTCGATTTTCTGACTTTCCTGTTTGGGTTGTTCACGATAGCGATCACCCATATCCCGCAACCCAAACCTGTGCTCGAGGGTCCCAAACACTCTGGAACGCACATCTGGCGCGACTCTCTCTTCGGTCTCTCCTATATCCTCAAGCGCACGGGTCTGCTCATGCTGTTGCTGTATTTTGCCGCGTTCAATTTTTCCTTATCGATGGTCATCGTTCTCATCACTCCTTTTGTTCTGACTTTTTCTTCGTCTGAAGTGCTGGGGCAGATCATGTCTGCCGGCGGTATCGGCATGCTCGTGGGCAGCGTTGTCATGAGTCTCTGGAAAGGCGCCAAGAACAAAGTCCGACTCATCTTGCTTGTCGGTTTCCTTGCTGGATTTCCCATTTGCTTGGGAGCGATATGGACAACGCCCTTGACCCTCGGGGCTTGCGCCTTTGTCCTCCTCGCGACCTTGCCGTTCATCACGGCTTCCAGCCAGGTGATCTGGCAGACCAAAGTACCGCCGGGACTTCAAGGGCGGGTGTTTGCAGCGTGTAGCTTCGTGTCCCTTTCCGCCATGCCGCTCGCCTATCTGTTGACCGGCCCGCTCGCGGATTACTTCTTCGAACCGGCGATGTCAAAAGGGGGCGCGTGGGTAGGCGCCCTGGGAGATATCTTCGGGAGCGGTCCTGGCCGAGGCATGGCCGTCATGCTGTTCGGCGCGGGCGTGCTCTGCATTCTTGCCACCGTCGTGTCGTATCTCAACCCGCGCCTGAGGCATCTGGAAAAAGAGGTCCCGGACACCTTTGATGAAGAGCAACATATCAAAGACGCTTCCCTCGACGAACCGCGTTTGATTCTAGGGGAACAGGACAGCGCAACAGGAGCATAATCATGTCAAACGACACCAGTTACGAAGACAGCATCGAATACCAGGTGGTCATCAATCACGAAGAACAGTACTCGATATGGCCGGCGCACAAAAACATCCCAGCCGGATGGCGAGCCGAGGGCCCCAAGGGACCCAAGGCCCAGTGTCTCGAGTACATTGAGAAAACATGGACCGACATGCGGCCCTTGAGTCTACGAAAGCAGATGGAGGGGATGGGAGAATAAGCTAGTGCCTCGTCAAGCATTCACTGTCGGGTGGTGGTGTGCCTGCGTTCCCCCTTTGGAAAAGGAGGAGATCCTTGCTCCACCCGTCAGAGCACGGTTGACGAGGCACGAGGCCTGGTGCGGGTGCCACGGTTTCATGAGTCGCAAGTGCTGCCTCTCGGGGGCTGATTCGTACAATTTTTTTTACACGCGCTCCGGCCTTTTCTGCTACCTTCCTTCACATCATGAGGCGTGAAACGACCAACAACGAGCGTGACGAACGCTATTTTAGGGCGTTCCTGCGGCGCGTTTGGGCGACTGCGTCATCGGAGACGGGGCTAGAGACCCGTCCATGGCGGCGACGAACATTGCGTTAATCTGGCCGACACAAAAGGCAAAGGGAAAGGAGCGCCTCGTTGGAGTCGTTCATTGCGAGACAACCCATCTTCGACCGGCAACGCGCCGTTATTGGCTACGAGCTCTTCTTTCGCGACGGCCTGTCGAACGTATTCGACTTTCCCGATCCCACCCAGGCGACCTCGAAGGTGATGCTGAACAGCCTCACGCTCTTCAGCATCGAGGTTCTGACCGGCGGGCACAAGGCGTTCATCAACCTGACCCGCGACGTGCTCATCAAGGACTACGCGCACCTGTTCACCCCAGCCCAGATCGCCTGCGAGATCCTCGAGGATATCCCAGAGG
The DNA here is from genome assembly GCA_025453525.1 of Myxococcota bacterium. Taxonomy (GTDB): domain Bacteria; phylum Myxococcota_A; class Polyangia; order JAAYKL01; family JAAYKL01; genus JALOQD01. The sequence continues at coordinate 10,432 of JALOQD010000079.1, forward strand.
ACATGGAGACCGTGGCCGCGTGCCGGCGCCTCAAGAAGTGGGGCTTCACTATCGTGCTCGACGATTATACATGGAAAGAAACCACCGAGGTCCTCGTGGAGCTCGCCGATATCGTCAAGGTCGATTTCCTGGCGCTCGAGGAGCGCGAGCTGCAGGAGACGACCCGGTTTCTCAAGGGCCTGAACGTCACGCTGCTGGCCGAGAAGGTCGAGACCTACGAAAACTTCAACAAAGCCCTTGCCATGGGGTTCGACTTGTTCCAGGGCTACTTCTTCGCCAAGCCCGAGCTCATGAGGCAGCAGGATCTCACCACGAGCAAAATGAACTGCCTACGTCTCATCGCCGAGTCCCAGAAGGCCGAGCCCGATTTCGACGCCGTCGAAGCGATCGTCAAGCAAGACGTCGCTCTCTCGTACCGCCTCCTGCGCTATATCAACTCGGCCTACTTCGGATTCAAGGTGGAGATCCGCTCCATCAAACAAGCTGTCGTGCTGCTCGGCGCGCGGGAGTTCAGCCGCTGGGCGACCCTCATCGGCATGAGCGGGCTCGGGGAGAACAAGCCCACCGAGCTCTTCTCCGTGGCCTTGGCGCGGGCTCGTTTCCTCGAGCAGCTCGCTCAACCGCTCGGCCTCGCCAAGCACGCCGACGATCTGTTCATGGTCGGGCTGTTTAGCCTCCTCGACGCCGCCATGGATCGCCCGTTCGACGACCTGCTCGCGGACATCCCTGTTTCCGCCGACGTCAAGGATGCGCTCACGGGCCGCGGTGGTCCGTTCCTGCGAGCCCTCAAGGGCGTCATCGCCTTCGAGAAGGCCGAGTGGGCGGAGCTCTTCAAAGATCTGCCGACGCTGGCCAAGAGCGACTTCTCGGTGCCCGCCGCGTACATCTCTGCCCACGACTTCGCCAATAAGAGCTTGGCCAACTTCAACGGCTGAGGAGAGACCTTGGCCCCGTGCGGGGGATAGAAAAGAAGTCCTCGGTGTGCGTGCTAGAATGACCCTTGCGCTACGCCGACTCCAGAGCATCGAGCCAAATGGGCGAGGACCAGGCGACATGGCCGTCATCTTGAACAACGCGAACATAGTAGTAGCACCAGCCTACCTTGGGAGGCGGGGGGACAACTCCGTGGACTTCGGCTTCGTGGCCTCCGGTCTGGAGCTCTATTTCGGCGCCGCCATTGCTCACGAGCGAGAGGGATTGGATCTTGGCCGTGCCCACGATGACGACGCGGAAAGGCAGCGGGCCTCCGGTGACGAGCTCCTCGCCCATGGGCCTGCCGTCGATCTCGAACCACAGGCCGATCTTGGCGCCCGAGGTGGCGTAGCAACGACGGCGACGCAAAGCGGCGAACACGCCTTCGCGGCTGAAGTCTTTGGAGAGCACTCCGGTGAGACCAGAGCGGTGAGAGTCTTTCCAGCGGCACACGCCGTGGTGGTAGTTGAGCCCGTGGCCGTCCGAGCCTCCCACGAACCCGAAGCGCAGTCCTTTGTCCAGCGCCTCGGCCGCGAACTGGCCGGCCTTGTCCTCGCCTCGCGTGGGGATGGCCGTCGTCCCTGGCCGCTCGTAGGCCCCATGGCACGAAACGATCTCCCAACACGTTTGCACCGCGGGGTCGTGACTGTCCATGTCCGCCCCGGTCCAGCCCACATGATGCGGAAACACGAGCGCCCCGAGCTTGCGCGCCTGGGCGATGAGCCCAGCCGAGGAAGAGCAGCGCGGATCGTCGCGGGATAGGATGAACGAGTCGCCCTGAGGCAAAAGGACCACCTTGTGCCCAGGCCCTGGATGGACGCGGCCGGTCCACTCGAAGGCGTGCAAGGTGACGAAGCCGCCGGGCTCGTAGTGCTCGTCCACGGTGCGCGCCACTTCGGCCCACTCGCCAGGAGGCGTGCGCTTGCCGACAAAGCTCTCGTGGTCCGAGACCGCTGCCAGCTCGTCGTTGTAACGATAGCGCGCCCGGTGCAGGGATTCGTCGACCGTCCCCGTGCCGTCGGAAAGCGCGGTGTGTTGGTGAATGTCCCCGAACAACACGCGATGACCAGCCACGATGAGCGGGCTCGGTCGCCCATTGCCCGCACTGAGCACAGGAACGCTCGCCGCCTCGGCCAATTCGGGTTTGCCAGGTCCGCCTTCGTCGCCGACCACTACCTCGCGCAGCACGATGCCACGACGCTCACGGCCAATGACAAAAAGGGAATTCAAAAGCGCCACGGCATCGAATTTCTGGCCTCGACAGGCCCAGCCTGGCTCATCGATTTGGTTTCGCGGACCAAAGCCATCGCGACCGAGCATCTGCAGGCGCAGGCTCTGCGAGCCCCTTCCCACGATGGCGAGCCGCCCATCTGCCAGCGCCACGAGAGACGGAGATTCGAAGCCCTGATCCTCGCCAGCGGCATCCCGGTCCAGATCGACCATGGGCGCAGCCGGACGCCGCACGCTGAGAACGGCATCGAGATGCACAAGCTCAATCCATCGCGTCAGACCAGGGACGCCTCCTGGCGCGGTGTCGCTCTGCCACGCCACATAGACGCCGCCTTCGGCTGCAACCGTGTCGGGCCGCGCAAAAGTACCTTGGGAATGAGCGGCGAGCACGACCGTCTCGCCCACGGCGCCATCGGGCAAGAGCTGGCGGGCCAAGAGACGACAACCCTTGCGGGACATCTCTTGCCAAGCCACGAGCGCCCCGCCGCCAAAGAGCGACAGGGACGGATACGCGTGAAAACCCCCGCGCGTCGAAACGAGGCAGGGCTCGGCCAAACTCTCGGGGGTGTCGCCCACACAGGCCTCTAGCCTGCGCCCGGCTGGCTCGCGAACGGTCCAGGCCACGGCCAGCTTGCCCGATCCTCCGTCTAGCGTGGGGTGCGCGGGCAGACGTCGCAGAGGCACCAGGAGCGTCGCCTCTCCGGTATGGTCAGCTCGCAGCTCGCGGAGCTTCAGGCCATCGCGCTCCGGGTGATCTCCATCAATCCAGGCCATGGCCACGCCCGTGCCATAAGGACAAAGGCGCAGGGCGAAGATGCGGGAACGGGGTGAAGCCGCGTCAAAGGGGCTTCCCCACGAACCCCCGTGCTCCTTGCGGCACACGCGTATTCTCTCCCCGCGTTCGTCCCACAGCACCCACGCTGCCCAGAGATCGCCCATGACGTCGGTGCAAATCACCGGGGATCGACCGTAGCCCGCTTCCTCGAAAATCCTCTCGTCGCGCTGCACTGCCGGCCTCTCGCAAATAAAACAAACTCAGTTTAACGGCGTGAATCGGGGTACCACGCTCCTTTGCCATGTGTCAATCGTCACAACTCGGGTCACCCCCCTGTTGCCAGCGGCGCGGAATCGATTTACACAACTGCCATGTCCCTAAAAAACTGGAAATGCGAAGTCTGCGGTTACGTCCACACCAACACGCGGCCACCCGCGACATGCCCGGTGTGCGGAGTCGGCGCAGAGATGTTTGCGGCCATGGCCGAGCTCGGGGGATCCGAGCCTTTGCCGGCGGCGAGTTGGCGCTGCTCCATTTGCGACTACGTGCACGAGGGGACGAGTCCCCCTGGCACTTGTCCGGTATGCGCGGCTTCCGCCGATCTGTTCGAGCCGAGCGAGTCCCTCGCACAAAGCGTCTCCGACATTGATGCACGTCGCATCCTCATCGTGGGGGCCGGGGTGGCGGGGCTCACGGCGGCCGAGCAGGCGAGACAGGCCGCGCCCAGGGCGGAAATTGTCCTTGTCACGCGTGAAGACGCGATGCCTTATTATCGGCTCAACCTCACGAGGATGCTCGCACAGGAGGTGGACTCCTCATCCCTGGCGATGAAGCCTCCCACATGGTTCGAGGCAGAGAGAATCGCCCTCGTTCACGGCGAGGTGATCGAGCTCAACCTCGAGCGCAAGTTCGCATTGCTCCGAGACAACCGAACCCTTGAGTTCGACGAGCTCGTTTTGGCCACGGGGGCCCACGCCTTTGTTCCGCCCATCCCTGGCGCGAACAAGGACGGTGTGCATGTGCTGCGCACCCTCGAGGACGCACGCCAAATAGAAGCGGAACTGCGTCCTGGGTCCAAAGCCATCTGCATCGGCGGAGGCCTGCTCGGTCTGGAGACCGCCTATGGCCTGGCTCGTCGCGGCTTCGAAGTCACGGTGCTCGAGGGCTTTGCCTCTCTCTTACCTCGCCAGCTCCCGCTCCCAGCCGGCGTGCTGCTGCAAAGACATGTGGAAGAGCGAGGCATCCATGTGATGTGCGGTGCCAAGGTCAAGGAGTTGTGCGGCGACGAACGCGTCGGCAGTGTCAGGCTCGAATCCGGCCATGAGCTCGTCGCGGATCTGGTGATTCTATCCGCAGGCGTGCGCCCCAACAGCCATCTGGCTCGCCGAGCTGGCCTCGAAGTGGGAAATGGCATCGTGGTCGACGATCACCTGCGCACCAGCCATCCGAGCGTGCTCGCGGCTGGAGACGTGGCCGAATACCGCGGCGCGGTGCACGGCATTTGGCCCACGGCGTTTTCGCAAGGTCAGGTGGCGGGGCGCAACGCGGCTGGCGCCGCGGTTCGTTACGAGGCAACCCCACCCTCGAACCGCCTCAAAGTCGCCGACGTCGAGCTTCTGAGCATCGGCCTGGTCAGCCCGTCGGATGGCAGTTACCACATCTACGACCAACAAACGCAAGGGTCGTTCCTGCGTCTGGTCAGCCGCGACGGGCGCCTGTACGGCGCGGCATTGCTCGGCGATCTCGGGCTCGCCGGGCTCATCAAGGATGCGATCGAGTCTAAAGGCCAGCTCCCCGCCCTGACCGAGCTGCTGCATCGGTTGCCCGGTTGGCAGGCAGCCCTCGGACTTGAAGAACCCAAACAACCAAGCGCCCTCGAAAAAGGAGAATTGTCCATGGCCAGCATCAAAGGAACCAACACCGAAAAGAACCTCCTGAAAGCCTTTGCCGGCGAGTCCCAAGCCCGCAACCGCTACACCTACGCCGCGAGCGTGGCGGACAAGGCCGGCTTCAAGCAGGTCGCCGCGATCTTCCGCGAGACCGCCGCCAACGAGCAAGAGCACGCCAAGGTGTTCTTCAAGTTCCTCGAGGGCGGCCCGGTGGAAATCACCGCCACCTATCCAGCGGGCATCATCGGCGATACAGCGCAAAACCTCTTGGCCGCGGCCATGGGCGAGCACGAGGAGTGGACCGAGCTCTATCCCGCATTCGGCAAGATCGCCAAGGAAGAAGGCTTCCCAGCAGTCGCCGCCGCGTTCGAGATGATCTCTCGCGTCGAAAAGGCCCATGAGGAGCGCTATCGCACCCTGCTCGAGCGCGTCGCAAGTGGCAACGTATGGAGTCGCAACGAGGATGTTCCTTGGAAGTGCGACAACTGCGGCTACATCCACACCGGAAAGCAACCGCCAGAGAAGTGCCCTGCCTGCGCCCACGACACGACCTACTTCCAGGTCAACGCCCAAAACTACTAAGTAGCTTGGCGATACGCTGGACCAAATCCTTCGGCGCGATGAACGAGAACGCGCGCCCGGCCTGGGTCTTTTCTAGGAGCCCCAGCTCGGCCAATCCCAAAAGGTCGGTCCGGGCGGTCTGATAGACGACCGAGTGCTCCTTCTGGTGCGTCTCGATGGCATAGCTCGCGTTAGGGTGCTTCAGGGCATGGAAGAGAATCGCTTTCTGGCGGTGATTGAGCTTCGCGCGCAGTGCGGGGGATTCCGCGAGTAGCTGCTCAATGCCCTGTTGTTCCGTCGTTTTCCGGGCCAGGTAGTCGTGGAGCTCCTCGATGGCCTTTCGGATCGTGCCTAGCTGGTGGATGAGAAAATAGGTGGTGTCTCCACCATCGCTCTCGGTGAGGAGATAGGACCGCGCGTATTGGGCCGGGGCTTTGCGCAGGACGTGGGAGATGGAAATGAACTCGGCCAGCCAGTAGCCGCTGCGAAGCATGGACCAGTAGAAAAGGGCCCGGGCCGTCCTGCCGTTCCCGTCGGCGAAAGGATGATCATACCCGAGCATGAAGTGCAGCAAAATGGCTCGCAGGATGGGATGGACAAAGGGACGCTGCTGCTCACCGGCATTGGCGAAGGCGCATAAAGTGACGAGTCGAGCCGGCAGCTCGCGGTGGTCTGGGGGAGAGTGGAGGACAGTGTCATCGGCAAGGCTGATGACATGGAAATCGTTCGATTGGCGCAGCCGTCCCACATCTTCTGGACAGTCTAGGGTGTATTCGCAGACCATGCGGTGGATTTCGAGGACCCGAGACGGTGTCAGGGGCTCCTCCTTGAATATCCGGATGGCCTGCATGGTTTTATAGTTGTTGAAAATCATCCGCTCGCTTCGATCCTTGGGCTCCCGACCGCTGCGGAGCATCTGCGCGGCCACCTTCCGAGTGGTCGAGGCGCCTTCTAGCTGGCTGGAGGTGATGGCCTCCTCGATGACCGATTTCAGAAGATACCGATTGCGGTTGGCTGGGGTGGCCGACTCGGTCGCGGCCCGAATCTCTCCTGCGGCGTCCTGGTCGAGGTGGTGGAGATCGATCAGCAAGGGTTCGGGGGTTCCGAATTGGAAGGGTCGCCCATCCTTGTCGAAAAGAGACAGGGGTTTGAGCAGAGCCTTCCGGGCTAACGTGAGTCCGAACCACCATATTTCGTGGCTGAGGTCCGCGGGCGGTTTCCGGTGGCGCAGGTCATCCCAATGAACGTAGGCATCCTTGACTGTCGGACCGGATTGGACGACCCTGAGTACCTTCTTTACAACTTCGGCTGATAACGATGGAAAAAGGTCGTGGAGTGGTGGAGGTGAATGGGGCTTTTTCATGGAGACCTACTCATTTTAGTTTCCATTAGGAATGCATGAGTAAGTTGAATCCTCTGGCCGAAGGAATCAAGAAAGAACTAAAATTAGTATCAATTAGTAGAAGACTAGTACTTCTTCCAGAATCCTCCATGTCGCCCGTGTTGAGGCAAGGCAACTACTTAGTTGTCATCCCGAAAGCCCCGTTTTCCGGCATCCTTCTCCAAGGCTGCGGAACTCAGACATCGTATTATCCAACTCAAACAGTCCTCGCCTTTCCGAAGGACGCCGGAAAACTCCC
>JALOQD010000369.1 GCA_025453525.1 Myxococcota bacterium
CAATCGCTCGAGCCATTCATCGGCCCTTGCAGCCGCCTCCTTCCTCTGCACTCCGCGAAGCTCAAGAGGCAGCGCCACATTCTGTCTGGCCGTGCGGTCGAGGAGCAAGGGTTCTTGAAAGACGCTGCCGAAGCGCCTTCGCAGCGCGAGCCTTTGGCCGCGGCTGCTGGGCACGGGCTCGCCGCGGTAGATCACCTGCCCACGGGAGGGCTCGAACAACAGCGAAGAAACGCCGAGCAGAGTGGATTTGCCAGCGCCGTTTGGGCCGATGAGCGCGAGCATCTCTCCTTCTGCCAGGTCCACGCCGGATCCCGCGGCGATCATTCTCTGACCGCGCCAAACCTCGATGTCATGCAAAGCAAGCAGAGCTTCGCTCATCGCCCGTGCTCCTTCTGCTGCACGAGCGTCAGGTAGAAATTGATGACAAACGCCAAGCCAAGAAGCACCAGCCCGAGGAGCACCGCCGCGCCGAACTCGCCCATACGCGTATGCTGAACGATGGCGCTGGTGAGCACGCGCGTCTCGTGGCGAATGTTGCCACCGACCATCATCACCGCGCCGACCTCGGAGAGAGCGCCGCCAAACCCGGCCATGATCGCGGCGAGCAGGCTCTCACGCGCCTCGCGCAAGGCAAGGGCCATCACCTGGAGCTCCGTGGCGCCCAGCGACCGGATCTGTAGGACGAGCCGGGATTCGAGCTGAGCGAGCCCCGCGGCGGTCAGCCCCACGATGATGGGCAGCGCGATGATGCACTGAGCCAGCACCATGCCTTGCGTCGTGTACATCCAATCGAGAAACCCCAAAGGTCCGCCTCGAAACAGGAGCAGCGCCACCAGGAGCCCCACGAGCACGGGCGGAAGACCCATGCCGGTGTTCACCAGGGCAAAGGCGAGCTTGCGACCACGGAAGTCGTACAGTCCGAGCAGGGCGCCGAGCGGGACGCCCACGAGCACCACCACGAACAAGGCCGAGCCCGAAACCAAAAGAGAGCGCCAAGTGATCTCGAGCAGCTCGTGAAAGGACAACGCGAGGTTCATTTCACCTCATCGGGGGGGTCGGGGACGAACAGCGGTTGTCCGGATTTTGGACAGCGGAAGTCGGCGATGAGCCGCCGACCCTGCGCGTTCGTAATGAAATCGGCAAACGCTTGGGCGCCCTGGACATTGGCCTTCGCACTGTGGACGGAGATCACATGATAGGGATTGAGCAGCGCCGGGTCGCCCTCCCCGAGCACGACGAGCTCGAGAGCGCTCGTGGCGAGGAACGTGGAGCGGTCCGACAGCGTATAGGCTTGCTTCTCGCTGGCGATCCGCAGGGTCTCTCCCATTCCAGCGCCGGACTCGATGTACCATTGTCCCTTGGGCTCGACAGCAGCGGCCTTCCACAAAGCGAGCTCCTTGCTGTGGGTGCCGGACTTATCGGCGCGGCTGACGAACGGCGAACCATTGTGGGCGATCTTAACCATGGCCGCCGCCGCTTCTGCCCCGCCTCGAATGCCCGCCGGATCCGCCTTGGGGCCGAGCAGGACAAAATCGTTGTGCATAACCGGCCGCCGGTCTTGACCCGCGCCAGAGGCTATGAATTCCTCTTCGGCCTTGGGAGAGTGCACGAGCAGCACGTCCGCCTCTCCGCGCTTTCCCAGCTCCATGGCCTGCCCCGAGCCCACGGCCACGGTCTTGACCTCAATCCCGGTCGTCTTCGTGAACGCCGGCAGCAGCACACCGAGGAGTCCCGAGTCCTCGGTGCTCGTCGTCGTGGCGAGGACAATGGCACGGGAAGCTGTGGAGGGAGAAGGTTGCTGCGCCGCGGGCTGGGTCCCGGAGCTGCTCTGGGAGCTGCACGCACCGACGAGAGTCGCGAGCCCAAAAATCCCTAAAAGACACAACGCGCGCAGTCGACTCATGCCACTCCTCCTTTTTCTGATGCCGTCGATATCGCATCCCACTTGCCTTTTCAATGTGTTTCTCCTATTAAAAGCTCCGCCATGTTCAAACTAGCATATCGCACAACTCCAACAGTCTGGATAGTCGTTTTCGCAGCCTTGGCCCTGCTCCCAGTCGGGTGCGGCAGTCAAGCTCCGGCCTCTGCCTCCCCGCCGTCCGAAACGCCGCAGCTCACCCTGAGCGGTTCGGTAAAAAAGCCCCTCACCCTGACCATCGAAGACCTCCGAGAGTTTCCGCAAGTCGCGGCGCGACTCAACGACGTGCACCGCGATGGCAGCTTTCACGGTGTGTTTCTCGTCACGGGCGTGCCCCTGCGGCTGCTCCTCGACCAGGCCGGAGTCGTCAAGACAGGCGGGATGTTCAACCGCGAGCTCGATCTCGCCATCGTCGTGCGCAACCGCGAGGGAACGACGGCCGTTCTGTCATGGGGAGAGATCTTTTACCGCAACGCCGCCGAGGTGCTCGTGGCCTATGCAGCCGAGCCCCTGCGGCCCCACAAGCCGTGCGAGCGCTGTCACACTCCGGAAGAGTCCCAGCCGTGGAGAGAGCCTCTCGAGCGCGCGGTCCCCATGCCCAAGCTCGTCACGACCCGCGACTTCACCACCGACCGTTGCCTCGAGGGCGTCATCTCCATCGAGGTGATTGCCCTTGGAGCAGAGCACGGCCTGCACGTGGAAAAAGGCAAGGGACCAAAGCCGCTGTTCGCGCCGTCCTTTGAGTTGCGCCAAGGCGACGCGCAGCCGGTCGTCGCCCTCACCTTGGAGGGCTATCCGCGCCGAGACGTAGAGGCCATTCAAGCCGGCGAAGGCACTGGATTTCACGGCATCAAAAAATTCGAAGGCGTGCCTCTCAAAGAGGTGCTCGCGCGGCTCGGGGTCTCGCCGGATCCAGCGGGCGCGCTCCTCCTGTCTGCGCCCGACGGCTACCGGGTGCTCCTGTCGAGCGCCGAGGTGTTGACCGCCCGCGACGCCGAGCAAATCCTTCTCGCGGATCGGAAGAACGGTCAGCCCGAACCCGATGGCGGCGCATTCCATCTCGTCATCCCCACAGACCTGTCGGCAGACCGATGGCTCAAGTCCGTGTCCCGCATCGACGTGCTGCGGGCCGAGTGATGTTGAGCAAACGCGAAACGAACGCGACCCCTCGCCGGCTCACCGCCATTGCCGTAACCTTCGCCCTCGTGCTTCTCTTGGCGCTTCTCTTCGTCCACGGCATGCTGCCGCCCTCTGGAAAGAAGCTTGGCCCCCTGGCCTTGGGGTTCTTCGTCACCGAGTTGCCAAGCTACGCGCTGTTCTACTGCGGAGGGATAGTCGCCGCCTTCGAGCTGTGGCGCGGGCAGACCCAGGGCGCCTTCCACCGCTTCCTGGTGTGGGGCTTCGTGCTGTACAGCGCTTCCCAGGTCATGGGGGCGCTGTGGTGCTACTACGGCTGGGGCAACACGTTTCGCTGGTCGGCGCGGCACATGGCCTCGGCCTCCATCTGGCTCGCCTACGCCGCATACCTGCACCTGCGCTTCGTGCCCTGGTGGACGGCGAGACGGCGTGCCTTCTTCGCGGTGAGTGCGGCGTGTCTTACCTTTGGGCTCACCACGGCGACTTATCTGCTTGCCAGCCTCGCCAAGTGGGTTGTGGGATGAGGGCTGTACTGGAACGGGCGCTGCGCTGCCTCGGCTCCACGGCGCTGTCGTTGGCGCTGCTCGTGGCCGGCTCGCTGCTGATGCTCGTGGGCTCTCTCTATGCCGGGGGCTCGAAAACTCTCATTGACGGTCTCAACGAGACGAGGTTGCAAGACTGGCTCGCGGCCCATCTCCTACCGAGCTTCGCTGCGCTCTGGTGGCTGCCGCTGCTCCTCGCCGTGCTGCTCGCCCTCGGGCTCAACGGCGCCGCGTGTGCGTTCCTGAGACTGCGGGAGCTCTTCGCCGCGCGCCGCACCGTCCCCGGTCGCGCCTTGTTCACTGCTCTGTGTCCCTCCCTCGTGCACGTGGGCTTTCTCGTCGTGCTGCTCGGTCATGCCGTCACGTTCACTCTCGGAGACTGGCGGCGAGTGGATCTAGGCGATCCCGGGCCCCTCGCGAGGGCTCCGGGCAACGCGCCTCTTTTCCTCGCCCACATAGACCACGAGGCCGTGGCCGAGGACTCGGCGGTGGCGCGACAGGCATCGCGGACCACGGTGACCGTGGTCGATGCCGCGGGCTCTGCGCACGAGGTGCGCTACATGCATCCGGCGACGGTGGCGGGTTACGACGTCCTGCTCGATGAGAAAAAAAGTAAAGACAAAAGCGGAACTCTCCAGCTCTTCTTCGTCCGCGACCCCGGAATCGTCCTCATCGTCCCGGCGTTCCTCGCGATCTTGGCGCTCATGACCTGGTACTTCGTCGAGCTCGCCCTGGTCGCAAGGCGCCGCGCGAGGCGCTAGTTCACTGTCAATCGCACCCCCAACCAGCCGGCAATGCCGCGATCCGGGTAGCAGGAACAGGAACAGGTCAGGAACAGGTCCCAGGTCAGGAACAGGTCAGGAACAGGTCCAGGAACAGGTCCAGGAACAGGTCCCACCCAAAGGGAACAGATGAATATCACCCGGGGTTTCAGGAGCCGGCTGCTCGCTGGGGCAGAGGAACAGGTCAGGAACAGGTCCCACCCAAAGGGAACAGATGAATATCACGCGGGTTTTCAGGAGCCGGCTGCTCGCTGGGTCAGCGCCGCCGGTCACTGAGGGTTCCTGCCTGCGGGCCTGTGGTCGATTGGGGCGCGGTGGGTGATGCGGCGCCCCGAAATTCGGCGCAGTTTGGCCTAACTCGGTTCTGTGCTGGCTCATCTGGGCGCAAACAGCGGGTCATAAGGCGCAGCTCGGCCCTTGGCCGATTGGAGTGTCGGATTGGGGGGATCACGGACCCGCGCTGCTAGTCCTAGCCGATGGGCACGGCGCAGGAGGGTGGGTAGCTGCCTCTCGGCCACTCCACGGTGGGTCTCTTGCCCGCTTGCGCGGCTCTGATGAAACCGTCGTAGACCTCGCGATAACCGCCTACGTGGCGCTTGTAGCTGTCGAGCAGCTGGTCGGTCTTGGCCTTGTCCAAGCTGAATACTTTGATCCGCGGCCGACGCGACGGCTCGGACGGGCGGTCGGTGAAGTGCTGGGCCATCACTAGGTCCATGCCTAGGCAGGGGCGGTTTTCCCGTTGCTCGCGGAAAAACTTCTCCGCCAGGGCCATGTGCTCGTCCACCTTGGCCGCTTGCTCTTCTTGCGGCAGCTCGAGCCACATGGGCGGCGGCGTGAGCTTCAGCT
>JALOQD010000370.1 GCA_025453525.1 Myxococcota bacterium
TGCCAAGGCCAGGGACAACGCCCGTCGCGCAGGCGCCGCGAACGTCGAGTTCCGGCTCGGAGAGATCGAGCACCTGCCGGTGGCCGATGCGACAGTGGACGTGATCCTCTCCAACTGCGTCATCAACCTCTCTCCAGACAAGGGCCAGGTCTTCAAAGACGCGTTTCGCGTGTTGCGGCCTGGCGGCCGGCTCGCGATTTCCGACGTCGTGGCTCTGAGGCCACTGCCGGAACAAATGGCGACGGATCTCGCGGCGCTCACCGGGTGCATCGCTGGCGCTGCAACGACAGACACCATTGCGCAGCTGCTAGAGGCAGCGGGCTTTTCGGACATCCGCATCGCCGTCAAGCAAGAGAGCCGGGAGTTCATCCAGCAGTGGCTGCCAGGCTCGGGCGCCGAGAACTACGTGGCCTCGGCGAGCATCGAAGCCCGCCGGCCGTGTTGACGTCCATTTTTCTAGAGGTGTCCCCATGAGCAGTCCACTGACAGGTCACGAACAATGCGCGACGAACGACCGAAAGATGACGAGCGTCTTCGAGCGCTATCTCACGGTGTGGGTGGTCTTGTGCATCCTCGGCGGGATCCTGCTCGGAAAGCTCGCCCCAGACCTTGCGCAGACCCTTGACGGCATGTCCATTTTCGTGAAGGGCGCGCCAGTGGTCTCGATCCCCATCGCGATTTGTCTCTTCTTCATGATGTACCCCATCATGGTGAAGATCGATTTCGCCTCGGTGATCAAGGCCGGCAGGAGCGGCAAGCCGGTGTTTTTGACCCTGTTCGTCAACTGGGCCATCAAGCCGTTTACCATGTACGGCATCGCCTTCTTATTCCTCGGTGTGCTGTTTCGCTCTCTCATCGGCACGGACGCGACAGACCTCGTGAAGATGCCTCTCGGCCTGGATCTGCCCATCGGTGCGCACCACGGCGCCGGGCTCGTGGTCCTGCACGAAGGCATCAAGATGCTCGAGATCCCTCTGTGGCGCAGCTACTTCGCCGGAGCGATTCTGCTGGGCATCGCCCCGTGCACCGCCATGGTGCTGGTGTGGGGCTTCCTCGCGCGCGGCAACGACGGGCTGACCCTGATCATGGTGGCGATCAACTCCCTCAGCATGCTGCTGCTCTACGGACTCCTCGGTGGGTTCCTGCTGGGCGTGGGTCAGCTGCCGGTGCCGTGGCAGGCCCTGCTCCTCAGCATCGCCATCTATGTCGCACTGCCTCTCGTGGCCGGGTATCTGTCGCGCAAGTGGATCATCGCGACCAAGGGTCTCACGTGGTTTAACGAGAAGTTCTTGCAGGTGCTCACTCCGATCACGATCATCGCCCTGCTGTCGACCCTCGTCTTGCTCTTCAGCTTCAAGGGCGAGGTCATCCTCGGCAATCCTCTCACCATCCTGTGGATTGCCATTCCGCTGTTTCTCCAGACCATGCTCATTTTCTGGCTCGGCTATGGCGTCGCCAAGTTCTTGAAGCTCAAATACGAGGACGCGGCGCCCGCCGCCATGATCGGCGCCTCCAATCACTTCGAGGTGGCGATCGCCACGTCCACGATGCTGTTCGGGCTGTCCTCGGGAGCGGCGCTGGCCACGGTGGTCGGTGTGCTTATCGAGGTGCCGGTCATGTTGATGCTCGTTAAGATCTGCCTCAAGACCCAGCACTGGTTCAATGGGGCGGGCCGCAAGTCCGAGGAGGTGATCTCATGAAAGGCATTCTCTTCCTCTGCGTGGCCAACTCGGCGCGCAGCCAGATGGCCGAGGGACTCGCCCGCTCAATGGCCCCGGCGGGCACGAAGGTGTGGTCGGCGGGCTCGCGCCCGACGAACGTGCGGCCCGAGGCTATCGCCGTTCTCAAGGAGATCGGCATCGACCTCTCCCATCACCGCTCGAAGGTCGTCGCGGAGATCCCTACTGCCGAGGTCGATGCGGTTATCACCCTCTGCGGCGAGGAGGAGTGCCCGCTTTTCCTCGGCAAGGCGACCCGCCTGCACTGGGGCCTGCCGGACCCTGCGGCCGTTCAGGGCAGCGAACAAGACAGACTGAATGCTTTCCGCGCCACTCGCGACGAGATATCAAAACGGCTCAAGGAGCTCTTCGCCTGAACGGTTTGGAAGTCCACTGCATTCGCTGCGAGGCGATTCTCGTCGAGGCCCCCAAGAGAGCGGAAAATAAGCGCTTGACAATGTGGCCATATAGCCACACTAATATCTCAGCTCAAGGAGGCGCATAGACGCATGGCACGATGTTGCACAGACATCTTCAAACAGCAGGCGCGTGTGCTCAAGGCGCTGGCCAACGAGTCGCGGCTCAAGATCGTCGACCGTTTGTCGCGCGGGGAGTGCTCGGTGGGCGAGCTCACCGAGGTGGTGGGCACGGATCGCACTACGGTCTCCAAGCACTTGGCCGTGCTCCGCTCCCACGGCATTGTCGATGACCGCCGCGACGGCAATGTCGTCTATTACACACTGCTCACTCCCTGCGTCATGAGCTTCTTCACCTGTGCCACGCAGGTCATGAAGGAGCGCGCATGACAGGAAGCCTGCTTTTTATTGAGCGCCTGTTGGCAATATGGCCAAGTAGTCACTTTCTGATGGGAGATTTCAGATGAAGGAACGCTGGAAGCTGCTCATCATTCTGGCCGTGTTCGCGGCCTGCTGGTTCTTGCCCGTCGGCAGCGAACGCTTTTGGGGCGCTGTCCAGGAGAGCCTGTCACTCGTCAAGTGGTACGCCCAGGAGCACGTTCTGCTCTGCCTCGTGCCGGCGTTCTTCATCGCCGGCGCCATCAGCGTGTTCGTCAGTCAGGGCGCGGTGATGAAGTACCTCGGGCCCAAGGCAAACAAGGCGCTTGCCTACGGAGTAGCCGCGGCATCGGGAACGATCCTCGCGGTCTGCTCTTGCACGGTGCTGCCGCTGTTCGCCAGCATCCACAAGCGCGGCGCCGGGCTCGGACCTGCGACCGCGTTCCTCTACTCGGGTCCGGCGATCAACGTGCTGGCCATCATCCTCACCGCCCGCATTCTAGGGGCCGAGTTGGGCATCGCCCGCGCGGTCGGCGCCATCTCGTTCGCAGTCATCATCGGCCTCTTCATGCACCTCATCTTCCGCAAGGAGGAGGCTGCGAGGCAGGTCGAGGGTCCGGTGGTGATGCCCGACGAGGAGAAGGGCCGCGCTCTGTGGCAGAACGGTCTCTACTTTACCGCCATGATCGGCATTCTGGTCTTCGCCAACTGGGGCAAGCCCGGGGAGGGCGACACCGGCCCCTGGGCCGCGATCTTCTCGGCGAAGTGGATCGTCACGGGCGTGTTCCTCGTGGTGCTCGTCGCCAGCCTCGCCCTTTGGTTCAAGAAGGACGAGCTCTCGACCTGGGTTGACTCGAGCTGGACCTTTGCTCAGCAGATCCTGCCGCTGCTGCTCGGCGGCGTCGTGGTGGCGGGCCTGCTCCTCGGCGGTCCGGGCGGCACGGAGCGCGGGCTCATCCCCAATTCGTGGATCGTGGCAGCCGTGGGCGGCAACTCGCTCATGGCGAACTTCTTCGCCTCGTTCGTCGGCGCCTTCATGTACTTCGCCACCCTCACCGAGGTGCCGATCCTCGAGGGGCTCATCAAGTCGGGCATGGGCAAGGGTCCGGCGCTCTCCCTGCTGCTGGCAGGTCCGGCCTTGTCCCTGCCGAGCATGCTCGTCATCCGCAGCGTGATGGGGACCAAGAAGACGGTCGTGTTCGTGTGTCTCGTGGTCTTGCTGTCCACAGTCGCGGGTTTTTTGTACGGCGCTGTGTTTTAGGGGAACGAAGGAGATGAAATGAAGATGTCCATGTTCCACAAGATTATCCTGGGCCTGGTGTTGCTTCTGACGTTCGTCGGACCGATGGGAGTCCTGGGCTGCAACACCAAGGCAAACGCCGCTGACAGCGAAGGCGCGCCCAAGGCCGCGGAACCTGCTCCAGCCAAGGTGACGAAGGGACCCACAGCCTCGGTGCAGGACGGGGTCGTGGTCTTCTATTTCCACGGCGAGCGGCGTTGTCGCACCTGCCTCGGCATCCAGGCCGGGATCGAGAAGACAGTGGCAGAGAAGTTTGGCGCCGAGCAGGGAGCGGGGGTGCTCGAATACAAAGAAATCAACATCGAAGATGAGGCCAACAAGAGCCACGTCGATCGCTATAAGCTCGCCTCGAGCACCATGATCGTATCGTCGGTGAAGGCCGGCAAGGAGCTCAAGTGGACGCAAGGCGACGATGTCTGGCTCCACGCCCACGATGAGGCAAAGCTTACGGCCTACGTGGAGACACAGATCCGCGCCGGGCTCAAGGCAGCGGGCAAGTGACATGGAGGAGTCTTTGATCATCGCCGTGGGCACGGCCCTGTGGCTGGGGATTCTGACCTCGATCAGCCCTTGTCCTTTGGCCACGAACATCGCCGCCATCTCCTACGTGAGCAAGCGGGTCAAGCGCCCGTCCCTCGTGCTGCTGGCTGGCCTGCTCTACACCTTGGGACGCACGCTGTCGTACTTTATCGTGGCCCTGCTCGTGGTGAAGAGTCTGTTCTCGGTGCCGGCGATTTCGCGCTTCTTGCAGCAGAACATGAACCAGGCCCTTGGGCCGGTGCTGCTCCTCGTCGGCGTGATGCTCCTGGATGTGATCCCCTGGCCGTGGGTTGGCGGGTCGGCCATGCCTGCGAAGCTTCAAACCTACGTGGACAAGATCGGCCTGTGGGGCGCGGGCCTGCTCGGCCTCGTGTTCGCGCTGGCGTTCTGTCCCCTGTCCGCTGCCCTGTTCTTTGGCAGCCTCGTGCCGCTCGCCGTTGCCCACGAGTCGGCGGTGCTGTTGCCTGGGTTGTACGGCATAGGGACGGCGTTGCCGGTGGTGGTGTTCTCGCTCATCCTGGCGTTCGCCGCGGGCAAGCTGGGCAAGGCGTTCGACGTGCTGTCCCACCTCGAGAGGTGGATGCGGCGCCTGACCGCCGCGGTGTTCATCGGCATCGGCGGGTATTACGTGTGGATGTACTGGATCGCCTGATTCAAGGAGGAAGCCATGAAGGTCAAAGTGCTCGGAACTGGTTGCCCAAAGTGCAAGAAGCTGTTCGCCGAAGCCGAAAAGGCCGTGGCCTCGTGCGGCATTAGCGCCGAGGTGGAGAAGGTCGAGAAGATCGACGACATCATGAGCTACGGCGTGATGATGACCCCGGCGCTCGTCGTGGACGGCGAGGTCAAGTGC
>JALOQD010000080.1 GCA_025453525.1 Myxococcota bacterium
CCAAATAGGCGGGGCGCGTCGATTCCCAGAGCGCGACAGGTCGCGATGTCGAGCTCGCGGTGGAGAAGGGGAAACATATCCCGTTGCTGCGGACACATGGAGAGCAGCACGTCGCACCGCGGCCGGCCGAGCTCTTGCTCGGCAATGGGCTCGAAGACCGGCAGCCATCCTGGATCTTCGAGCATCCTGCTGCCCACGAGGTGCAGCACCTGGCCTACGGTTTCTCCACCGGTCCGCGCAGACTGGCTCCCGCTTTGGACCATCGCCACGCTCAAAGGTGGTCTGCCGTGCTCTTTTGCAAACCGTTCCAGCAAGGCCGAGGCAGCGCGTCCCCCGCGCTCCACGGCAACGGGCATGGGTATGCGCGTTGGATCGATGGCCACACCATTGCGTCCCGTGGGGTAAATCGCCGGTGTGCGCATGCCGTCGCCCGTGGGGCCAGGCGTGACGAACCGGCCTGCCAAGGCGCCCACGATAGCCCCGAGCTCCCGCTCCAACACGTAATCGTTGGAGACGCCCATGAATACGTCGAGCAGGACCTTGGCCTCGTGCCTTGCCAAATGACTGTCGAGAATGTCCGGCAACGCGCCAGTGTCCACGAGCTCTTCGGCCCAAAACGCGAGACCCTCCCGCAGGTGCTCTGCGCTGAACATCTTTCGAGCCACGGCCGAAGGCTCCACACCGGCCAGGCGCCGCTCCAGCATCCGCGCTACCTGGCTCTTGAGGCTCTGCGAGTCCTTGGGTCTTCCGAGCACATGCAGGCCCCGGGGAATGCGCGCATGATCGAGGGCGGAAAGCTGGTCGGCGAGCTCAGGGAGCCCACGCACCTCGAGCCCCAGGGACGCCGCTTTCTCGAGCACGGCCTCCGCGGCCTCGCGCCTCGCCGCGCCCACGAGGGAAAAATCGGTGGCCTCGTCGAGCTGCTCCCGCAATTCCGCGTAGGGTCCCCACAGGCCGGCTCGACAGAAGTCCGGCACATGGTGAGTGACGACCAGGGACTGCCAACGCCTCTTGGCCGTGGTCACCGCGCCTGGAGAGGCCACTGAGCACAAATGGATTTGCGCAATGTCGTGGGCCAGGATGTCCCCAAAGCACTCCCCAGAAAGCCCAAGGGACTTGCCGGGAAGCAACTCGGCCGTGCCCCGGGATCCGAGGTGAATGCAGGCGTGCACGCCCCTGTTGTTGAGATACTCATAGAAGGCCACGTATTGGTGGTGCGGCGGCCAGGGCTCGCAGATGTCTTCGAAGCTCATACCCTGGGGAAAACGCGACGGCTGGAAGCCGCAGAACACGTTGCCGAACCAGCGACCGTAAAGGCGCAGACCGGCTGGAGTCACATGCACATGGCCTGGAGGCGCGCCGAACTTGGCCTCGATGGACCTCCTGGCAGCCTCGGGCAAGACCGCGTAGGCCAGGGCGTAGTTCTCTGGCTCGAAGAACACCGATTGCCGCGTCTTGGCCCCGTTCTCATCCATTGGCCCATCCTCGAGAAGCACACCGATGGGATCGGAATGGAGCACGCCTCCCACGTCATAGCCCTCGGCTGCCAATCGTCCGAGCAAGATGGCCAGGCTCGCGGAGACATCCAAGTGACTGTCGAAGCCGATCCGGTCCAACTCCTCCGTGGGCGACGGTAGGACGATGGCGACCCTCCGCTGTTCTGGACGCAGGCTGCGCAACCGAGTCCAAGCGAGAATCCGCTGGGCCACTTTCTCGGGCCTGCCCGGGATGATCGCGGCGCGCGTCACCTGTCGCCCGTCGCGGAAGAACCGCTCCACCGCGGCCAGACAATAGCTGCTCACGGCGCCGTCCAGCTCTGACTGAGCGACCGCCGCGTAGGTCTCCACCGAGCTCGGCCCCTGCGCGCTGCGCTGCCAACGCTGCAGCTCGCGGCCGTGCATCACGAGGGGAGAAAACAGAGGAACGTTCAGGCGAGCCAGAGTCTCGAGGGTCGCGTCGGAGCTGCCTCCAAAGGGACCACCGTCGAGCCGGTGCCAGAGGAGGTTTACGAGCGCGTCCCACTTGGGACCGTCGTTCTCGAACAGAAGCTGGCGAATGGCCTCGAGGTTCTCCACGCCGTCCGTGGCAATGGGGATTGCGTTGGCCCGACCGCCGAAGGCCTCGATGAGGGCAGCGGCCGCTGCTGCCGAGATCTCACGGTCGACGCCGCCGTGATACAAGAGCGCGATGTTGGGCAGGCCCTGTCCGAGGGGATGGGTTTTGACGTAGGCCGACACCGCGCCATAGGCCCATTTCTCCGACGGATGCTGCACCGTGAAGGCCGGCTTTTCTGCTGGTGTCTCGCCCCTGCGCACGTCTAGGTCGCAGTACTCCCGCACGACGATGCGCAAGAGGGTCTCGAGGCTTTCGGGGCTCCCCGTTGCCCAGCAGCGCAGAATCCTGAGCCAATTGCGAGCATGCGCCACTGGCCCAATAGGGAGAACACCCACGAGCAGTTTTTCCACGAAGGTCGTGAGTTGGTGGATACGCCGGAAGTTCGGCAAGCCCCTGGGCAGCGGTGCTCGATGGAGCGCACGCTCCATGCTGAACGAGCCCATGCGACACAGCGATGCCACCGACAAAGTACCAGTCGCGAGCGGGATGAGCGTCTTCTTTGGAAATCTCTGAGCGATATCGCGAAGGCTGCTAACGACCCCAAATGCGTCACGCACGTCGAACACAATGACCTCGGCGTGCTCCAGTCGCTCCTCGAGATCGCGCAAAGACAGATCGCCATCGCTGAGTTGGTAGGTCAGGATATTGTCGATCGTCAGCTCGCTCCCGGCTTCCTGTTCCACGGTCCGCGCTGCGTCGGCCATGGCCTCGGAATTACTCGTGGGAGTGATCAGCAGCACACGCTTCATCGCAAGTCCTTCTTTGTTATAACCATGTCGATTCGATGGCTATTGATGGCGGTAAACCTCCCATGAGTCAACTGAAGCGCTCACCGCGGATGAGTTTCGTGTCGACCCAAAGGGGGATCTTGCCTCTTCTCTGCACAGAAAAGTTCGCATCATAGAATGTTGCGGATTCCTCAAAGTCGTGTTTTGTCATTGCATTCTGGTTGAGGAAGACATAGCACCATCGACGCGCGGCTTTCGAGAAGCCGCCCGCCGCGACTCTTTCTCGCGGTGGCCAACGACAAAAAGGGCTTTCATGGCACACGAATTCATTTTTTCCATGCACCGGGTGCGCAAGGTCTATCCGCCGAACAAGGCGGTGATCAAGGGCATGAGTCTGTCGTTCTTCCCAGGCGCACGCTGCTCAAGATCATGGCCGGCGTAGAAACCGAAATCGAGGGAGAGACCTGGCACCCCGAAGGCATCCGCATCGGCTACCTGCCGCAAGAGCCACGACTCGACGAATCCCTGGACGTGCGTGGCAACGTGGAGCTGGGCGTGGCCACGACGAGGGAGCTGCTCACCCGCTACGAGAAGCTCAACGAAAAGCTCTGCGAGCCCCTCGACGCGGATGAAATGGACGCGGTTTTAGCCGAAGTCGCCGAGGTGCAAGACGCCATCGAGGCTTGCAATGCCTGGGAGCTCGACCGCGTGGTCGAGATCGCCATGGACGCGTTGCGCTTGCCGCCGGGCGATCAGGACGTGAAGCTGCTCTCGGGCGGTGAAAAGCGACGGGTGGCCCTGTGCCGCCTCCTCCTCGAGAAGCCGGACATGCTGCTGCTCGACGAGCCCACGAACCATCTGGATGCCGAGACCGTGGCCTGGCTCGAGCGACACCTTCAGGAGTTTCCCGGCACTGTCGTGTCCATCACCCATGATCGCTACTTTCTCGATAACGTCGCTGGTTGGATCTTGGAGATGGACCGCGGCGAGGGCATCCCATGGCAAGGCAACTACTCATCCTGGCTCGAGCAGAAGCAAAAGCGCCTCTGCGTGGAGGAGAAGCAGGTGTCGGCTCGCCGCAAGACACTGGAGCGGGAGCTCGAGTGGGTGCGCATGAACCCCAAGGCCCGCCAAGCCAAGAGCAAGGCTCGACTCAACTCCTACGACAAGCTCCTGGCTGAAGACGATGCGTGGGAAGAACGCGCAAAGCGCAACGAGATCGCCATTCCGGCCGGCGAGCGATTGGGCAATGACGTCGTGATCTCGGAGAAGCTCAGCAAGGCCTATGGCGACCGGCTGCTCATCGACAACCTCGATTTCAGACTGCCGCGCGGCGGCATCGTGGGCGTCATCGGCCCCAATGGCGCGGGCAAGACCACGTTGTTCCGGATGATCACCAGACAGGAGAGCCCTGACAGCGGCGAGCTCAAGGTCGGCGAAACCGTGCGCCTGGCCTACGTGGATCAGAGCCGCGATGCCCTCAATCCCCAAAAGACCATTTGGCAGGAGATTTCCGATGGTCTCGATCAGATTATTGTGGGCAAGCGCGAAGTGTCGTCGCGAGCCTATGTTTCCAGCTTCAACTTCAAAGGCGCGGATCAGCAGAAGCTCGTGGGCGAGCTCTCTGGCGGCGAGCGCAACCGCTTGCACATGGCCAAGCTCCTGCGCACTGGTGGAAACGTGCTGCTCCTCGACGAACCCACCAATGACCTCGACGTAGACACCCTGCGCGCCCTAGAAGAAGCCCTTCTCGACTTTGCCGGCTGCGCCGTGGTCATCTCCCATGATCGCTGGTTCCTCGACCGTATCGCCACTCATATCCTGGCCTTTGAGGGCGACAGCCAAGTCTCCTGGTTCGAGGGCAACTACGAGCAATACGAAGCCGACCGCAAGCGCCGCCTGGGCAAGGACGCGGACCAACCCCACCGAATCAAGTACCGCCGGCTGGCAAGGTAGTCGCCCTTACGACTTGGGGTGCTCCATCGTGCCGCGCAGCCGTGTTGCCCAAAACCCCTCTTTTGATGACCAACCGGACGAGTGATCATTATTGAGGTATAGAGAAAGTAAGCTGTGCACGTCAGCATTAACCAAAGGACATGAGCGATGAAAAGCTATCTCTATATGTTCACCGGGCTGCTGCTCTGCACTGCGGGATGCATACATGACAAGGGCTCTGAAAAGTCTTGGGGATCTGACTGGGATGCGGACACAGACACCGAAGATCTCATGACTCAAGGGACGTATGCTAACTCCCTCACCGCTTCCCTCCCCGGCGGCAAGCCGACTGCCTGTGAATGGGAGTGGACCGTTCGGATCCTCACTTACTCACCAGGCGCGGAGGTTCCAAGACGGATGTACTATAGCTCCTGCAACACGGAATCAGCCACGCCAGATATGTTCGTGTCGCTCACGGTGGGTCCAAACGCCGCTCATCCAGAGCAGGACCCGACTTCTGGCGCGATTATTCGAACCCGACTTTCCGAGACGACAGACAAATTGGAGGTTGTCGATTCACGCCACTTCGAAGAATGCCAAGAGATGCACGGCATCGCCACGAGCTCTGACTGCACGACATTTGCGGCTCTTTGTCGCATTGCAAGCGGCACACCCGGCGCAGATGGCGATCCCTTGTCTCAACATTCGGCCTGGGATTGGATGACGAATCCGGTGGTATGTGGAGATGAGAAGCTCAACGATGAAATGTGGCTCTACGAATGGACAGATGGGGATCTTCAGTCTACGCCAAAGCGCTATATCGTTCATAAGTCCATTGGCAGCTGGGAATACGGCAACAACTATCTTGTCTATGGAGAGAACGACAACAGCTACGGCATTGCGATTAAGGCAACCGTTGGAGATACGAACGCCTGTCACGAAGCAGATGCCTACCTCGTTTTGGATCGCACAAACTATTCTTTCGCGGAGCAGCGCGGGTGGACTTGGGCCTGCGCCACTGGCCACACTCTTTTCAACAGGCCGGCTTACAATGCAGGATCGAAGAAGTACGCCATGATGTGCAGCACCGACTACAATCAAGAGGCGATAGGTGGGATCGGCGCTATTGCGTTTCGGCTGGAAGATGGGCCAACCCACGAATTCCACTATGTCAATGTTGATGGCATTGCAAACAAAGGTGGCGCTTCGGTTCTTCTGCCAGAAGGGAACGACGGCTTCATGGGGCTGCTCGTGGGAGTTAGCGAGCCAGTAAAACCAGAGGGGTATCCCGAGCTTCCTCCCACTTCCATCGGCCTGGCCCACTTCAACGCCAGTGGCGAGCTTGTGGGACAAGTCAGGAGAGTCGCTGCCAACGAAAATGCATACCTCTCTTATCCCCAGCTCGTGAAGTTGGCGCAGGACCGGTATCTGCTCGGCTTTGGAGTGATGCATCCCGTCAACGCGCCCGATAACAGTTACGGTTCGAGTCACCGCATCCCCTATGAGTATTGGATTGTCGAAATCAACGCCCAAGGTCACTTCATTACGAGTCCACAAAAACTCGAGAACACAGGATGGGGAGAGCAGGATCAGATGGTGAATCTCGGTCATGGACGAGCAGCCTGGGCATACATCCCCGATCCGGCCCTGCCTGACCCCACATCCTGCAACAGCGACTCCCTACAGTTTACTGTCTATCACACGTCGGAATGAACCGTATCCTGTCCTAACAACTGGACCAACCCCACCGAATCAAGTACCGCCGGCTGGCAAGGCAATAGATATAGGGACTGGGTTCTGCCCTTGCACTGCACGGTGATACCTCGAGCCGTTCGCAATCATCCCGCGGGACGATGTCTTCTGCGGCGCTTCGGGTGGCCAAATGAGCGAGGCTTGTGCGCAGACGGAAGGCTGTGCCAGACAGATGGGGAGGAAGAGGCGTTGACAATGGGCGCGCGATGGGCCAAAAAAGCCGTCCAGGCAGTTCGTGAAGGAACGCTTTAGAAGTTACGTGGGCGGCCGTTCCTTGAGGTGCACTGCAGTGTGTGCCTAACATTTTGATTTACGGATGAAAGAAAAAATGAGCAAGAAAATCAAATGCCAATTGGTTGGGCCGCGCGGGCGGCAAACGTATTTGTGGTCCATTGGGCACTCGTCATGTGCGTGGCGTCATCCCTGGGGCTCGCTGTGCATCGCCATGCTGCTGGCCGGCTGCGTCACCGCAACCGATGCTCCGTCCAGCGAGCCGAACCTTGATGAGCAGGAGGTTGGAAGCGTATCGAGCGGCCTCAGCGCGAGTGGGTGGGAGACCTACCGCGGCCTTTGGACTCCTGCGAAAAATTGGCAGGGACGGGATGTGTCCCTAATCAACGCGTCTTTCGGAACCACTCAATGGCAGGTGGGAGACTTCGAGGTGCGTTGGAACGCCAGCGCCAGACAGCTGCGTGTGAACCGCGTTGGAGCGGCGCAACGGGTTCTTTGGGAGAGCAAGGCTGGCAAGGCGTTTGTTCTTGCCGCAAAGGGCAAGCCCTCGGTGAGTCAATGGCGTGGTTCGTTCACCATCGAGGACAAGCATGAGACTTCGTGGTGTCGTGAGCAGCAGATCGACGGTGCGAAGTTGGACGGCCAGCGGTTGTTGATGTGGGGCTCGCTGCGAGGCCCGAGCTGCGACACCCGGTTCCAGGTTTTCTTCGAGCCAGTGGCGGAACGACGACTTCGCTTCGACGCACGTATTGTCGACGGTTCCAGCACCGGGGCTGCTGATCTCAACCGGATCTTCTGGGTCTACGAGACCCACCCGAATGAGAGCTTTTATGGGTTTGGTGAACAGTTTACCTACTTTGATTTAAAGGGCCGAGCTGTGCCAATCCTGTCGCAGGAGCAGGGGCATTTGCGGGGAGGGAGTCAGCCCTACTCGTTCATGCTCAACCAGTACTCTCCGGGAGCTGCCGGTTCGTGGGCGACAACCTACGCTTCGGTTCCCCAGTACATCACCAGCGACTCGCGCGGCGTGTTTCTCGAGAACTCACAACTCTCAGTCTTCAACCTCGAGGATCCACGGCAGGTGGAGGTACGGCTTTGGAGCAATCACCTCACCGGTCAGATCATGGCTGGTGACAGCCCTCTCGAGCTCATTGAGGTTTACACCGAGTATGCAGGACGCATGCAACCTCCGCCCGCTTGGTTCCATCGCGGTGCCATTGTGGGCATCATGGGCGGTTCCGAGGTTGTTCGTGAAATCCGGGATCAATTGGAGGCTTTGAACACGCCTGTGTCCGGCTACTGGATTCAGGACTGGGTGGGGAAGCGACAGACACCCTACGGAACTCGTATGTGGTGGAATTGGGCGCTTGATCGAACCGCGTATCCAGATTGGGAAGACCTGGTCGCAGAGCTCAATGCCAGTGGGGCTGAGGTGCTCGGCTACATCAACCCCTTCCTCTCCGACGCGAGCTCCGCTCCCAACCATGACCGAAACCTCTTCCAGGAGGCGAAGGCACAGGGATACTTGACCACCTGGGAGGACGGAACCCCGGCGGAGATCGACTCTGGCGGATTTACGGGCACCCTCGTGGATCTCACGAACCCCGATGCCCGAGCGTGGCTGCGACAAGTGATCGTGGATCAAATCATCGGCAACGGGATGCGGGGCTGGATGGCCGACTTTGGCGAGGCCTTGCCTTTCAACGCCAAGGTTGCCAACGGGCAAGCCAGCGACGCCCACAATCGCTTTCCAGAACTGTGGGCGCAAGTCAACAGTGAGGCTATTCAACAGGCTGGTCTGGAAGGCGAAGCGACGGCCTTTCTTCGCTGTGGTTTCACACGGAGCCCACGTTACACACCCATGTTCTGGCTCGGCGACCAGATGGTGACCTGGGACGAACACGACGGCCTCAAGTCTTCCATTACGGGGCTTCTGTCGGGCGGCATGTCGGGCTTCAGCCTCAATCACAGCGATATTGGGGGCCTCATCGCGATGAGTCGAAAGGTGCTCGGCATCAATGTGATCAATTATGTTCGTACCTCGGAGCTGTTCATGCGTTGGGCAGAGATGAACGCTTTTACCGCCGCCTACCGAACGCACGAAGGCAACTCGCCCGAAGTCAGCCACCAATTCTACTCTGCGGATGAGACCCTCCGGTTTTTTGCCCGGTTCGCAAGGGTCTTCGCCTCCTTGGCACCCTACCGGGATCAGCTCTTTCAAGAGGCTGCCGACCATGGCTGGCCAGTCAACCGCCACCCACTGCTGCACTATCCCAACGATTCAGAAGCAGCACGCCTGCGCTACCAGTTCATGCTGGGAGCTGACTTCATGGTTGCGCCCATTACAGACGAAGGCGCCACTCGAGGAAAGGCTTATCTGCCCAAGGGGCGTTGGGTGCACTTGTGGTCCGGCGTCACTTATGGTTCGACCGATGGGGGCCGCTCCATCGAAGTGGACGCGCCCTTGGGCCAGCCACCGGTCTTCTTTCGGGAGGATTCATCCGCCGGCTGGGCCGCCTACAATCGTATTGCCGCCTTGGACTAAGCGTTCCGCCAGCTAGTTGTCGTCCCGAAAGCCCCGTTTTCGGCATCCTTCTCCAAGGCTGCGGAACTCGGACATCGAAATGCCAACTCAAACAGTCCTCGCCTTTCCGAAGGACGCCGAAAAACCACATTTCGGGATGGAAACTAGCTATCCTTCACGGCTTGTGTGCTTTGCTTGACTACTCTGATGGCTCGTAAACCCAATCCGTTCCCACAAAGGGAGTTGGGTTTTCGACTTGAGATTCGAGAGGAGCATGAAGCATGAAGAAGACTGAAAAACTCATTCACCTTTTCACCCTGGGTCTGGTCCTTGCGGCTTCAGGCTGTGACGACGTGACCGACGCACCGGCTGTCTCCCTGCGCGCCAGTCCATTGGGCGAGACGCCGTCAGGCGGACCAGAGACACTTCACATAGACGTACAAGATTTCGGCGTGTTTCCAAACGATGGGCAGGACGACGCGCCGGCCCTCCGCGCCCTCCTTGCAAGCGTTCGCGACACTGCCGCCCCGGTTGAGATCCATTTTTCGTCGGGCAAGTACGACATCGTGGACGTCGAAGATGGAGCTTCGGCATTGATTATCGAAGCAAGCTCGGCGGTAACGCTCACCGGAGAGGCCGCCCACTTCGTCATCAGAAACCCGAAGTCCGGTTTTCTGTTGGCGCAGAGAAGCGAGCAGGTGACAGTGCAGGGCTTTTCGGTAGATTACGATCCGTTGCCCTTCTCGCAGACTCGTGTCGAGAGCGTGAATTGGCTCAGAGGTAAGGTGGTGGTCCAGGTTGAGCCGGGATTTCCGCAGCTCGATGCCGAGCACTTTCGCACCAGCAAGACCTGGGATGGTGAGCGCAGAGGGATCCTCAAGGATCCTGTTGTGGACGGACGCCTGAAGGCCGGGGTGCCCAACGCGGTCGCGGTCAAGGCTGTGGAGCGGCTTGGCAGCGGACAATACCGGCTTAATGTTGGATTCGAGGACGCCCTTTTCTTCCGTGCGGGAGACCGTTACGTACACTTGGCCCGTGGCGGGCCTGCGGTGTTTGCCTGCGCCGCGTCAACCAACGTCACGTTCCGGGATTTGACAATTTTTTCCGGTCCTGGCCCTGGCTTCATCAGCGGCGGGAGCTCTGGAGTATCCTTGGAGAACACCAAGGTGGTCATGGCCCCGGGCCGTTGGCACTCGGTGGACGCCGATGGATTCATTGCCTTCCGCAATCGGCTCGGGCCTTATGTGCAAGGGGCTTTGTTCGAGGGAACCGGAGACGATGCCATCAACATGAACACAGCACCTGCCGTCGCGGTGAAGCGAGTGAGCGATCTCCGATTTTTGCTTGCTGGACGAATCAACCAGCTTGGCACGCGACATACCATTGACTTTCAGCCCGGAGATCTGGTTCGAGTCTATGATCCCCAAGGTGGTGAGCTTGTCGGAGCGTCTGAAGTGACCGACGTGCTGCCCCAAATTCTTGCGGATGGTACACGAGCCTACGAAGTGGGCTTCACTTCTCGCCTTGCCGATGCCAACTATGGCGATCGCGAGGACGCGCCGATTTTCTACGACGACAGCAATGCAAGCCAGGGCTTCTCGATCCGAAATACGACGATTCGCAACACACGACGCTATGGGATCGTTGTCCAAGCCCATGATGGTCTCATTGAGAACAACCTCATCGAGGCTACGAGCGCAAACGCCATTGTGTTGTTCAACACCATTCATTCCGGCAGTGGTTTCGCTCCGCACGATGTCGTGATTCGCAACAATGTGTTTCGGGATTGCTACCATCAGCAGGTCATGCCACGTGGGGCAGCGCATGCGGCCGTGGTTGCCACCCAACTCGAGCGGCTGGGCTACGAACCGGCGGGATGGCGTGGTATCGAGAACGTCACCATTGAGGGCAATGTTTTCGAGAACTGGTCCGGCGTGCCGGCGTTGAGACTTTCGGCCGTTTCAGGGGCTCTGGTGCTGGAGAACCGGTTTGAATACACAGGCCGCGATCGCCCTTGGTTTCCTGATCAAACCGTGGAAGTGAACAACAGCGAGGATGTCGAGTTCCGCGACAATATCTTCGACGATCCGCGGCTCGGTCGGCGTAAGCCGGTGTCGGTGCGTGCTTCGGATCGTGTGCGAGGGGTGCCGTGACTCGGCCGTGAGAGCCGCGACTCTGTAGTCGCTCGGCGAGGGTCGGGTGCACCTGCTGCGAGCCATGGGAACAGCCCGCATCCTGGTCCTTATGGCATGGGCACAACCTTGAAGCGCTCCCATTCTTTCGACGTGGATCGGTCAGCGACGAGTTGGGCGCCCGGCAAGAGCAGGTCGGCACTCACAAAGGCGCCGTTCGAAGCTCTGAGCGTCACCGCGCCTTCCCCGAGGTCGATATACGTAAACTCCTCGGTCTCACCTGGAGTGGTTGGTCCCTCCCATCTGACATTCAGAGAATTTTCCTTTGGGTTCGTACCATTGCTTTGGACAAAGACATCGCCCCGCGCAAGGGCCACCTTCCCGTCATCCAACTCCACGCAGGTGAATGTTTCGGACGCGAGCGGTCGCAAGGCGATAGCTTGCAGCGGGCCGTCAGGATCAGCAGCATTGGACGAAACGTAACGACCATTGTAAGCCTGCAAGGCGATGTGCGTTGCCGGACAGGTGCCGCGCGGCTCGTGGGTTGGCGCAGAGCCGTTCACCAGCAACTTCTCGATCTTTGTCTGAACGCCATTGCCGATCGTGATGGCGACGGTACGAACATTCCCGCCAAAGGCGAAACGCAGCGTTGACCTCGAGCGGCCCTCTAGTGCGTCGGTCTGGCTGTCATGGGTGCCGTCTGCCCGAAGGACTTGCGTCGTCACAGAGGTCGCCGACGGGCTGGAGTTGTAAACGGTCATGGATTGCAGCTCCCATCCCTTTGGAGCAACGAACGTGAAGCTGCCAGTCTGAGCAGACAAGCTGCCTGAGCCTATGACGGCATAGCTTTGGGACACAGCTGGCACAGGAGCACAAGGAGCAACGGTCGTGGTTGGACCGCACACGCTGAAATTGGCGCCCGCTTTCCAGTCGATCACGCCCATGGGGTAGGTCACATCCACAAGCTGAATCGGCGTAAGCTTTGACCCGAATTCAAATCCGCTAAACCCAATTTCAATGTCGCGGCTGCCGATTTCGCCCAGCTGGAGAGTGTCCTTCAGCCACTGTCCATTCACATCGACAGAAAATGGCGCTCCACCCACTCCCACTTCAGCGGGCAGCCAGTTCGGATCGAGATTGCCCGGCGCCTTCCACCAAGAGGTGCAGGTGTTGGAAATATCATTCATTTGATTGAACCAACAGTGTCCGGCATGACCCGTGTCGCCGTTTTCTTCCAGCTCTTCTGGTTGCACGAGATACCAACCACTGCCATTCGGTCCAACTAAGCATGGAGATTCCTCGCAAGACATGCCGGTTATCGCATTCAACGTGTTGGTGTCTGCAGGGTCGCCCCATTTGGGCGGATGGTGTCCATCCGTGCTGCCGTTGATGATTCGCAAACGGTCATGGGGAGTCATCGTCGTGAGAGTCCACGGCCAAATACCTCCGCCGACCCCAGTCGACCACACGGCTCGCACACGGGCATCGTAGGCAGCTGCCTGCATGGCAAGGCCACCACCTTGGCTGTAGCCCCAAAGGGCGATGCCTCGGCTGCAGTCGACGTTGGGACGGGCGCAGAACTCGCCTACGAGGCTGTTCTTTCGGTTCGGGTCGAACAGGCAGGCCGCTTTGTGCTCAAGCGTTCGCTGGAGAGTCAACAGCTGACTTGCGGAAACTTCGCATTTCGCTCTAGCAAGAAAACACAGAAATGCGTCAATCGCTCCAGGCCCATACCGATCGTAATCGGCGGAAACCGCCACGAAACCTCGCCTCGCCATGGCCTGGAGGACTGTTTTCGCCGCAGCGCCGGCATGGTTTTCCGCCGTGCCTGGGAGGTATACAAAGAGCGGGAATCGCCCATCTGTTTTGGGTTCCCAGCCGATGGTGTGAAACTCCCCGTCGCACAGCGAACCCTCTTGATTGACTCCAAAGTAGCTGGGGGAGTTGGAAATCTCCCGAGCCTCGACCAGGCCCAGCGCCGCCCGGTTATCTATTGAGCCAGGCTGTTTCGTTGCGCTGTCTTCTACGTCGCAGGCGGGCGAGAGAATCGCTGTTGCCAGAACGAACGCAACAACAACCCCCTCGGTGAGTGCTCGCGACCCAGCCAGTCTTTGCCTCGTTTGTTGCTTTAGTGATTTGCCGCAGGATTTAGGGTTACTCATAATCAAAGCTCCTTTTAACTCCACCCAGCGATTAAGTCGGCATTCGGAACGATATGAACGCTATGCCAACCGCCCCATTTTATTCTGCCCCTAATATAGGGATTGGATTTCAAAAAGAAACCCTTTTAGTTGCGTTGTGCAGTATACACCTCTTCGAGAACACTTCGTCGCCGCTTTAGATACTGCGCAGCTTGTTGAGCCCGTTGAGAGCCGCGACCTTGTAGCACTCGGCGAGGGTCGGGTAGTTGAACACCGCGTCGACGAAGTAGTCGGCCTTGCCGCCGAAGGCCATGAGCATCTGGCCGATGTGGATGAGCTCTGTGGCGCCCGTGCCCAGGGCGTGCACGCCGAGCACTTGGTGGGTCTCTTGGTGGATGAGGAGCTTGAGCATCCCGGCCTCGTCACCGATGAGCTGGCCGCGAGCGATCTCCCGATACTGCGCCACGCCGGTCTCATAGGGCACGGCGGCTTCGGTGAGCGCCTGCTCGGTGCGGCCGACCATGGAGATCTCCGGGATGGAGTAGATCCCGTAGGGAAACAGCTCGGGAAGAGACCTCACCTCCACACCGTACAGGTTACAGGCCGCGACACGCCCCTGATCCATGCTCGTCGAGGCGAGCGCCGGGAAGCCGATGATGTCGCCCACGGCGTAGATGTTGGGCGTCGAGGTCCTGTAGCGGGCATCGACCGGGATGCGGCCGCGCTTGTCCGGCTCGATGCCCACGTTCTCGAGGCCGAGCCCCTCGACCGCGCCCTGGCGACCCACGCAGTAGAGGAGACAATCGGCCCGCAGCTGCTTGCCGCTGTCGAGGGTCGCCTGCACCATCGATTCCGGGCACGGGTGATCGGCGGGCGGAGCCACCGTGGCAATGCTCGTCACTTTCTCTTTCAGCCGCAGGGTCATCCCCTTGTGGCGCAGGTGGTACTGCAGCGCCTCCACCACCTCGTTGTCGACAAACTCGAGCAGCCGCGGCTTGGCGTCGAGCAGCGTGACGCGCACGCCGAGCTCGGCGAAGATCGACGCGTACTCTGTGCCAATCACTCCGCCGCCCACAACGATCATGGTGTGGGGCAGGCGTCGCAGGCCCAGCACATCGTCAGTGGTGAGCACAGAATGCCCGTCTAATGGCAGGTCCGCTGGCCGAGCCGGCTGCGTGCCCACCGCGATGATCGTGCTCGTGGCGCGGAGGCTTTCGCGACCGCCGCGGCTGGCTGTCTCCACCGTCACAGGGTCGATGAACGAGGCTTGACCGTAGATCAAGTCCACCCCGTTCTTGGCGAGGTGCGAGCGAACGATTTGGATTTCTTTTTGAATGATGCGCTGACACGAGGCGAGCAAATTCTCGATGGTCAGCTCGTTGCGACGGGTGTGGCTGCGCAACGACAGAGGCTCACAGCCGCCTCTCGTCAGCTCTAGCACGGCCTCGCGCAGGGCCTTGGAGGGGATAGTGCCGGTGTTGATGGCCACGCCTCCCACAGCGTCCATCCTCTCTATCACACACACCGACTTGCCGAGCTTGGCCGCCTGAATGGCCGCCTTCTGGCCTCCGGGCCCGCTGCCGATAACGCACAGATCATAGTCGCGCATGAAGTCTCCCTAGGGTTTCTCGTGGAGCTTTGCTGACGCTGCGCCCCAAAGACTCGAGCTTAAAAGGTTCGGTGGCCAAGCGCTAGGAGTCTTGTATCGACCTGTCTTTAAATCTAAGAGAGAAACGGTTGGGGGAGATTCTGCCGGCGGCGCGGGCGAACCAGCTTGTCGGGAGGAAAAGGAATCCTCGCAGGGCTTGCGAAAGGGGCTAACAGCCGAGATCGCTGCTCAACCAGGTGCAACTTGTTGGAAAGGTTCCCGCCACAAATTCAACGAGGGCATCGCATTCGAGGCTGTAGAGAGCTGATGCGCAGTTGGTGACGTCGGTGAGCTCGACCTTTTCACTCAAGTCGCTGCAGTTGTCCTCGCACCAAGCCGTGGCAAGGGAGTCGGCTGTCTCTCCTTCAGGGACAGGGGGCGCATTGGGGCAATCGTTCGAATCGAGCAAGTCAGAATACACATCGTACATGGCGTCATGGCAGGCGGTTGGACCGTCCTTTTTCGATGCATCGTCGATGGCATCGTTTAGATCGTCTGTCGCTTTTTTGATGAGGCAACCGGACGTGACCAACACAAACGACATAGCGGTGATGTAAAAAATGTGTCTCACGAGAGCTCCTTTCTTGTCAGTTGGGGCGAACTCAACCTTCGATGAGCTTGGCACAGTTTGTTCCTCCTTCAATCAGCCGCCATGTTTTTCAACCGATCATCCCTCGAGAGAGAGCATCGAGCACCCTTGCCCCAAGCCTTGAAAAGGTCTTTTTATGATCTAGCTTTACCGCGGCTGCTTCGAAGTGGTCATCAGAGTGCCTGCTTGCCGAGACCTCGAGCAAAGGAGGGAGATCCATGCGAACGATGAACAGCTGCAACCTATGGGCAGCGCTGACCCTCGGGTTGGCGTCGGCGACGGCTGGGGCCACGACCTATGAGGTCGGCCCGGGTCAGACCTACGAGGAGCTTGCCGCGCTCCCGGCCCTCGAGTCCGGGGATCTGGTGCTCTTGACCGGAAACCGCACCTACGCCCCGTTTGCTTTTTGGGACGACGGCGCCCCAGGCGACCCTGTCACGATCCGCGGCGTCCGCGTGGACGGCCACCGGCCGGTGATCTCGGGCGGCACCAACACCATCGAGGCCGGCGGAGATCACTACGTTTTCGAAGGGCTAGAGCTCACCGGCGGCTCCTCCCGGTGCTTCTTCCACCACGCCCACGACATCGTGCTTCGCGACTCGCTGGTCCGCGACTGCCCGCACCAAGGCATCCTCGGGGCGGACAACGACTCGGGCTCGCTCCTTCTGGAGTTCGTCGAGGTCCGGCGCTGCGGCCAAGGCACCCAGAATCACCAAATCTACATGGCCACGGACGAGGTGGCCCACCCTGGTGCGGTCTTTCGCATGCGCCACTGCTGGGTCCACTCTGGCAATGGCGGCAACGGCGTCAAGACCCGGGCCGAGCGCAACGAGATTTATTACAACCGGATTGAGGGTTCCTACTACCACGAGCTGGAGCTGATCGGCCCAGACCCAGACGGCGCCCAGGATGGCTGGTCCGAGGGGCTGGCCCGGGAGGACTCGGACGTCGTGGGCAACGTGCTCGTGAAGGCCGGCACCAACTCCGACTTCGCGGTGGTGCGCATCGGCGGCGACGGCACGGGCCAGACTTGGGGGCGCTACCGTTTCGTGAACAACACGATCCTGGTGACGTCATCCTCGGCCGCGGTCTTCCGCATCTTCGACGGCCTCGAGAGCCTCGAGGCCCACAACAACGTTTTCGCCCGCCAGGGCAGCGGCCCGGTCAACCTCACCCGCACTGAGGATGCGCAATGGTTGGACAGCGAGGTGATCGTGGGGAGCCACAATTGGTTCCCCACCGATTCGACCAACGTCCCCTCAGAGTGGACCGGCAGCCTCACCGGTGGGGATCCAGGCTTCTCCGCGATACCCTGGAACCTGTTCCCCGCTTCGGCAGACAGCCCTTTGGTGGATGCAGGAACCCTGGCTTCGGCCATGGCGGGCGACGGCGCGTTCCCAGACCCACTCGTTCTTCCCATCTTCCATCCGCCAGCCTTGGAAGAAGGCGGCATCGACGAACTCGGCACGAATCCCCTACCGCGACCGGGCGATGGCGCCATCGACATTGGCGCGTACGAGTTCGGAACCGGGGACACGGCCTCAGATTCGGAAACCGCCACGGACACCGAATCGGCTTCTGAAAGCGACACCACATCCTCGTCAGAGAGGGACACAGACTCGGATTCCAATGTCGACACCGAGCCTGACACCGCCGCCGACGGCGACGATGGCTGCGGCTGTCGCACAACGGGCCTTAGGCGCGCTTCCCCTCTGTTTTCCCTGCTGTCGCTGCTGCGTGACTGAGAGCCGGGTATTTCTTTTTCAATTGCTCCACCTTGGTCATGGCGCCCCAGCGAAGGTAATGCTCGAGGGCATGATCGAGGTAGGGTCTCGCGCTCTCGACATCTCCGGTCGCAAGGATGCATTCACCAGCGAGCTCGCAGGCGAGGGCGGCGTCCTGAACGAAGCGATTTTCGGCAGCTCCCTCGATGGCTTTGGCGTAGAGAGCCAGAGACAGGGACGCGTTGCCTTTTACCCTGGCGATCTCGGCCTCGACGAGCGCGTATTTGTGCTGATGGTTCGCAGGAGAGGTCTCCCCCGTCTTCTTGTACTTCTTCTGGTTTTTTTGCGCCCTTTTCAGGAGCCCGCTGCGGGATTTCGCATCCGCGTCCTTGCAGCACGCCAAGGCAATCAGGGACTCGTAGAAAGGAAAGACCGCATGGGCGTAAGCACCCAAGGCGCTTTCGGCGTAGCTTTTGGCTTTGTCTATGGAATGGAGAGCGGCCGATGAATTTCCCTCCATGTACGCAAGGATGGCGACCATGAGGTGCCCGTGGAACAGATTGACGTCCACGCAGTCTTTGATCAATAGCTGCATCACGTCGCAAAGAGAGCTCTCGACCGATTCACGCAGCGCAGAGTCCGCCGCGGGTTTTCGCACAGCGGCAATCCCTCGCTGATAAATGAAGAGGGTATTCGAGCTGACCCCCATGTTCATTGGCTTTAGAAGCGCGATGTATTTCTCAATGGCGGCCGCGAGGTCCACCAGGGATTTTCCACAGAAGAACGCATGCACGCAGTTGTTGGCCGCCCCGTGGGCAGCGTAGACCAAATCGCCGATCTCGACGCCGGCAGTGTAGGCGTCCGCCAGGTTGGGCAGCGTATTTTCCAAATGGTCTGCCCAATGCTGCACGAACTGAGCAAAGATGAAGGTGACCATCGGCGCCTTGGTCGTATCTTCCAGCCGTCTCGCCATCTCCACGGACATCTTCCCGAGCGCATAGCCGTACCGATAGCGGCCGAGCATGGCGCAATTGATCACTGCGTAACTGACAAAAGAGGTCGGAGATTGCGCATCCCGCCCGTACTTTAGGGAAAGCTGGACCGCCTCAGCGATGATAGTCGCCCACAGCTTGGGATTTCGCAGATAGGCTGGCGAGCCGATAATGGCGAAGAGCTCTTTGGCTGCCTTGATGTTCTCATCCTCGGCCACGGGCAAGCCCAGCAAGTCGGCTTCGCTTTTTCCGCGAAGCAGCCACATGGTCCGCAGAATCCTCCACAGAACCCCGGAGGTCGAGGGCCTCATCGGTAAGCGGACCCCGAGCCGCTTCCCCATCCCGAGGGCCAAGGCGATCGCCTCGTCCGGCTTGTCTTGGCTAATCAGCGAGAGCAGCTGCACTTCCGTGAGTCGCGCTCGGTCTATCTCGGCTTTGACATGAGGCAGGGCCTCGCCCACAAGGGATGAGGACAAGGAGACATCGCCCGAAAGATAGGCGGCTTCGGCAGCGGCGACGTAGAGGGACACCATGGTCTCGTACTGAGATTGCCAGCTTCGCTCATCTGCCAGGGAGAGGCTCCTCGAAAAATGCTCCACCGCCGAGCTATACGCTGTCGCGGCGCGCGCCCTCTTCCCTGCCTTGATGTTGAGCTCGAACAGCAAGAGCTTCTCGCTCTCATCGGCGCCTCGATTCAGGCCAAGGTTCAGGTGACGCACGACCTCGAAGATGCTGTTCTCGATTTGGCCTTCGGAGTACTCGGACAAGAGAAATCGACCGATGTCGCGGTGCATTCCGGCACATTTTTCTTTGTCCAAAAGGTGAGCCATCACCGCTTCGCGCACCCTGTCGTGATACACCTCGAGAGCATCGGTTTTGCGAACGCCCTTGCCGCGCAGCAGCTTGATGGCCTTGAGCGCTGAGACACTCGCTGCGAACTCGGCTTCGTCGATCTTGGCGATCTGCCTCAAAAAGTCGCCGCGCATGGGCGAGCCAGCCACACAGGTGTAAGAAATGAGCTTCCTCTCGTTGTCGGATAGCTTCATGACTCGGTTGAGGATCACCTCCTCGAGCTTGCGCTGAGGAAATGTTTTCGTCCCGGCTTGCGCGCAAAACCTCACGAGCTCGCTGATGTACAGGGGATGGCCCTGGGTTTCCGAAGCGATTTCCGATGGGTTGATGCTGGCCGAGCCCGGTATCATTTGTTCGATGTACTGGCGGGCGAGACGCTCAGAGGACTCTCGGTCGAGGGGCGCCAGGCAGAGTGTTTTGTGCTCACCGGGCAACGTGCTGCGCCAATCGAAGGCGGGCATTTCCGAACCCTGCGCCGACCGCGATGCCAGGATCATCAGCGCAGGGAGCTCTGCCGGCTCCTCCAAAAGCGCCTTGAGAAGCAGGAGGCTATCCTCGTCCGACCATTGCATGTCGTCGATCCAAACGATGAGTGGCCTCTGACGGGCGACGTTGGCCAGGAGATCTCGCAGAGCCCGGAACGCCCTGCGCCGAAGCTCGTTGGGATCGATGATCTCCTGGGGTGGCAGGGGCTGGTTGGCAATGGCCTGAACACGATTGAGGACAGGAAAGAGGCGGGCCAGAAGGGTCACATTTTCGGGGAGCACACTTCTGACCACAGCTTCGCTTTGGGCCATACCGTGGTTGGCAATGGCATCCACGATGCCGTCGAGGGCTTTGAACGGCACGGATTCTCGTTCATAACAGCGCCCCCAAAGCACCATGAGCTCCGGGATCTCGGCACGGAGCTGGTGCACGAACTTGCGCACCAGCGAGGTCTTTCCGACGCCAGACACGCCCTCGAGGAACACTAGCGAAGTCTTCGACCTCAAACCGACGAGTCAAAAGCAGAACGAGGAGCGAGAGAAACGTTGGAACCGGCCCCGTCGAGACGAGGCCGGTATACCC
>JALOQD010000371.1 GCA_025453525.1 Myxococcota bacterium
GCCCTGACCATCGTAGTCGCTCAAGCGAGCGCCCTTCCGAGCAAACGGGTCTCGCTTGCCGAATCCCTCGGCCGTGTGCTCGCCGCGGACGTGCTCGCGGATACGGACTTTCCGCCGTTCGATAAGTCTTGCATGGACGGTTTCGCAGCCCGCCGTGAGGATCTCACCGGACCGCTTCGCCAGGTGGAGTGCATCGCCGCCGGACAACTCCCAACCCACGAGGTTGGGCCTTTCGAATGCTCGCGCATCATGACCGGCGCCATGCTCCCCAAGGGCGCGGACGTCGTGTTCATGGTGGAGCACAGTGCCTTGGCGCCAGAG
Source organism: Myxococcota bacterium (assembly GCA_025453525.1). Lineage (GTDB taxonomy): Bacteria > Myxococcota_A > Polyangia > JAAYKL01 > JAAYKL01 > JALOQD01. The sequence continues at coordinate 322 of JALOQD010000371.1, forward strand.
GGCACGGTCAGGTTCACTCATGATCAAACCGCGGACAACATCGCCAGGCGCGGCGAGGATCTCAAACAAGGCGAAGTGGTGGTTCGAGCCGGCACGCTGCTGCGGCCGCGCCACATCGCAGCGCTGGCCTCGGTGGGAGCGGCCAAACCGCACGTACATCGACGCCCCGTCATAGGGGTGCTCGCCACTGGCGATGAGCTCGTGGCGGCTCACGAGCGCCCTGGCCCTGGCCAAATCCGCAACTCGAACTCGCCCCAGCTGATGGCCCAAGCCGCTGAGGCAGGCTGTCCAGCGACCTATCTCGGCGTCGTATCCGATGACTTCGAAACCACCAAGCGCGCTGTGGGCGAGTCTCTGGAGCGATGCGACGTGCTCCTATTGTCGGGCGGCGTGTCCATGGGCGACTTCGACCATGTGCCCAATGCGCTCGAGGCCTGCGGAGTGCGCATCCTGTTCGATCAAGTGGCGGTCAAGCCCGGCAAGCCCACCACCTTTGGAATGCTGGGACAAAAGGCCGTGTTCGGCCTGCCGGGAAATCCAGTTTCGACCTTCGTGATGTTCGAGCTTTTGGTTCGGCCCCATCTCATGGCCCGCATGGGTCTGTCAGGTTGGAGACCCGTGACCATGAGCGCCCAGCTGGCCCAGCCCATTGTCACCCGAAAGGCCGATCGCGAGCAGTGGCTTCCGGTCGCCGTCGACGAGCACAAGCAGGCCGTGCCCTTGCGCTTCCACGGCTCTGGCCACTTTGCGAGCCTCGTGGGCATGAGCGGTCTCGTCTGTCTGCCGTTGGGAGTGCTCGGCTACGCTGCCGGTCACATGGTCAACGTGCGGCTCGTGTAGAGCTCACCCCATCGCTATCGAGCTTCAGTTTGTTCCATCGTCGTCGTGATCGGACTCTGACACGCGATGGCCACCGAGTTTAGTTTTGTCTTTGAATTAGTATATTTTTTTTAACCACCCGGGGCCGGCCCTGATTGACTCTTTCGAATCGACCCCTTAATTTTAAAAGGCGGTTTTCCTTGAGGAGGATGAAAATTCGAGCGCACAAGGGCCGACGAACACGGGCCATTGTTCTTCGCCCATTGCCCTTCGTGAAGCCCAAAGGGACTGTTTGGATGACAAAGACATCTCCAACTCTTGGGTTTCTTGCCTTTGTTGGGCTCTGCTCGTGTGCCTACGACTTCGACTCGACCCCTTCGGCCTCAGACTCTTCGACCTCCGACTATTCGTCCTCAGACTCTGCTTCGGAAACCGAAGAGGATACTGTACCGGATCTCTGTCCGTCCGACCCAGCGAAAACCGAGCCAGGCATGTGCGGCTGCGGCGTGGATGACGACACCTGCGCAGGGATCGTCATGTCCAAGGCAACTTTCACTGTCTCCGAGGAAATCGTGCTCAGTTATTCCGGTTTGCCCGGAAACCCCATGGACTGGATCGGACTGTACTCACTGGGGACCCCCAATGAAGACGCGTATTTTTATCAATACGCAAACGGTAACGCCAAGGGCACGCTGAGATTCCCGGGCCTGCGCCCCGGCGACTACGAAGCGCGACTCTTCTTCAATGACTCCTATCAATTGCAATACACAACCTCGTTTACAGTCACCCAAAGGGATAATGAACTCATCGTGGCCATCGAAGCCGACTCCTATGTCGACGGGTTAAACTTGTTTTCCAATTTTGGCACCGCAACTCTACTGGGCGTCGATACGGCTCCGGTCTTCCTCTCATCCATTCTACGCTTCTCGATGCCGACGCTCTCCGACCCGATCCAAAGTGCGCAATTGCGTTTGGTCACCATCGACGAATCCGTCAATGGACCCCAAGTCGTTCTGACCAGCAACGCATGGTCAGAAGACGAAATCACATGGAACAACCGCCCTGCTCCAAGTGAAACCATCATTGCCAATTTCGCAGAGGTGTACTACAGCTCACTGCACGTCGACCTGCCCTCCTCACTCCTTCTGCCTGGAACCTATTCCCTCTATTTCTTGCCAGACTGCGACGATGGCCTGGATTTGATGTCGCGTGAGAGCGCGATGCCCCCCTACGTCGTCATCGTCACCGGAGAGTGACCTCAGGCCGCTCAGAGGGTCGGTGACCCAAACTCGTGGCGAGCCGCTCTTGCCCCTATTGGGTCGCTGGGAGAACGAGCAAAATCTGCACGACGCCTTGCTGGTATTGAGCGCGGTAGATGTAGCCAACAGCCCCACGAAGATGGAAAACAGGCCTTATCGCATTGCCAAATTGGACCGGCTCGGCGCCGCCTGAGCGGATCTTGAACTCTTCCCAATACCGCTGGGTCTCGTTCTCGCTCTTACCGAGAAGTCGTTCTTGAAATTCCTTGCGAAGCTTGGTCCCCAGGGGTGCGTTCATCGGAACAGCGTTCACGCCATCTTTCCACACAAGCCTCTTTTTTAAAAAAATGTCTTTGAGCGCAGCGCGGTCGAGACCGGCCGCATCCACGGCCTTGTGGGCAATGACGAGAATGTCGTCCGGGCTCTCTGCCTTGCTCGTCCTGCCATAAGCCAGTGTTAGGAGCAAACAGAAGAGCATGGTCTTTGTTCGCAATGTGCTGTTTTCGAGCACAGGTGCCTCCATGATTCTCAAACCATCCTCCAAGTACTGACTCCGGCCATCCAGCTCCTATTTATAAGCACAAAAAAAAAGCCCCAAATGGCTAGAAGGACACCGCCACCTGGCCCGCATGAACCCAAAATCCAGAGGTGAAATTCTTGGAAGTTGGAAAATCTACATACTCTACCTCGTATTTCAGCGAGACAAAGGGGGAGGGTCGGATGTTGAGCCCTCCGCGGTACTCGATAATCTTCATATCGTAAACGGTGTCGTCGAAAATGTTATGTTCGTACATAAAAAATGGCGTGATCCCCATGTCTCCCCAGGGCGTCTTCAAATCGAAACGATAGGCGAGGAGCCCGTACACGCACCACTTGACATGGTCAGCCTGGTATTGGCTAAAAGGATTCTCGACGTCGAGAAAGGGGTATTCGAAGAGCGGACGAGCGCTATATTGCACCTTGCCGCGCATGAATTCTCCCTGGACGGTGAGGCCGTAGAGTTGAAAGAGCAAGTCGAGCGAGCCAGTGAGCTCGGTGAAGCTCTCTTTTTTTACGACATCGATTTGAGGAGGCTTGAACTTGGTCATCTCCTTATAGACATCGGTGGACTCGCCCCAAAACAGATAGCCGCCCAGAGACAGCCCCCAATTCTCGGCTTCATAGACACCTTTCAGTCGGAACCCGAGGGCTTTGTTCTCGTCCAAATCGTAGATGGCTTCGGTCGGACCGCGGCCGTTCGAGAGGGTGATTGCATAGTCGAGATACAACCGGTCGACTGGAAAGACGCGACCGAAGAGCTGAATACCGGTCTGCGTCGAGGGAAGCACCTGAAAGGTCGTCGCGAACGGCGGGCGGACCGGGATGAGCACCGAAGAGCCGTGATCCACGTTCCAAATGCCATAGGGCGTGAAGAAGTGCCCCGCGAGGATCCCCAGCCAACCCAGCGGTTTCCATTGAACATAGATGCGTTCGATGGACAGGCCGCCCGTTTTGAATTTCTCCATCATAAACGGATCGAGAACCGTCGTATCGATTCTCTCATACTCCGACCCCATCGCAGGTATGCCGTACGATGCTTCGTAGCCTTGGGGAAGAAAGGTAAAGCGCACCTCTGCCAGAGCGCTGAGCGTCTCGGTCATTTGACTCGAGAAGTACAAATTGAAGCGATTGACCATGAAAGAGGAATGGCTGGGGAAGAGGCCGTGACCTGTATTCTCCTCTGGGATTTTAAAATAATAGAGCTCCACGTCCATGAAACCGTAGATGTCGAACTTGCGTTCAAACCCAACGTCGTTAACCGCCGAGAACTCCGCCTCGTTTTCGCTCTCGACCATCTCGAGGCGGCTCGAGAGCTCTTCAACCTGATTTTTGAGCTTCTCGTTTTCCGCTTTTTGGAGGGCCGCTTCGTTCGCTGTCTGATCAAGCCGTTGTGCAATGGCGGCAACTTGCTCGTCCAGCGAAGAGCTCTGCGCGTCTTGGGGTGATGCAGCCTCCGGTTTGGGCTCGGGGGGCGAACCCGCTGGCTGCTGCTGGGCCCACGCCAAATGACCGACAAGAAAGACGGATAGAAAAACGCAGACTTGGGCCCGACGAAGGTTGCTGCTCGACAAAAATGGACAGTGCATCATGGTCGTTTTGCCCTACGAGCAGGTACAGCTCATGTATTCTTCCGCGAGCGGTGCATCATCTTCGTTGACACAAGAAATGCTCATCCCAGCGCTGGTGCAATCGCAGCACTGATAGGTGCCGGGGCACTTCCCCTGCTCGCAATCGCCAATCGTACAATAGCCTTCCGGGCGAATGGGTTGCGCCGTGCATCGATTGGCCTCGAACCCTTCACAGTCCGCAAGCTCCCAACACGGCTCTCCCAGCCCCGAGGGCCAGTCATCGCTCGCGGTAGAATTCTCGGTGCCCGAATCGAGCGTCTCTGTTTCGGTATCGGAAGACCCCGTGTCGCTCAAAAGGCATTTCTGGGTCTCGGGGTCCCAATAGAACCGAGCTCCGCTGCCACAGCGCTCGCTTTCCGGGATGTCACATCCCACCGCGAAAAGGATGGTGATCGCCCCGATTCCCGTGACGACTAATGCTCTCACGATATATCCCTTCCCTCTCCTTGCTCAGCTCAAATAAACATGAGCCAGGCAAGCTGACCTCGCAATCACGACTCTTTTTTTTTGAGCGACCCGCTTAGGAGCCGAAAATTGGCCAGGGGATCTGCGGACTGATCTTATGGTCAGGATGTCCCACTTCAGCGTAGCCCCAGGAACCAAGGTCAACATAGCGGTGCTCG
>JALOQD010000001.1 GCA_025453525.1 Myxococcota bacterium
TCTTCTTCGCCTTCATCGAGACCTCACTCCCTTTTCAAGCGCCGGTGTTCCGGCAGGGCCCACGTCGTCCAAAATCCTGCTCGAGCTGCAATTTTGCGCTCTCACAGTACTAGTTGCGGCGGAAGCACAAAAAAACTTAAGGGGGCGTTTGCGAATATTTTTTTGGAGGCCATACTCTGTCGCCCTGTGGTCACCTCCATACACAGCACACCTGTCTCCCCGACGATTTCAAAGCTCGTCAAAAGACACGCCCCCACATTGCTCGGCGCGAGTGCCTGTCTCGGCGTCACGGCTGTCGCGACCGCGGCGTACGCTTATCTCGTCGGGCCTGTGCTGCGAGCCCTGTTCGCCCCGCATTCGAGCTCACTGGGAAGCTTCGAAGGTCCCCTATCTCTTTTGTCGCAAAAAATCGCGCAGCTCGGCCCAGCGGCTCTCGGTGTCTTGGTGGTCGCAGTCGCAGCCGTCAAGGGTCTATCCCACTATGGGCACGTCATGCTCAGCGCCACGGCCGGCCAGTCCGCCCTTTTGAGCTTGCGAAACAGCGCGTACGCAGGGCTCCTAGCACAGAGCCCAGTGGACGCTCTCAGCCGAGCCCGGGGTGAGCTTTCGGCTCGATTTACGGTGGACATTGAAGCCGTCGAGGGCGCGCTCACCGGCGGCATCGTGGCGCTGATCCGCGACAGCCTGCAAATCGCAGTGCTCGTGGCCTTGGCCGTGGCGCTCGATCCTTCGCTCGCCCTCGTAGGCCTTGTGGCCTTTCCTCCGACTGCGTGGCTCATCACCCGTCTAGCAGGCCGTTTGCGCCGTCGGCGGAGCGAGGTCCATGACGCTTTCGGGCAGCTCGCCGAAGCCGTGGACGAAACCGCGGCCGGACTGGAGGTCGTCAAGGCCTTTTCGGCACAGGAGCTCATGAAAGGGCGCTTTGCCTCCTTGAGCCAAAGGCTCTCGAGCCGCACCCTGTCGGCCTTTCGCCTCAAGTCCCTCAGCTCGCCGTTGAGCGAGATTCTCGCTGGCGGCGCTTTGGCGCTCACCCTCGCCTACGCCAGAGCCCGCATCGAGTCGGGCACGCTGAGCGCAGAGGCCTTCATTTCGTTTTTCACTGCGCTGTTCCTCCTGTACCAACCGGTCAAGGGACTCTCGGCCGCTTTTTCGGCGCTGGAGAGCGGCAGGGCAGCGCTCTTGCGCCTGGCTCCACTCTTGGAGCTGGGCGGTGGAGACCCTGTCCACGCGACGCCCCAAGCGCCTCTCCAGTTCTCTGCCCTGGTCATCGAAGACCTTCACGCAGGCTACGGCGATGGCCCAGACGTGTTGCGGGGCGTGCACCTGACGCTCGTGCCTGGCGCGCGCGTGGCGCTGATGGGCGAGTCGGGATGTGGCAAGACCACCTTGCTCCGAGTGCTGCTCGGGTTTGTGGGACTGCGCAGCGGCGCCTTGCGTCTCGATGGAAAGCTCGTGGACGCTCGCCCCGAGCTCCTCGCGCGACTGTTTGCGCTGGTGCCCCAAGAGCCGTTCCTGCTGCGCGGCTCGATCCTCGAGAACGTGCGGCTAGGCAACAAAGCGGCAGATGATGAGGCCCTCGAACGCGCGTGCGAGCTGGCCGGAGTGACGGCCTTTGCCGCAGGCCTGCCCCAGGGTCTTTCCACGCAGGTCGGCAGAGACGGCTCGGAGCTGTCCGTAGGTCAAAGGCAGCGCGTGTGCTTAGCCAGGGCGCTGGCCAGCGGCGCGCCCATCTTGCTTCTCGACGAAGTCCAGGCTCCCCTCGATCCCAAGACAGAAAAAGAGATCAACGACCAACTCCTGGAGATCGGCGCCCACAGGGCCATCCTCGCCGTGACCCACAGGCCGAGCACCGCCGCCATTATGGACGAGGTGCTGCATCTGCGGGATGGTCACCTAAAAAGCTAGTGGGCCGAGCAGAGCGTTTGCCTATGGGCTGGTGAGGGTGATGTCGTCGACGTACATCCCTCGGAAACGATTGGTTCCGTTGCTGACAAACCGGAACCGGAACTGGAATGCACTCGACATGAGGCTGGACACGTCGGCCGTGTAGCTCACCCACGTCGGGGTGCCTGGCCAGGTGCCACCGGTACTGCCGCACCAGCGTTTGTTGGTGTTGTCTGTATAGATAGGCGCGGTGTTCACTGGAACCCAGGAGCTGCCCACCTTGGCCTCGAGCACACCCCAATCGTACCCGCAATTCGTCGCGGGCGAACCGGCCTCTATCTGGAAGGCCATGCGGAAACGGAGGGTCACGGTGCGATCGCTGCAATTGGAGATGTTCTTTATCGGCGATGTGGCGCTGATGTTCTGATTGTGGTTATAAGTGTCGTCCAAGTCGGTGGCCAGCACCCTCGCGCCATTAAAGAGCCCAATCTCCCACTCGCCCTGGCGCGTCCAGTCGCTACCGCTCGTACCCTCGAAGTTCCAGGCGGCCGTGTTGAGCTGCTGTGCACACAGGTTGTTCAGAATGACCCGAGCCGGCCGGCAGCAACGGAAGCCCAGGTTGGGCATGCGGAAAGTGGCCTGGGCTGCCCAGAAGTCGAAGCCGCAGGTCATGCCGCCCGCGAGATCGTTGTAGGAGCCACCACGAACCTCGTAGGCCATGTCCGAGCCAATGGTGCGGCCGGTCCAGGTCCACTCCTCCACGTTGCCCGACAGGTCGAAAACGTCATCCGCGGGCCAATCGGCGATGCAGGAGCTGGCGAAGCCCGCACCCACCAAGTGATCCCAGGAGCCAGAGTAGTCGTGACCATTGCAGGTCGCCGGGTTGTAGGTGTTGCTATACGGATAAACGTAGGTGCCGCCGCTCGCCTTCTCGCATGTATTCTGCCACAGGACAGCTGGACAGAGATCCCAGCACGCGGAGGTCGAACAGTTGGCCGTCGGCTCGTTGAGCGCCTGACAGGCGGCGCGGGCTTCGGTCCAGTTGACCATGGTCCACGGCACCTTGGTGTCGGCCGAACAGGCCGCGGTGGTGACCACACCTGGATCGTTGTCCGCGTCCGAATCCGTGTCGTAGGCGTCGGCATCGGGCTTGGACGCTTCATAAAGGAACACGTCGTAGTTGTTACCCGCGTAGCTCAAAGATATGTACTCGAGGGTGCTGCCCGCGCCCACGCCTTCGTCCGTCCTGCCGTCGCAGTCGTTATCCAAGCCGTCGCAAGACTCCGATTGGGGCGGATTCCCATCATCGGGAATCACGTTGCCCACGTCGCAAAGGGCCGTGCTCGCCGAGCAGCAGACAGTGGAGCTTTTCGTCGTGGCGCAGCGGAACGTTCCGGTTCGCAGGCACCCGCCTTGGCCGCGGCTGCACGCCGTGCCGTAGTCGGAGAAACCCTCGTCCGTGATGCCGTCGCAGTCGTTGTCCAGGCCGTCGCACAAATTCTCGGTGGCCTGATATTCGGTAATGCTCGTGTATTGGCAGTTCCAGCCCGCTGCGCCGCCGCAGGTGGCGATGGACGGCACGACCGAGCACACACCCCCGGTCAAGCAGCGGCCGGGAGGCAGGTTCAGGCTTTCGTCGGTCTGGCCGTTGCAGTCGTTGTCTTTGCCGTCGCAGATCTCGGTGGTGGCATTCTCGTCGGTCTGGCCGTCGCAGTCGTTGTCCCCAGTGCCGCAGATCTCCACGCCGCCGTTGCTCGGAGTGCATTGGTAGCTGCAATCGGTGATGGCGTTGGTGCGATCGTCCACATAGCCGGGTTTGCAGGACAAGAGGATGCACGTCCCGCTCTGGCAACCGAGCTCGCCCCAGTTCAGGGGCACGGTATTGTTAGGCCACAACGAACCCATGGTGGCGCAGTTTCGGTCGCAGGCCCCGCAGTGCTCCGGGTTGAACTGCTTGTCGAATGATTCATCGATCAGGCCATCGCAGTCGTTGTCTTTGTTGTCGCAGATGGTCTCCTCGGGCACCGGGTTGCCCATGGAGTCGCATTCCACATCACCGCCTTCGTCGGTGCAATAATAGTCGCACCGCCAACCGAGCGAGTTGTCGCACACCTCTGACTTGACACCCGCGCAAGCGCTCATGCACGTCGAGGGGGGCGGCGTAAGACCTTCATCGGTCTGACCGTTGCAGTCATCGTCCAAGCCATTGCAGGTCTCCACGGTATGGCCTGTCGTGTCAGAACAACTCTGGCCCCAGTTGCCCGAGGAGATCTCCGCGCACTGATAACTTCCCTCCTGACATGAATCACTATCCGGGCCGTCGCAGGGCTGTCCGTACCACGCTGCGGCCGAGCCATTGGGGGTCAGCGCGTTGCAGTCGTTGTCCTTGTTGTCACACACATCGGCGCTGGGGATGGTGGCGTTCTTGCACACCATGGCGCCGCCGTCGCAGGTGATGGTGCCGTCGCTGCACAGACCACAGGCGCCGCCGGTAATCGGAGCTCCCGCGGCGGTCTCGTCGGTCTGGCCGTCGCAGTCGTTGTCCTGGCCGTCGCAGCTCTCGACCTCGGGGCCAATATCTCCAGCGCAATCCAACATCGCTCCAGCGCACACCAGGGTTCCCTCTTGGCAGCGTCCCTCATTGGGGCCCAGCGCGCAGACCGTGTTCACCGCTCCCGTTTGGTCGCAACCGCCGCACGTCCACACGTCATTCTCGTTGGCCGCACCGTCGCAATCGTCGTCGATGGCATCTGGCACTGTGTCGCTATCTGTGCCGTCAGAGCCGAAGTTGCAGGGATCCTCGAACGCCGCCGGAGTCCCACCGATGCAACTCACGATGCCGGCCTGGCAGACGTAAACGCCGCTACACACGCCAAAGCCGCAAACCTTTCCCACGCGCTCGTCGGCCATGCCGCCCAATCCGTCCGTGTCGGTCGCGGGCTCATCGGTCTTGCCATCGCAATCGTTGTCCAAGTTATCGCATTGCTCGGGGCTGCGCTTGATTTCAGCCTCACAGGGACTCCCGTCGAACTCTCCACCTTCGCACCTTTCTATTCCGTAACGGCAGATGCCCACGCCATTGGGGTAGAAGAGTCCCGTGTGGCACTCCTGATACTGGCCCTCGTCGGTATTGCCGTCGCAGTTGTCGTCGATGCCGTTGCAGGTCTCGGGGAGGGGAGAGGCGGCTCCCTCACACGCCCAGGTTCCAACGTAGCAGCGGAAGACGCCGTGATTCAACAGGCAGGGTCCCTTGAGGTTGGGATCCGGAGGATTGGGCCAGGTCTGGCCAAAGAAGCACTCGGGCCCGGTCATGCCCACATTTGAATCGTCTTGGCTCTCGTCGATGTGGCCGTCGCAGTCGTTATCCACGCCGTCGCAAGCGGTGCCTTCATTTTCTGGCGCGTTGGCGTTTGCGCGCAGGCACACGCCGTTTCCATCGACATCGGCGCAGCATTCCCCACCTAAGGTCCGCGGTTCTCCGGCCGCGGGCCGAGCACATCGCAGGCGGCCCTCGGGGCACTCTCCCACCTTCGCCGCGCACACCGATCCCTCTGGGCCCATGCGCGGAATTTCCCATTCTTCGTCTGTCTCGCCGTCGCAATCGTTGTCGAGGTTGTCGCACAGCTCGCCCTGAGCCGCCTTTACCTCGTTCTTGCAGCGACGCTCGCCTGCCTCGCACTTCCACGTGCCAGCCGCGCACGGTTCCTTACAACCCGTGCCGTCGCTGGCGCAGCCGCCGTCGCCCGAGGTGTAGCAGGCCCCGCCGCCCTGCGCGCCCCACGTGGAGCTCGGATTGCCATTATCCTCGTCGGTTACCCCGTCGCAGTCGTTGTCCAGGCCGTCGCAGCTCTCAATCCCGCTGTCGCTCACCACGCAGTCGTATTCACAGCCGTTGCTCGAATCGCAGTCTTGGTCAAAATGCCCTGCGTCACAATCGCCCTTGCGGCACAGTCCGCCCACGCAAAGCGGCGTCGCGTCCGCGACCCGGCAGATGTTGCCGCATCGACCGCAGTTCTTGATGTCGGTATCGAAATCCACGTCCTCATCCGCGCCATCGGTATCGCAATCATTGTTGATGGCCACGTAGGGATTTTCGGTGTCGCCCTGGTACCCGCCGTCACACAGGTCCAGGTTGTCCGACGGGTCCACCGTGGGCTGACAGAAGACTTCACAGTCCTCTGAATCGCTGTCCCAGTCGTACCAGAAGGTGGTGCACTTGCCCCGCTGGCACTTGCCGCCTTGGCACACGGAAAAGGCATGCTCGTACGCGCACACGTTGGCGCACGAGCCGCAGTGGGCTGGGCTCGTTAGGTCCGCGTGCTCATCCGTCTGCCCGTCGCAATCGTTGTCCACGCCGTCGCACTCGTCGTCCGCGCCAGCAACGGCGCAGGTCGCGGTGTCCGTGAGCGTGTCCTCTGTCTCGGTGCCGTCTGTCCCGCCCGTGCCGTTCGTGTTCGTCCCATCCGTGCCTGTCGTGTCTGTTCCATTCGTGCCTTCCAGACCTTTGAACTCGAACGGCTCCACCTGGCAGCCCAGGGACATGAACAGGGCGAGGGCTCCGAGGAGCCACGCGAGCGCCTGGCCTCGCGGTCGCCGAGCCCGCAGCAGCAGCGCGAGCCCGGGCAGCACCACGAGCCACAACCAGCCCAGCGTCGACCCTCCGCGACCGGGTGTCGCGGCGCACAAGCAGCCGCCCGCGCCTGTGGCCAGCACCTTGGTCAACTCGTTCTCCTCCACGCCCGGCACCTTGCCTGTGTCCTCTGGTTCTGTGCCAGGGTTGGTGTCTGTCGCCGAGGTGTCTGTGCCATCGTCCGTCGCATCCGTACCTTGGCTGCCTCCTCCAGGCTGGAAGTCCACGGCGTAGCACGACCCGCCCACGCACCGCCGGCCATTTGGGCAGTCCACGTTGCGGCAGGGATCTGACACGCACTCGCCGTCTTTACAAACCTGATAGTATTCGCACACCTTGCCCCAGCAGTCCCCGCGCTCGCACTTGCCTGTCTGCGGATGGCACGACAAGCCCACGTCGCACACCTTGCCCGCGCAGGGGTCGTCCACACACTCGCCGTCGCGGCAGGACACCGGGCAGTCCTGGTTGACGCACGCGTCCACGCACGCCCCGTCCTTGCAGTACGCATCGCCCTCGCACGCCGTGCTCGAACACGGATCGTCCACGCAGGTGCCGCCCTCGCACTGCTTCCCACTCTCGCAGCCAGTGGCGTAACAGCCAGGCCCAGCCTCCACGCACTGGGCGCTGACCTTTTTGTTCGTCACCACGGCGATGCACACCTCGCTGGGCAGACACTCCATGCCCTCGCAGGGGCTGACGCATTCCTTGTGAAGCGCGTCGCACTTGCACGGCGGGCTAGCGCCTTCATCCGTGCAGTAATACGGGTTGTCCGCGCACAAGAGAGCGTCCTTGGTCCCAGGCGCGCACACGTCGTCGATACACACGCGCATTTTCTCGTTTGTGGTCGGATTGGTCACCTCTTCGCAGGTCTTGCCTGCTGGGCACGAGGCTTCTTGTCCAGCGCACGGCGGCGCGCACTCGCCTTCCACGCAGATGTTTCCCGCCGGGCACTCCACTGCGAGCCCCTCGTCCGTCTTACCGTCACAGTCGTCGTCCAAGCCGTTGCACGACTCCACGCCTTGGCCGGGCGCGTCGCACTTCCACTCGCAATCGAGACACCGCATCACGCCCTCGATGCACGCCCCGGTCGCCGGGCCGTCCGGGTTGTTTTCGCACGCCGCGCCTGCGGGGATGCCATTATCCGTAACGCCGTCGCAGTCGTCATCCAGACAGTTGCATTCTTCCGTGAACGGTCCAAAGCTTCCCACGCACTCCATTTCGCAGGTGGGGACGGCGGTGTCGCATTCGCAGACCCACGCGCCCCTCTTGCACACCCCCAGGCTCACTGACCCGCACGGATCGCCCACGCCATCCAGTTCCTCGTCCGTGTCCCAGTCCTGCAACCCGTCGCAGTCGTCGTCATCCCCGTTGCACACCTCGAACTGTGGCCCATCACCACCCACGCACGAACGCCCACCTGCCACGCACTCATACGTGCCAGGGGTGCAGATGCCTTCCTCTGGATTTGCCGTGTTCGAGTGCGAGCAGGTTGGCGGATAATACTCCACTCCCTCGTCTGTCGCGCCGTCGCAGTCGTCATCGAGCAGGTTGCAGCTTTCCGGCGTCGGTCCCGTCGATCCAGTACAGTCCCAAAGATTCGGCCCCACGCACCGCGAGATGCCTTGCTGGCACTCTCCCTGGTTCGGATCCGCCGTGCACCCCGCGCCCACGCACCCGCCGCACGGCGCCACTAGCCCTTCGTCCGTCAGCGAATCGCAGTTGTTGTCCAGTCCATCGCAGATCTCCGCCTTTGGCCCGTTAGGAGCGATGCACTCCCCACTGACCGGGTCCACGCTCGCGCAGCAAGCGATCGTCTTTCCTCCCCCTGCCACACTGACGCACTGAAGCGTCGCCGCGTCGCACTCGCCGATCTTCTTGCTGCACACCAGATCCACGACCGACAAACCCTCGTCCGTCACACCGTCGCAGTCGTTGTCCACGCCGTCGCACACCTCGAGGCTCGGAGGTATCGAACCCACGCATGCCTTCCACACCGGATGTCCTGGGCTCGCCGCCGCGCTGTCGCAATACTGCTGTCCGAGCTGACAGGCGCCCTCGTCTCCTAATGGACACACCAATGGATCCGGGTTGTCACACCCGCCGCAGGGGTTGGTCACCTCATCGATGATTCCGTCGCAATCATTGTCCTGCCCATCGCAGACCTCGGTCGAAGAATGGGCTTCCTGACAGAACAGCTCGCCGCCCGGATGGCACTCCCACTTGCCGCCGCACACGTTGCACTGCTCGCCCACCAGCGGTAGCGGCTCCTCGTCGGTCTGGCCGTCGCAGTCGTCATCGACGTTGTTGCACAACTCAAGGGCCTCTAGCACATCGCCAGCACAATCGTTCCACACGTCATTGCCGATACACTTTTGCACACCCATATGGCAGATGCCGGTCTCACCGAGGGGCGGAGGGGGGCCGGACCAACAATTCCGGTAGATGCCTTCGTCGATGTCGCTGTCGCAATCGTTGTCCTTGCCGTCGCAGATTTCGCTGATCGGCCCGACGTCGCCGCTGCAGCTGAGCGTACCGGTCGAGCAGCTCAAGGTGCCGGCCTGGCACTCGCCCTCGTTGGGATCGCCGGAGGGCGCTCCGCCGCAGGCGCCAAGGGCGCCGAGCCCTTCGTCGGTCTGGCCGTCGCAATTGTTGTCTACGTTATCACACACCTCGCTGGTCGGTCCGACCGCGCCGACGCACTCAGCCCACCCAGCTCCCGTGGGATTGCAGACTCGCCAGCCCAGCACGCATTGTCCCAGATCGCCGTGAGTGGGTTTGGGTGGCACGTCCGTCTGGCCCACCCAGCACTGCTCGCGGATGCTTTCATCCACCTCGCCGTCGCAATCGTTGTCCAGGTCGTCGCAGGTGGTCTCGCTCGCCGGACCGATGGACGGGTTGCAGGTGCTCACACCATCGCGGCAGCACGTCTTCAGGCCGTTCTTACACACCCAGGCGCCCTGCCGGCAAATCGCTGGCGCCGTATTGAACGTACCGCCACCGCACGCCTGGTTGAGCCATGGCGTCGTGTCTGCTGCGAGATTGTTGTCGACGAAGCCGTCGCAGTTGTCGTCGAGCGCGTTGCAGACTTCAGTGCGCGGGCCGAGGCTGCCAAAGCAGTCGGTCCACACCGGCACTCCCGGCTGGCTCAAAACCGAATCGCAGTACTGCACTCCTCGTCGACAAACAGCGGGGGCGCCGTTGACCGTCCCACCGCCGCACGTTTTTGAGATCCCTTCGTCCGCTTCGCCGTCGCAGTCGTTGTCTTCGCCGTCGCAAATCTCTTCGGTGGGCTCGCCCCAATTGCCGCACACCCACAAGCCGCTGACCGAGCACGTATAGGTGCCCCAGTTGCATAAGCCGACGCCTGCGAACGGGCTCGGGCTGCACTGGTTGGGCTGTCCCGTGTCGCCCGTATAGGTCACGGTTTCGTCTATCGCGCCATCGCAGTCGTTGTCCAGGGCGTCACAGCGCTCGGTGCGCGGGGGAATGCCCCCGCTGCAAACCCATCCGCCCACGCCGCTGCACTGGTACACGCCCGGCTCGCACGCCCCGCGAGTGCCTGTGGGATCGCCAGCCACATGGCTGCAGGTGCCCGCCGGCGGGGTGAGGCCTTCGTCTGTCTGCCCGTCGCAGTCTTCGTCCACGCCATCGCAATCATCTTCCACCGGCTCTGCCCCGCAGGTGTTGCAACGGTTGCGCACGCCCTCATCGGTCTGGCCGTCGCAGTCGTCGTCGAGATAGTTGCAAACTTCAACCCTCACCGAACCGGCCACGATTTGGTAAAGGATGGAAGAGAGACTGTCTTCGGAATCGGCAAAAAAGGCACGGCCAGTGACTGGGTCGAAATGGCTACCGCCATCCAGCGCCAGTTGGTCTAGATTCGTACTCGCCAAAGCCAAGCCGATAACCCAGGTGTCGATACCGTCCGAGTGGAGGGCCTGGACAGCGGTGCGGGCCGCGGCATGATCGTCCGCGTCTCCGTCTGTCAACAGGATCACGGAATAAGGACGACAGGCCGCGACCAGAGGATCGGCGATGGCTTCCGCTGCCCGAATCGTGCCAAGATAGGTAAGCGCGGCGCCAAGGGCCGGACCGATAGGCGTGCTACCGTCTGCCCGCAACTCCTGCTCCTTGTTATCGTTGAATGGACCCGGATACGGCGAAGTGTCGGGGTTACCGAGGCTCGTAGCCGAGTATTCGTGGTGGTCCATCCACATTAAGATTTCCTGGGACGACTCAATTCCGAAGGGAACTGCCAGCCAATGGGACTGAATGTTCCAATTCCCATTGTAACCGGAGTATCGCAGGCGGTCCCGGGTAGTAGCTTGTTGATTGTCGTAGTAATTATTATTCCATCCCACAAGCCATCCGCCGGCCTGGGTGGTGCTATACGCTTGGGCGAACTTCTCGAGCGCGAACTCAATATCACCAGAGGCAAGAAGCATGCTAGTCATAGCCTCCTTGGCTATGTACAGGCGAGAGCCGCCACTACCAGCACAGCATTGCCGGCCGTTGAGCCAAGGGTCGTGGCTGCCGTCGCCGCGCGTATGAACGGACGATACGTTCAGCGCCATGGATCCAGAAGTATCGAACATAATGAGAATCCTCGGCTTGATCTGCACCACCTCGGCCGCCTGACCGAGCCTGGGCAAAAAAGCGAGAACGACCAGCGCGACGAAGCATGCAACGAGGCTCGTGGGACGTGAGAATGTGTGCATGGCCAGGTGACTCCTTCTATGGTCCGGCGCAGCTCTGCGCTCGCGCGGTACGTGCTATGTGTGGCCCGTTTGGGCCTTCTCCACGAAATAGACCTGATCTACCTCGTATTTTATTAGAGACTCCTAATTACTAAATTTATGAGCTCCGCGAGCAGTGGCACTAAACTTTTTTTGAATGAGCCACCTTTGTTGATTATTAAACTGAACAAATGATGAGCTTTGGTTCAGCCGCCACCCCCAGATTTGAGGCCTGCACTGGAAGCGTGGCCTTGGGGCCTGCGCTTGGGTTAAGATGCTCGCCGTGCGCCAATACTCGGACACACGTTCCCCCTCTGCGCTCCGCATCACCCGAATTTGCCCGGGCGGAGACAGCCTCGCCTTTCACCTGCGAGAGCTCGCCCGGTCCTTTGGCCTCGTGGCCCTGCTCATGCGCAAGGATCTGTTGCTGCGCTATCGAGACACCTACCTCGGGCTGGCGTGGGCTATCGTCCAACCCCTCGTCACAGTTCTGGTATTTTGGTTCGCCTTCGGCGTGATGGGAAAGATTCGAACCTCGGAGGCCTACCCGCTGTTCTCCATGGCAGGGCTCGTGCCCTTTGGGCTTTTGTCCGCGGTCGCCACGCGCACCGCGAGCTCGCTGTCGAGCAACGCGTATCTCGTCTCGAGGGTTTACTTTCCCCGTTTCGTGCTGCCCCTTTCATCCACCGCCGCACCGCTCCTGGACGCGGCGATTGGCTGCGCGCTGCTGCTGGCCATGGCGCTTGTCAGCCGGAACAGCCTGCCATGGTCGCTCTGCCTCGCTCCCCTCGCCCTCGTCCTCCCCTTGGCTCTCGGCCTCGGCCTCGGCCTCGTCGCAGCAGCCCTGTCCGTGACCGTGCGGGACGTGCGCGCTGCCCTGCCCGTGGCTCTGCAGCTCTTGCTCCTCGGCACGCCGGTTGCTTATCCGTCCGACGCCGTGCCCGAGCAGTTCGCGTTCATCGTCACGCTCAACCCGGCTTCCTGCGCCGTCGACCTGTTCCGCGCGAGCGTGCTCGGTCATTCGCCCGATCCCAGTCTCATCGCGCCGGCACTCACTGCAACCATCCTCCTGTGGGCCGTGGGTCTACCCTTTTTCCATCGTGCAGCGCGCAGTTGCGCCGACACGTTGTAGCCATGACCTGTGAACAAAACACGACCCACCCCATCCTCGACGTCCGCAATCTGCGGAAGACCTACCGCTTGGGCAGACCGAGCCTCAGAGGGCTCTTGCGCCTTTCCTCTCGTAAAGAACGAGAAATGGTCATCGCCCTCGACAACTTGAGCTTTGCTGTCTTGGCCGGCCAGGCCGTGGGTCTCGTCGGTTGCAACGGCTCGGGCAAGACCACCTTGCTCAAGATCCTCGCGCGCATCACCGTGCCCACGAGCGGAGAAGCGATCCTGCGTGGTGAAGTGGGCGCGCTCCTCGATGTCGCGGCGGGCTTTCACGACGAGCTCACGGGACGGGAAAACGCCGAGCTGGCAGCCGCGATCCACGGCCGGCGCTTGTCGCGCGCCGACATTGAAGCGATAGGCGCCATGGCCCAGGTGGAGAGATTCCTCGACACGCCCATGCGCCGCTATTCCATGGGCATGTTCCAGCGCCTGGGCATCGCCACCGCGGCCCGCACCAAAGCGCAGTTGCTCCTGGTCGACGAGTCGTTCTCCGCCGTGGACGGGGCGTTTCGTTCTTTTGGACTGCGAGCGCTGCGGCGTACAGTCGACCACGGCGGCGCCATGCTCCTGGTGTCGCACCAGCTCGATCTCATCGAGCAGAACACCGAGCGTTGCCTATGGCTCGAGCGCGGTCGCCTACAGCTGGACGGCTCGACGACCGAAGTGCTCGCCGCGTATCGCGAGCACCTGCGCACAAGTGAGCCAGAGGACCGCGATGGTGTGGAAGAACCGTAGGAAAAGGTCTCAGCCGCCGAAGATCGACTTGCAACACAGCCGGAAGTCGCCACACAGGGTGCTCATCTCCGGGGTGTAGCCGAACGGACACGCTGTGAGGATGTCGGTGGGACTGCTCAAATCGCTGATGTCCACGCAGACGCCACCTTCCTTGGCGCAGTTGTTATAGGGGGACAGCTTGGTGCAGCACGTCGACTCCCCACCAAAAACTCCCGACGGGCAGCGCCCGCCTGGGTTGGCCTCGGTGTTGTCGGCGCAATTGCCGAGCCAGTCATTGTCGCACGTCCCACCGAGTCCTGATTCGCAGTCCTTGCGAATGTCCTCGCAGCACCTCACGCCGGCGCTCGGACAATAGAAGTCGACCCGCTGCTGCTCGTACTTTCCGCACACAGCTTCGCAAGAAAACAGGGAGCCTTGTTTGTTGCAGCTCTCAAGGGGCAAAACGCCGGTATCGGTGTCGGAAGGATCCGTATCGACGCTCTTGGTAGGCTGACAGCAGACCTCGTCTTTGCGAGAGCACGAATAGTCGTAGTTGCGCACGCCCACGGGTGGATTCTTGCCCTTGGAGCATGTGTTCTCACCAGAGAACGTCACGCAGCCCCAGGGGCAAGCTGGGCGCAGACAGCACGACTGTCCGAAGCCATCGCAGGCGAGGTCGACCTCGGTCTCGTCATCATCGCATTCGTAGAACAGCGGTGGGATGCAGGTGCCGCCGAGCTGGGCGCATGTGGGCGCCGGTCCGGCCGGATCCTCACAACAGACCCACTTGGCGTTGTTGCAAAAAAACTTGTTGTTCTGAATCAGGCCTTGGCCGCACGACGTCTGGCAGCTCATGGCCGGTTGCTGGTTGCACGGCTGCTTGATACCGCCCTTGGCGTTCGGCGGCTGGCAGCAAATGTATCCCTCGTTGCCGCAGGTGAAGTTGGCGTTGTGGAAGGAATCCTCCACGTCAGCCTGATTGCAGGCGCTCGGACCGGTCAGTGGAACGCATTGCCAAGAGCAGTCTCCATCCTCCAGGGTATCGACCGTATCCTCCAGGGTATCGACCGTATCCTCGATGGCGCTCTGAGTTTCCCCTGTCTCCCCTGTGTCCTGGCCGATCGTGCTGAGCTGCGTATCCGTATCGAGGCTCGTCGGGCCCTGCGTCGACGATGCTTCTGTATCTGCCGCAGGAAGCAAAGGCATGGGATCGACGCTGCATCCGAGCATCAACATCGTCGCGAGGCAGAGTGCTTTTCTAAACATGGCTTTCCTCCTTGAAAATCCCGTCACCCCGGACACCCTTATATCATATGTGCGAGAGCCCATGCCGCATAAAAAAACAGGGGTTCTTATCAACGACCAAAAACTGCGAAGGCAACGGCCCCAAGGAACGAACAAGAAGGAGACTCGGTATTCCATGGCGATGGAGATTCGATATTCAGGAAGTCCCGTGCGGCTCGGTGGACCGCGGCGGCCGGCCTGGCCATGGGCGATGGGAGCCGGCGCAGGTGTGGTGGTCGTTGTCGGGCTACTGATCTGGTTTAAAAGCACGCCCCCCCCCTCTTCTCCTGAAAGGGGCGAGTCGACCACCCAATGTAAAATCGAGGCTGACTGCAAGGCTCGTCACCTCTGTCTCGAGGGCGGATGCGCGCCGCTCTTGTCGAGCCAGGATCCGATTGTTTGGCACGCGGATCTCAAGGGGCAAAAAGCCGCTGGACCGACCTGGAAGCCGCCATTCGAACCCGGTGAAGCCTTGCCGGCCGCCACTTCTTGTCCCGCGCCTCAGGGCGAGATCGTAGCTGCCGAGCCAGGCAGGGTACGCCACCTATTCGAGTCCACCGTGTACGAAATCAGGCAGGACGCTATTCTCATCCACAAATACACCAAAGCGATGGGTTCGATATGGGTGGACAACATCGACTTCAGTTTTCCAGGTCGACTCAAGATCGACCCTGTCGACGTCTGCGCCGGACCCAGCGTCGCCCATGTGGCCGTGTTCCAGGGAGCGAGCGAGTCCGTGCCAAGTCGAGTGCTCTGCTTGCTGCGTCAAGCCGTGCCTTCGGACACCATGACCTCAGCCGCGATCTCTGTCCGGTTTGCGCCGCCGAACGCCTCGGCCGATGGCATGCGCACGCTGGTCATTCCCCTTGTGCCGAGCGTCGCGGCAGGCAAGCAGGTCACGGTCATCGCCCTGCCTCTGGGAGCGCATATCGAAGCGCTGCAAGGTCCAGCGCCGAAAGCGCAGCGCCTTCTGCGCGGCTTTTTTGCCTACTACTTCCACCACGGCGCCGCAAGCCAGATCGCGATCACCTACCGTCTGAATCAGCCGACTCGAGGGGAGCTCGATATCCCAACGGTCAGGCCCTAAAAGGTCGACTCAAATAGCCGGAGGTCTCGATCTGGGACTCCACTGAATTCCCACATCGACATCGCACAAGGAGAGTCGGCGCACGAGCACGAGCCCTTGTGTTTCGTAGTCGTCCAAGGCCGCCTCGAACAGCCCTGGGTGGTAACAGTCTGGATAGGCCCAGATGTCGCGCAACTCGACAACGGCTTCATTGGGGCCGCTATGCGCCAACCGGACATTCGCGCCGCTCACCATGGAGTATGCCCTCGTCACCAGGGGCAGCGCGCTCTCGAAACGCCGACCGGCAATGGCGAATAGCGCCTTTCCCGCCATGGAGCGGCGAATGGCGAAGAAGGCCCTGCGACCCATGAAGCACATAGCCTTGCGCTGCGGCATGTGCGGGAACGCGAGAGACGCGGCCCGAGGTAAAAGCTCGAGCAGCTCGTGGATCGGATAGTCCGCAAAGGCCATATAGGGCCCGATTCTCGCTTCGGCACGCCCGCAACTCTCGACGACGACCTCTGCGATGGACTCGAGAACCATGCCCTTGACTGTCCTGTCTCGCGGCGCATGCGCGAGCCGCTCCTCGGTATCTAAAGGCGCGAACATGTCTGGGGGAAAAAATCCTGTCAGTGTCATCCAGATATCATGTCCCCAGCTCGTGAATGCGCCACCTCATGTGGCCATAGGAGCGATTCCCAGTGCCGGCGCAGTCTGGCTTCCAAATCGGTCTGCGAGGTCACCACGCACGCCGAGCCGAGCGACCGTGGCAAGAGGTGGCGGATGCGCTCCGTGGCAAATCTATCGTCGATAAGAAGCGCGAATCCCGCGTCGGATTCCGTGCGGATGACTCTGCCTGCCGCTTGCACAACCTTCGTCAGCGCTGGACACAGGTAGGCGTATTCATCCCCCTTTCCATCGCTCGCATCGAAAGCCTCGCGGATCGCCTCTCGCCTTTCGTCCGGAGGCGGCAGCCCCAGGCCCACTATCACGACGCCGAGCAGTCTGTCGCCAGGCAGGTCAATGGCCTCTGCAAAAGTCCCTCCGAGCACGGCTAGACCGACGAAGCTCCTCGTGTCCCGGGGTCCGAGTCGGGCCAGAAACGCCGCATTGTCCTGCGGGCTAGCCCCGCGCTTTTGCGCGGCGATATCCAGGTGTGGCGCCACCGTTCCGAGGATCGGCGCCACGGTCTCTAGGTACTCGTAGGATGGAAAGAAAGCCAGGTAGCACCCGATCCGAGACGAAGCGGCCCGGGCGATGAGGTCTGCGACCTTGGGTGCCGAAGCCCTCCTGTGACGAAAACGCGCCGAGACCCTCCCGGCCACGAGCGCGGCGAATCGCTCCTTGGGAAAGGGCGACGCAAGGGCGAGACGCGGGTCCTGCGGCCGCCCTCCCAAACACCGGTGATAGTATTCGAGGGGCGACAGGGTTGCCGAAAGCAGCACCGCGCTGGCGCCGGCTTCATCTAGCACAGCCCTGAGCCGCGGGGCTGGGTCTGTGCAAAACAGGCAGAGCTCCTCTTCGCTCCCCAACCACACATCGGCGGGGGCGGGTCGTTCGAGAAGCCGCAGCACGCTGCGGCACTCGGCGTGGACACCGAGGAGCGCCTCGATGTCGACCGCACTCGGTCCTTGCGCAAAGGCAGTGTGAACCTGCTCCACAAAGGACGTCGCTGCCCGCACGAGCGACTTGAGCGATGCCGCGCCTCGGTCAATGGAAAGCCTCGGTCTGGCGCTGTCTCGCAATGCCGCGACGGCCCTCGCCAGCCTCGTCGCGCTGCGGTTCAGCTGTCGAGCCCCGCTCCCGAGTCGCTTCACCGCTGAAAGGATCGCCTCGGGACGCAAACTCGCGCTCCACATCCCCCGGCCGCGCTCCACGAGGTTATGGGCCTCATCCACTATGACCAAACGCCTTCGAGACGAGGTGAGCTCCGACAGTGCCACCCGTGGGTCGAACAGATACCCGTAGTCGCATACGACGACGTCCGCCCAAGGCACGAGCGCGAGACCGAGCAGATAGGGACACACGCAGGCGCTGGCCGCCACTGCCTCCACGGCGCTGCGATCTGCGCAGCCGGCCTCGAAGAGCGCCCGTCGCGCCATCGGCAACCGATCCCACAACCCGCGCGCTCTTGAGCACTGCGAGGCCTGGCAGGTTCCAGCGCTCGCACAACAGAGCTCGCGAGCGCTCACGGTCAAGGATACGAGCTGTGCGCCCGCTGTTCGCCACCGCTCGAGCTCGGCCTCGGGCGAGGCGCGTCCCGACGTTTTGGCTGTGAGAAACACCACCTGCTCGATATGTCCATGGCCGAGAGCCTTGAGCCCGCCCATGAGCACGGCGGCCGTCTTGCCACTTCCGGTCGGGGCTTCGGCGAGCAAACGCATTTCTTGCCTGGCCGCGGCAAAAACAGCGCGAGAGAGCTCCCTCTGGCCTGGTCGAAACTCCCGCAGAGGTAGACCAAGGGCCCTTAGAGACACGTCGCGGCGCTCCCGATGCTCCAAAATCAATGACAACCACTCGAGGTGGGAAAGAGCCGCGTCGAGGAGCCGCTGCTCGAGCCGCTCTCTCAGCAGAATCTCACGGGAGGTGCGCATGGAAAAACCCGGCACTCGCACATAGGTGAGGTCGACCGCGACCTCGGACAGGTCCTTGTCGCGGGCGAGCATTGCCGCGTACAGTTCGGCCTGAGCCGCGTGCAAGGGCTCGCGCCTGGCTCCGAGAAACAGTGGGGGAGCGGTCGTGGCCTTGATCTCCTCGATCACCCAGCGGTCTTCCTCCCAAAAGGCCCCATCGGCGCGACCGGAGATCTGGAGCTCGAGGCCGCCCCTGGAGACGACCGTAGACAACGGAAGCTCGGCCTTGTATCCCGCCGGCCGCTTTGCTCTGACCGCGGCCGCAGCCAGATGACCCGCCGCGGCTCCTGCTGGCCCGAGACCCTGCCTGCTCTCGAGGTCACCACTGCGACAGGTCTTTTCCGCCAGCGCGCGGACCGAAATGGAAAAGCGGCGTCTTTCGGTCATGACTCGATTTCGCTGGCCTCGAGCCATCTTTCGAGAGACCTGGAGTCGAGGCGTTGATCCTCGGGTAACAGCAGCCACGCCGGATGTCCTGCGAGCGCCTGTCGCCGGAGCTCTGCCGCCAAGACCCCCAGTCGATCGAATTCAGCGCGATCGATGGACGGTGAAAGCGCCGAGCTCGGGGGTGGGGGCGGATCCTGCCGACCAGCGAGGTCGACGGCCTCGACGACGAGGCCTGCCTGGAGCACCAGCGCTCGCCGCGGCTGGTCCCAGGAGCGGGCCACGGGCTGAAACACCGCAGTGCAACGCCGCAGCATGTGGTAGGTCGAAGCGCGTCGCCAGCCGCGATAGAGCTGTGCCGCCTCGGATAGGCAACGCCGCAGCAGCGCGACGACCTCGGCTATTTCGCGATCTTCCTCGGAAACCGGGTCCTTGGGCGCTTCGTCGTGGAGCTGCTGGTCTCTGCCTTCCCTCATCCAGCCCAGGGCGATGAGGCGAGCGGCCTCTCCTTTTTCGGTGAGGCCGAGCTCACGCAGCGCAACACCCATCGTCTGGACCGTCTCGACCGAAAGCGGCGCGAGCGGCCCGAAGAGCGCCTCGAGGTGCTCGCCCTGCAGCTCCTGATTTTTCGCCATCTGGAGCACGGCTCGACACGCGAGAATCGAACGAGTGGAGGCAAACGGCCCGAGGGAGCAACTCGTCGTTCGCTCGGGCGAGAGCTCCGCGAGATCCAGCGAAGCATAGACGACGTCCCTTGTCCCTTGCCTCAAGATGCGGTTGTACGGTGGACAGAGCTCCTGGATCGTGCGTGCCTCGAGCAGCGCCGCTTCCATCACCGACTCAGTGACGGTGAAGTCCACGTCAGCGGCTTGGGCGAGCATCTCGCGGGTATGGCCGGCTTTGCCCTTGGGACTGCCGACATAGCTGCCCACTCGAGCGCGCAGCCGCGAGGCTTTGCCGACGTAGAGCAGCGCTCCGTGCCCGTCCACGAAGCGGTACACACCCGGGGCGTCTGGAAGGCGGCGTCGAATATCCCTGGGCAAGAGCAACCGCCGACCTGGCTCGCGGCGAGCTTGCTGTCTCGCCTGCGCGAGCATGATCTCAAGCGCGTCTGGATCGCGCACACCTTCTGCCTCGAGCCTCTCGCACAGTGCCCGCCAGACCGCTAGCGTGGCCTCGACGTGGGCCCCGGCCCGGCGCAACTGCTGCAAGGGAAAGCCCAAGTAACCGGCTACGGCCCGCAGGGTGTAGCTCGGCAGCCCGGGCAACAGCCACTGACTCAGCTGCCCGGTGCACAGCCACGTCGGCAGCGGCCCCCGGGCAGAGGCCGGTTCGAGCAAGGGATCGAGGAAGCGCGCCTCGAAGGCCGCAGTGTGCGCCAAAATCCACCGAGGCGGGTGGGCCTGTCGACACAAATCGTCTTCGAGTAGATCCATGACCTGCCGGACAGACAGAGCGCCTTCGAAGTTTTCACGGACCAGGCCAGTGAGCGCCTGGACTCGTCGAGGCAGCCCAGCGCGATCGAGTAGGGCGCACAAGAGGCTGCGCGACAAGGGCTCCTGACCTTCACCCGGCCCCAGGCGCCAGGCGATTTCGATGACCTGGCAATGCCGAACCGATCCGCCGGTGGTTTGGCAGTCGACGATGAGAACGTTGCGACTGGACAGGGGATCGGTCATCACTCTAGGCTATCTCGATACCGTCAGGTGCCAGCGATCTGAACATCCTCGAACACCAAGCTCGGAGACAAAAGCGAGCTGTAGGGATAAACGTCGCTACCCACCGCCACGAGGCGCTGCCACAAGTCGAGGTGACACCCCGAGATATTGGCCTCGACCACCGGATAGGTCGCAACCCCGCTCTCGATGCGCGTTCCATACACTCCAAGGGAGAAATCGCCCGTCACGGCGTTGGAGCTACCGCCGATGAAGCCGCGGACGAGCAGGCCGTCGGCCACATGGGAGATCAACTCGTCGAGGCTCGCCGTCCCCGGTGTCACGATGAGGTTGGAACGGCTGCCGGTCGTGGGCGCCATCCCCATCTTGCGGCCGTAGTAAGTGTCGATGAAGTAGCTCGCGAGCACGCCTTTGTTGAACACCGGTAGAACCTTGGCGCTGATGCCCTCTGCGTCGGACAGCCGCGATCCGAAACCGCGCACGAGGAAAGGATCATCCACGATATCCAAAAGCTCGCTGCCCACGGACAGGCCCAGCTTGCCCTCGAGGATCGACTGGCGCTGCTGCAGAGCGCGGCCGGATGTCGCGCCCAGGAGCTGCCCGAGCAGCCTGCCCACGGTGCGCGCTTCGACGATGAGGGCGCGCTTTCCGGTCTCCATCCTCCGAGCACCAACCTTCTCGAGGGCTGACTGAGCCGCGCCCTCGCCCACGGCTTTAGGGAGCGCGAGATCGCTACGGTAACGCGCGCCGGCCACGTCCGAGCCCTCGGGACGCCTGTCATTATCGTCCGTCAGCGACACCTCGGCAAAGGCCCAGGCTTGGGTGCTGCGCCGCTCGCCCTCAAAGCCGTTGCTGTGAAGCTGAATAGATTCTCCGTCATCGTCCTGATACGTGGCCTGCGCCGAGATGAGCCGCGCGCCAGCTGCCCTGACTGCTGCCTCCTCCACGGCCGCGGCAAAGGCGTGACGATCGGCAGGCGAGGTTTCTTGCACCGTCGAATCCCAAAGATCGAGCTCGAGATTCTTGCGTCCCTCATAGAGATTCGAATCCGTAATGAAGCGACACGGGTCGGGGTTCATCGCCTCGCACATGGCGACAGCCCTGTCGAGAAAGGCCTCCACAGCCGATCCCCGAAGGTCGTTCGTTTGGCACGACGTGAATTTGCCGTCGATGTACAAGGAGAGCGACAAGGAGCGCTGGGTCGCTTCCTCTACCCTTTCAGGGCGACCCTTGCGATACATGACCGACACACTACGGCCAAGGGCGGCCACTGCCTTGACGTCCTTGACCCCGCGCCTCAAGGCTCCTGTCATGGCTGCCTGCGCCGTGTGACGCAAACCGCTTTTCGTTGTGGAATCGCTCATGCGTTCACCCCGCCCACAGTGATGGAAGAGACCAGAACGGTCGGCATGCCAAGCCCCACGGGCACGCTCTGTCCCTCCTTGCCACAGGCCCAGGTTCCGACGTCGATGGCCGAATCGTTGCCAACCATCATCACCTTCGAGAGGGTATCTGGGCCATTGCCGATGAGGTTCACGTCCTTGATGGGACGGGTCAGTTTTCCGTCCTCGATGAGGAAACCGGACTTGACGTAGAAGCTGTAGTCTCCGGCGCCAATGGCCACCTCGCCGTTGGCAAAGTCCACGGCATAGATGCCCTTGCTCACCGCTGCGATGATCTCGCGAGGGTCGTGCGGGCCGCTGTCCATCATCGTGACCCGCATGCGCGGCAATGGCGGGCAGCGGAAGTCCTCTCGCCTGCCGTTTCCCGTGGGCGACACCTGGTAGTGAGCGGCGCTCAAGCGGTCGTGGAGGTACGAAACGAGCTTGCCGTTCTCGACGAGCACTGTGCGCTGGGCTGGCACGCCTTCGTCGTCGATGTGAATGGAGCCGCGCGCGCCTGGAATGAGGCCGCTGTCCACGATATTGACGAAGGGAGAGGTAATCGTCTTGCCGAGCATGGACGAGAAGATCGACACACCCTTGCGGTTGAAGTCCGCCTCGAACCCATGACCCATGGCCTCGTGCAGCAGAATTCCAGACGTTGCCGGGGCGAGCACCACGGGCATGTCTCCGGCCGGCGGCGATCCGGCGTCGAACAAGAACGCCGTCCGAGCCACGGCCTGCTCGACTATCTCATCGAGAAGCGCCTCGTCGTACATCTCCATGCCAGCGCGCCTCGACTGGGCATACGCGTTGCTTTCGCGCTTCCCGTCCTGCTCCATGACACAAGCTGCGAGGAGGTGCGTCATGGGCCGCGTGTCCTCCACCAGCACTCCCTCCGAGTTGGCCACCAGCACCACTTCGTCCTCGCCGGCAAAGCTCACCGATGCCTTGACCACCCGGCGATCACGAGACGCGAGCTTTTCTCCGACGCGGCGCACGAGCCCGATCTGCGCCTGCGGCAAAACCTGCGCAAACAGCCGCTGCGTGGGATACAGACCCCCGACTGCCACCCCGCGCGCCCACGGCGCTACGACTTTGCACGCCCCGTGGTCGGCGATCGATGCCGCGGTGCCTGCAGCGCGCAGTAGGCTCTCCCTTTTGAGGTCTTCGGTGTAGGCATACCCGGTTTGGTCACCCTTCAGCACCCTCACCCCTGCACCTAGATCGACCTGAACATAGGCGCGATTCACCGCGCCGTCCTCGAACCCGACGAACGAGCCGCTGTGATGCTGGATGAAAATCTCGGCAAAGTCGCCGCCGCGGCGCAATGCCTCGGATAGCACAGCCCGCAAATCCTCGGAGGACACGCCAAATGCGGTAGAGAAATAGAAGCTCTCGCTCGCCTCTGGTTTCATTGGGGCGCCTCCTCCCCCGAAACCGCATCCCGCGCCTCGAGGCGAATAACGTGTTCATGCTCCTCGAGCAGATGCTCGACGAGGGTCCCGAAAGTCCAGGTCATGTTGGTCGGAGTCAGGGCAGCCAATATGGCTCGACGCGGGACACAAGCCTTCACCGTCTCGACAAAGGTATCGATCTCCGAGCGCGGAAAGAGCGCGAAGAAGAGGAGCGGATGACAAAGCTCCATGGGCCGCTCGGCGTCGCGACTCGAGGTTTCGGCCAGAGCTTCCTCCACCACAGCGCCTACGAGTCGGTCCGCATCACCCTGCCGCAGCGGCTCGAGGCGTAAGGGAGGCCCGCCTGTCCCAGAGGCTGCGACGATGGCCCGACATTGCGTTTCTTCGAATCCAGCGACAAAGACGAGCTTTTTGTCAAATGGCATACTGCTTGGTGTTTCTCTTTGGTTTGCTAGGGAGTCGAGGTGTCCGAACCCCCATCGCTCACGGATTGCGAAGTCGTTCCGGTGTCGCTCTCCGTCCACGTCTGCGTGTCAGAGCTGGTAGAGCTCGGCGTGTCCGTGCCTGTCTCGGTGTCGGTCGCGGTATCGCTGTCTGTGTCGGTGTCGGTGTCGGTCTCGGTCTCGGTGTCGGTCTCGGTCTCGGTGTCGGTGTCGGTCTCGGTGTCGGTGTCCGTCGCGGTATCGGACTCGCTTTGGGAGCTCGTATCCTCGCTCTCGGAATTAGAGGCCGAGTCGGAGTCGCTCTGTCCTTCGCCCTCGCCCTCGCCTTCGCCCTCGCCCTCGCCTTCGCCCGTGTCCGAAGACGTGTCCTGATGATCGGTTTCATCTGGCGCGGGCGGCAATGGACCGAAATCGCCGCAGCCAACATAGGCCCCGACCACCCACAAGCATATAACAACGAGTATAAGCGATAAGCCGGTTTTCATCCCTTGTTCCCCTGCCTCGTCGAGGCCGTAACGATCTCCGAGCCCGGTGATGGAGTCTCGGAAAAGAGAGCCCATTGATGAGCATACACCCATTTGCGCAAAAACCAGCCCCCTAGAAATCCTCCCATTCAAAGAAATCCCGAGAGGACCTGGCTACTGCCCTGACCGGAGGTGCTCGATCGCGTTCTTGAACAGGGCCAGTCCGTCGCCTTGCACAGGCAGCTCTGCCCGGGTCCACTGAGGGTGATTGGTGCGGTGCAGATAGGCCTCGGGGTGAGGCATCAGGCCTAGGATCCTGCCCGTGGGATCGCAGAGCGCCGCCATCCCATGGGACGAACCGTTGGGGTTGGCTGGATAGTCGGTGGTCGCCCGCCCGGTCGCGGGATCGATGTAGAACAGCGGCACAAGGCGCCGCTCGAGCAGAGTCTCGACGCTGGCGAATTCTCCGCAAACGATCTTGCCTTCGCCGTGTCGCACCGGCAGCTCGAGCTGCGATAAGCCACGGGTGAAGACGCAGGGACTCTCTGGATCCACCGCGAGATGCACCCAGCGATCCTCGAACCTCCCCGAGTCGTTCCAGGTGAGCGTGACCTGCTGGCTACCCGGATCGCCGCCGAGCGACGGCAGCAAGCCGAGCTTGACCATGAGTTGGAAGCCATTGCAGATGCCCAGGACGAGTCCTCCGTCGGCAACGAACCTGCGGATTTGATCGAACAGGCGCCCGCTAGGGGTCATGGTATGGCGCATGCGAATGGCGCAGGCCCGGGCCGAACCGAGATCATCGCCATCCAAGAATCCGCCTGGCAGGCAGAGAAAGTCGTAGTGGGCGAGGTTGGCCTTGCCCGAGGCGAAATCCCACAGATACACGATGTCCACTTGGTCGGCGCCGGCGAGACGGGCCGCGTGGGCGGTCTCCATCTCGCAGTTGATGCCGTTGCCGGTGAGCACTATCACGCGAATGCTGCGTGCCATGCCTATCCTCCTAGAACCAAAGCGGCTTTTTCCAGGCCGCTTCGAGCTCGAAAATGTCCGCGTCTACCACGGCCTCCCCGGACTGACCCGAGAGGACCAGCCGCTTGTCCTCGCTGACGAAGCCCACCTGGCGCGCCATTTCGCCGAGCACGATCTCGAAGGCCCGCGCCGCGCTTTGAGGCACGGTGACCACGAACCGCCCAGGTGTCTCGGAAAAGAGCAGGGCGTCATCCCGCAGCTCGGTGCTCGAAGGGACCTCGCGCAGATCCACGACGAGGCCAAGCCCCCCAGCGAACGCACACTCGGCCAGGGCCACGCCTAGCCCTCCGTCCGATAGGTCGTGGCAAGACGAAACGAGCCGCGCCTTCATGGCCCGGTGGAGCAGACGATAGGTTTGCTTGGTCGCGGCCGGCTCGCGAAGCTTGGGCACAGCTCCTCCGCTCAACCCAAGGTGCGCGTAGTACTCGGACCCGCCGAGATCCGGATAGGTCACTCCGACGACGTACACCGCATCGCCTGCCCGTTTCGCATCCATCGTCACGGCGAGTTGAGCGTCGTCGAGGATGCCAATGGCCGTGACGAGCAGGGTCGGCGGAATGGAAATGCGCGTGTCGCCGATGGCATAGTCGTTCTTCATGCTGTCCTTGCCGGACACCAGCGGCACGCCGTAGGCCACGCACACCTCATAGAGCGCCTTGTTGGCTCGGACGAGTTGGGCGAGCTTATAGTCGCCGTCCGGGTTGGCCTTGCTCTTGACCGGATCGCACCAGCAGAAGTTGTCGAGGGCCGCGATCTTGTCCGGATCCGCGCCCACGGCCACGACGTTGCGCACGGCCTCGTCCACGGCACAGGCGGCCATGTGATACGCGTCGATGTCCGAGTAGCGCGGACACAGGCCATGACCCACGGCCACGCCGCGCATGGACTCGAGGACCGGCCGCACCACCGCGGCGTCCGACGGGCCGCTGTTCGAGACGCCGCACAAGGGCTTGATCACCGAGCCCCCTTGCACCTCATGATCGTACTGGCGCACCCAGTATTCCTTGGAGCAGACATTGAGGCGGCCGAGCAGGGACGAAAGCACCGAGGTCAAGTCTCCGTGCGCCTCATAGGACGGATCGCTCTCGTCCACCACCTTGTGCCGGGCCTCGAGCTTCATCTGTGGCACACCACCGTGAAGGAATGGCAGGTCGAACAAACCGACGAGCTCGTCTCCGTAGCGGATTTCGAGCTCACCGCTGTTGTTGAAGTGCCCGAGTACCGTTGCCTCGACGTCCATCTCCCTGGCCATGTCGAGGAAGCGGCCGATAGAGGTCTCTGGCACTGCCGCGGTCATCCTCTCCTGGGCCTCGGACAGATAGATCTCCCAGGGCGCGAGGCCAGCGTACTTGAGGGGCGCTTTCTGGAGGTCTATTCTCGCTCCTCCCGGGCCCTCGGCCATCTCGCCCACCGAGGACGACAGTCCCCCGGCGCCGTTGTCGGTCATGGAGCTCATGAGTCCTTCATCCCTGGCGCGCAGCAGGAAGTCGACAGCCCGCTTCTGGGTGATGGGATCGCCGATCTGCACCGCTGTCGCTGGCGAGCCCTCGTGAAGCTCCTCTGAGGAAAAGGTAGCGCCGTGGATGCCATCCTTGCCAATACGACCACCCACCATGACGATGAGATCGCCAGCCTCTGCCTGCTTGGCGTGCGACGGCTTGCCCGCCACCTCCTTGGGCATGATGCCTCCGGTGCCACAAAAGACGAGCGGCTTGCCCAGGAAGCGCTCGTCGAACACCAGGGATCCGTTGACCGTGGGGATGCCGCTCTTGTTGCCTCCGTGCTCCACTCCCTCACGAACGCCTTCGAGGATGCGGCGCGGGTGAAGCAGCCTCGGCGGCAGATCGCCCTCGTGCTTGGGCGAGGCAAGGCAAAAGACATCTGTATTGCAGAACAGCCGCGCCCCCTGTCCTGTGGCCACTGAGTCGCGGTTCACTCCCACGATGCCCGTGAGCGCGCCGCCGTAGGGATCGAGCGCTGACGGAGAGTTGTGCGTCTCTACTTTGAAAACCAAGTTCCACTCGTCGTCGAGCTTCCATACCCCGGCGTTGTCCACGAAAACCGAGAGACAGAAATCCTGCTGGCCCAGAGCCGCACGCACTTTCGAAGTCGCGCCCCTGACGTAAGTCTTGAAGACCGAATCGATGTCTTCGCGCTCCCTACCCGGCTCATAGTACCGAATGAACGCGTTGAAGATTTTATGCTTGCAGTGCTCGCTCCATGTTTGGGCATAGACCTCGATCTCGAGGTCCGTGGGCTCGGCAGGCAGACCTGCCTTGGCCCTGCGCGCCACCACGGTCGGCGTGGCAAAATGGTCACGGATCGCTTGCATCTCCTCTAAGGACAGGGCCCAGGTCCTCTCCTTAGACAAAACGAGAAGCGCATCGTCCGAGAGATCGAGGCTCACGGTCTCCACCGCCGGCACCTCGTGCTGCGCCACGGTGGGCACCTGCGCGACAAACCCCCCGTCGGATTCGAAGGTCTGGCGGTCGAGCACCCGGAACTGCTGAATCAGAGGGTTGCACAGAAGACCGATGGCAATGGCCTCTACCTCGGACCTCACCAGCTCGCCAGACAAGAGGTACTGCCTCGAGGTGTGGATTCGTGCGCCGGTAGGCCACCTATCGCTGAGCAGCAAACGCGCCGACTCGGTCGAAGTGCGACCCACGTTGTCGGTCACGCCAGGCCGAAAACCCACTTCGACGAGCCAGTCAAAGCCTCGAGCCAGGGGCCGTTCCACAGACCATTCGCACACCACCGGATCGGCGATGGCCGCGGCAAGAGTCGTCAAATCGTCAACATCGAGCGCCGCATCGACCGTGAAGACGTCGACACAACGAACCTTGAGTACCTCATAACCCAAATCCTGGTGGATGCGCTGGGCTGTCCGCGCTCCCAGAGCGTCGCGTTGGCCGCGCTTGAGCGCAACTTCGATGCGGCAAGGCATACGAATTCTCCTTCGTGTCGGCAGAGGGTGACCCCCTGCCGGGCATGGACATACCACAACCCGGGGGGGTGTAAAACCCGCTGAGGCACACGTCCGAACCGGCCAGTGCAAACAGCGGCTTAGAAACGGCCTTGAGAACCAGGTGTCGAAGGGAAAAACAGCCTGTGTGCCTAAAGGTGAATCCGAACGAGCGGTGCACACGGATGGTGCGCGCCCACATCCCGTGGACCGCGCACCGCAGACCTCTTTGGCTTCGCAGCCAAAGAACCTCTCCCCAAAGCAGGCTCCTCAAGACAGAGGCGCCCAAAGGGCTGGCTCAAGCCGACCCAGTGAGAATCACACCTCGGGCTCGGCGCTTGCGAGCTCGGATTCGAGCTTGCCAACCGCTTCCTTGAGCTCGGGCATGAAATCCGTGGAAAGGGAAATGCCTTTGCGCGTCGGCTTCCACTCTCCCTGGTCGTCCATGTAATAGATGCGCAAGTCGATGTACCTGCGGCCCTTGAATTCTTTGATGCCAGCGCGCACTTCCTCGGTGGGGTTACGCTTGAAGGTGGCGACGACTTTGTCCTCTGCCATGGGTGTCCTCCGGAAATTTTTAGCACGAAAATTGAACTAGAATTAACATAAACGTCTTCATTATCAAAAAGAAAATTACCTAAAGGTAGAAAAAAAACGCCAGGACTGCCAAGATGAGCACATGGTCTTGGAAACATCTTGTCTGTGGAACGACACCTGCCCGCGCATCGCCTACCTCATCACCACTGAGGCAGCGCAGGCGCGGTCCCAAGAGCTCGCCTACTTGTGCGAGGGACGCACTCCTGCTCCGGGCGAGGAGTGGTCGGCGGAACTGCCTGGCGGACAGATCGTCCAACTCGAGCTCTTTACCGAGCACGAGGCGATGGTCGAACGCCTGGAAAAAAGGCGCGTGGACGCGGTGCTCCTGGACAATCGCACCGTAGAGCCCATTTCCGCCTTTTCCGACACCCTGGCAGGCCGGGCCTTGCCCGAACTCCTCGCCATGTCGGCCCTGGGTCGCAAGCTAGCGCGACGCTCGGTGTTCGTCATCCTCCCAGAGGCGGCGACCACGCCGCACCACGCCTATGCGGTCGGATCCCTGCAGCTCGGCGGAATCCTTTTGGCTCCCATGCCGCTCGAACGAGCCCTGGCAGCCGTCGTCCGCACGGTCCGTCCCAAAGATCCGGGCAAGGTGGCGTTGTGCTGTGCTGGCGGCGGGATCGAGGGCATGCTGTACGAGCTGGGCGTCGGATTGGCCCTTGACGAGCGCTTGGTGAACCGCTCCATCACCGATTTCGATATTTTCTCTGGAATCTCGGCCGGGGCGATCTTCTGCGCTTTCCTCGCCAATGGGATCCGACCATCGGAAATGGTCGAGATAGTCCATGGCAGAACGAGCCGCCTCGAGCCTCTGTCGCGCGCCGTGCTCTTCGACCCCAACGTCACCGAGCTTCTTTCCCGGGGCTGGGCCGCAGCCGGGGATCTCTTGAAAGGCAAATTCCTTTCTCAACCCATCGAAGCGGCCATGAAGATCCTCCCCAATGGAGCGTTCGCCGGCGACAAACTTCGCTGGTATCTCGAGCGCCAGCTGACCAAGCCCGGACTGACCAACGACTTCGATCAACTCAAAAAAGAACTCTACATCGGCACCACGGATCAAGACACCGGCGAGCACATCACCTTTGGCGAAGAGGGCCTGCGCGACGTGCCTATCTCCCATGCGGTTCGCGCTTCGGCAGCGATGACCCCCTACTACCCGCCAGAACAGCTTAAAGGGCGCTACTACATCGACGGTATCTTCACGCGCACCATCAACTTAGACGTGGCCGTCGCCTCTGGGGCACGGCTCATCATCTGCATCGACCCCCTGCGGCCCGTGCAGGTGGATGAGGCCGGATACGTCAGCGATCGCGGCGGCTTCTTCAACTCCGTGCAGTCGGTCAAGTCGATGATCCGCACGCGCTTTTCAGAGCTTCGCAGTCGAGCCGAGGAGGCCTATCCCGACGTCACAGTGTTCGAATTCAGCCCCTCTGCCAAGGACATGGAACACATGTCTGGCACCATGATGCGCTTCTTCTATAGCCCCCAGACGATTGATCTCGCCTACCGCTCGGCCAGTGAGATCATCGACCGGGACTATGAGTACCTTTCGAGCGCCCTGCGCAGCCACGGATTCGAGCTGCGCCGACCGTAAAAAAGGTTCAGCTCCCTAGAATACTCAGGATGCGGCGGCGAATCTCCTTGCCGTCCGTGGTGGCGATGAAATCGATGGCGCCCGCGGTCTGAGCGCCGCTGGCATGCTCCTGCGTGTCCGCGATCACCGCCACTGGCGAGCCCTCGGAGGCCGACAGGCGAGCAACGATGTGCATGGCGTCTGGGACAGCGTCGGCGTTGACGAGCACGATGTTCGGCTTCTTGTGGCCGATGTGCAGCAGCGCGTCGATATTGTCGGTGAAACCATCGACCTCGAAGTCGCGGCCGAGAACGCGCTTGAGCGACTTGAGGGAGGCATCGCCTGAGTCGAGAATGACGACGCTCTTGCGCAGCGGAACAAACCCTTCTGGGACCGGATAGCCGTATTTGCCAAGGAACTCGATGACGTCTTGGCGCCGGAACCGCAAGTGGCGCCCGGGGGTACGGAACGACTTAATCTCGCCCCGGTTCACCCAGTTGTGGATGGTTTTCAGATCCGTGCAGCAGATTTTTGCGACTTGTGGGGCAGTGAAGAGATCGTCCGCATTCATTTTGCATCTCCAACAGGTTGAGGTTTCGCTCGAGCCAACACCGAACCATGCAACCAGCTTCCATCATCTCTTCCACATGCTCCCTTTGCTGTTCGGCTCGGGGAGGCATTCGAGGGAAGCGTGCAATCGAAGAGTTTTGTACGTAGAGCCCTGGTTCGCGTCAAGAAGCGTTTTCACGGGAAAGCTAAAAAAACACGATTTCCAGACAGACTGCTCAGAAACCCTCCGAGGCGCTTCCATGGTCGATCGTGCGATAGCTTGTACCGGGAACGGGAATCGAACCCGTACGGACGTTGAGCCCGAGGGATTTTAAGTCCCTTGCGTCTACCTATTCCGCCATCCCGGCATGAGGTCGCCCGCTAGGGCCAAGGCGGCCTAACAAGAAGCCTAAATATCTCAGGCCACCGCGACCCTTTGCGGTCCCGGCGTCTCTGAATAAGTCCCGTCAATGATGTGGTTTCGCTCGTTCACAAGCACGACGGTCGGCTCGTAGTTTCGCAGCTCCGCCTCGTCGAAATCTCCGAACGTGGCGATGATAACGAGATCGCCGGGACGATTCTGGTGCGCTGCCGCGCCGTTGATGCACACCACTCCTGATCCGCTCGGTCCCTCGAGGGCATAGGTCTCGATACGGGTGCCGCGAGTGACGTTCCAGATGTGTACCTTTTCGTGGGGCAAGATATTCGCGGCCTCGAGGAGGTCCACGTCGATGGTCACACTGCCCTCGTAGTCAAGGTCCGCGTGCGTGACCGTTGCCCGGTGAATCTTTGACTTGAACATTGAGCGCCGCATGTATCCCTCCTTACTGCTTCGCGTGCCGTTCCCGCCTGTTCGAAATACAGCCGCCCGCAGCAATCCCCCAGAAGTCACGCGCTCTGTATATAGATTTGAAAAGCGGTTGGCAAGTACCAGAAGCGCGCCCCCATCAAGCTCACAGACCGATTTCGGAGCGGATCTCGTTCATCGCCCCAAGGCAGAGGCCGAGGAAGTCGTCGAGGCAAAGGCCGAGCTCTTCCTGGCAGGCGACCATGCGCTCCCTGGATACCGCTGCGGCGAAGCGCTTGTCCTTCATGCGCTTCTTGATACTCGGAACCTCGAGATCGATCGTGGAACGGCTCGTGCGCACCAGCGCTGCGGCGGTGATGAAACCCGTGGTGGGATCGACGACCCACAAGGCCTTGGCCATCAACGTAATCCTCTGCGCCTTGCCGTTGTGTCCGAGCACCGCCTGCACAACATCGTGCGCAACACCTCGGTTTTGAAGGACTTGCGCGGCGACGAGAGCATGGCGCTCTGGATCGTTCTGCGTTTCATCGAGGTCCAGGTCGTGCACGAGCCCGGCGAGCCCAAAGGGCTCGGGATCCTCGCCAAAACGAAAGGCCAGCGCCCGCATGCAGGCCTCGCATGCCAAACAGTGGTTCAAGGTCGGGCCCTCTCCGAGGCGACTTCGCACGAGCTCGAACGCTTCTTGCCTGTTCATTTGTGTGGATCCTCCGAAAGCGCGGCCTCCAGCCAGGCCGGATGCGCGTCGATGGCCTCGAGGTAGTGCTCGGCCTGTGCTTGCAAGCCGAGGTTGCCGGCTTCAACCTCCTCACAGAGCCTCTGCATGAGCGCTCCCAACCACCGACCGGGTCGGTGGGGATATCGCGCGAGAATCGCGTTGCCCAGGCCCTTGGGCAGTGCTGCCGGTTTGCTGTCTTCTGCCTGGATTTGAGCAACGCGGCTGGCCAGAGAATCGATGAGCGCAAGGCCGCGCCTCACCTTCTCCTCATACTTGCTGGTCATATCGGCGCGAGCGAGGTCGAGCAGATCCTCGAGGCTGTCGCCCGCTTCTCTGGCAAATCGCCGCACCGCAGAATCGGTCCAGTCGTGCTGGTAGGCCGAAGCCCGCAGGTGCTCGGCGATCAGAAAGCGCACCAAAGCGGCCTGCTCGCTCGGAAACGCCAACCGTCGGGCGATTTTTCGGAACATTCGGGCCCCAGCCTCTGGATGGCCGATGAACGTCACCTGTCCGTCGGACTCGAACCTGCGGGTCGGCACTTTGCCGATGTCGTGCAACAGCGCGGCCCAGCGCAGGACGAGCCGGCATCGGGACTGGCGCACGACTTTCTTGGTGTGCTCCCACACGTCCTTATGACGGATCCCTTCGCCAAAGCCGACCAGAGCCGCCACCTCGGGCAGGATCTCCGGCAATAAACCGCTGCGGCGCAGAGCTTCGAGACCCCGGTCTGGCCGCGGCGCCATGAGGAGCTCGTCGAGTTCTCGCTTCAGGGCAGGCCCACTGCGCTGCCCTGGCGCCAGGACGGGGTGTTCTCGTCCGGTCGCTGCCTCGATGGCCGCGGCGAGCTCTTCGCAGGCCCCTTGCGGCGCTAGAAAAATGTATGGCTCTTGTTCGGGCATTTCGAAATCGACGGCAAAAAAAAGCCCTCGTGGCCGAGGGCTAGTCTAGAATTTTGTGGGCGCTCCCAGATTTGAACTGGGGACTTCCGCCGTGTGAAGACGGCACTCTAACCGCTGAGTCAAGCGCCCTTTTGCTCGGCGGATAGTAGCGAGGTTGGAGGGGAAGTCAACTGGGAAAAAGGCAAAGGAGAAGGGACTTCCTCAATCGTCGAAATTCCCCTGCGGCCCCTTTGCTCCTGCGAGGCTGCCTGCCCGAGCCCGGATCTTCGCTTCTGTCCACTCCTGCTTGTTCTCTTTGACCGTGGCCTTGGGGCCGACATCGAAACCGGAAGCCTCGAAGATGGCTTCGACAGCCAGCGGCGCCGTGTCTCGCGCATTGAACACGTCGGTGAGGAGCTTGAACGTAAAGTCCTCGACCGCTTGGACCATGCGCTCGCGCACAGCCGTCGGCTGTCCAAGGAGCTTGTTGTCGAACGGTAAGTTGAGCTTTTTGGTATCGCCGGTCTTCCAGCCCTTGTCCTTGGCGTGCTGCATCATCTCGGCCCACAGAGACTCTGTGACGCCCTGGCCCGGGACCTTGACGAGCTGGCCGTTTTGCAACTCCACGTTGCCGTAGTCGTTGACCTTGACACCCCAGGAGAGCATCTGCAGCGCCGTTGCCACGTTGGCCTTGGTCGTCATGGTGCGCTGCGCGATCTGCCGCAACCTATCACTCGAATTGCCAGAAGTGCCGTGCTGGGCGCCCGACACCTTGTAAGGAGTCAGGGCCTCGTGGATTCGCGCGGTCAACTCCACCTGGATGCCCGCATCCGAGGCCTCGATGCCATGGGTCGTCCCGTTGTTGAGGGCGATCCAGTCTGCGTGCACGCCGTGGGCGTTGAGACCCTGAATGAGGAACAGCGCCTCCTCGGGGGTGGAGAGGCCTTCCTTGCCCTTGATCTCGCCTACCTCGGTCTCGAGGCCAGCCCAGGCGGGCACGTGCTTCACAAGGGCGAGCGTGGAGAGCAGGTTGTCGTCGTCGGGCATGTGAGATGCGTCGATGGCGATAGAGGTGATGCCTGCCTCGAACATCGTCGGCACCTCGACCTCGGCAACTGGCAACTCGTCGGGTTTCTTCAGGCCGTAGTGGTCTGCGTGGATGGCCACAGGCACCGTGATTCCGAGCTCATTGGCGATGGCGTCCACGTAGGTTGCGATGTTCCAGTAGTTGACAGGGCAATAGGCGCTCGCGCCTCCCTCGGAGCGGGCGATCTCGATGATGATCGCCGCGTTGGCGCGCTGAGCCGCCTTCAGAGCGCCACGGATGACAAAGGTGTTGCGTGCGTTGGCGGCAATGGTCATGGCCTTGCCCTTCCTGCGCATGGCCCGGTCGATGACCTTGCCGCTCACCAGGAGCGCGCGGGAGCTGGGGAACAGCTTTTGGATGTTCGGTGGCCGTCCCATCTCGAGCGCCTTGTTGTAGGTCTGCCGATCGATTTCCCTGTTCTGTGCCATGGAGATCTTCCTTTCTCGCATGCAAAGCCCGTCTCCAGCTCTGCGCCAGTGGAACGCCCGGAGATCGTGGCCAAACTAGACTAGATGTTTCCGCCGTACCGCAGGATGAAGCCCCGTGCAAGTCCGCTGTTGCACTCCTCGAGCGGAAAAGACGCTTGATTGAACTTATGAGGCTTAATACCGTCAAAACACCAAGTACGATAGGAGGCCCTTCATGAAGAACCTAACCTGCTCCGTTCTCTACGGAATTCTCCTCGCTCCCTGCCTCCTGCTCTGCTCGGTCCCGGCCCAGGCCGCGAACCGGGTATTTCTCAACGGCGCGGAGATCACTGGGGTAAGGGACCAGACCTTTACCGGCGCCACAGTGCGCATCGACCGCAACGGAGACATCTTCATCGAGGCCGCTTCGCACTCGGTCATGCCCGCCTCGAAAGCCGCAGCCAAAACCGATGCTGGAGGACCCAACGCCAGCCTGTCCCAGCGCTACTACCTCGTCACCCAACCCAGCGCCAAAGCGCCCCAATGCGAGCTCAAGATCAACGTCAACGGCGAAGAAAAAAGGACCGTGAGACCTGGAGCCTCGCCCCAGCTCATCATGGAAATTTCAGCTTGGCTCCACGCTGGAGACAATGAGATCCACGTCACTGGCCCTTGGTGCAATGGGCAGCTTTTACCCGGCGCCACACCCGCCCGGCTCATCATCGGCCGCGGCCACGAGGAAAACAAGGTCGTGAAGGTCGACACCATTCTGCTTTCGGTCTCTGTCGGCACAGCCACCCACTGGCCCATTTCGGAACGAAAGCTCCTTTTGGCTCAGTGAGGCGAGCGCGGTGGCGAGCGCCGATCCAGACAAGAGGCCACCCCGCGCCTTTCCATTTTGGGAAAGCCGTTGGCGGCAAATTCGAGTCGTGCGCCTGCGAACCTCTATTGGGGACGCCAGATCGATTCTTCCATGCGGTGCAGCAGCGGCGCAAAGGTCTGCTTGGACAGGGCCGACACAGAGACGGCAGACAGGCGATCGCAGTCCTCGCGCAGCTGATCCGGCTCTGCGAGGTCCGCCTTGTTGAGAACCAGGAGCCTGGGGATGTGCATGAGCTCCAGATCGGCCAAGATGCGCTCCACCCACGAGATCTGGTCGAACCGCGACGGATCCCCGGCGTCGATGATGTGGAGCAGCAGGCTCGCGTCCGCGAGCTCCTCCAAGGTGGCTTTGAAAGCGCTGACGAGGTCCTTGGGGAGATCGCGGATGAACCCCACCGTGTCGGTGACGACGATCTCGCGCTCCCTGGGAAAGCGCAGGCGCCGACTCGCCGTGTCGAGGGTGACGAACAACTTGTTTTCGACCTGCACGGTGGAATCGGTCAAGGCGTTGAGCAGCGTCGACTTGCCGGCATTTGTGTAGCCCACGATAGAGACGATGGGCACCCCGGCGCGGCGCCGCTTCATCCGCCGCTGCTCTCGGGAGCGCGCGGAATCCTCGAGCCGCTTCTCGAGCCGGGTGATGCGTTCGCGGGCGCGGCGCTTGCCGATCTCGATCTTGGTCTCGCCCGGTCCGCGGCGGCCGCCGATGCCTCCGGTGAGGCGCGAGAGGGAGTCGTCCTTGGCGCCGAGGCGCGGCAAAAGGTACTTTAGCTGGGCGAGCTCCACCTGCAGCTTGCCCTCCACGGAATGGGCATGTTGGGCAAAGATGTCGAGGATGAGCTGGGTGCGATCGATGACCTTGGCATCGGTCACAGCAGCGATGGCCCGAGCCTGATTCGCTCCGATTTCATGGTCGAAGATGATAACCTGCGCATCCTCCTGCATGGCTCGCACGTTGATGTCCTCGAGCTTGCCCTTGCCCACGAGGTAGAGCGGATCCTTCTTCGGCCGCACCTGGAGCACCTTTTCCGCCACCTCGACTCCAGCGGTGCGCGCCAGCTCTGACAACTCGGCCAGGCTTCGCTCCGCCTCGGGCACGTCCTTTTGGCTCCTGGCCACGTGAACGAGAAGGGCTCGACCGTCCTTGCCGCGCACTGGGCGCGCCTCGTCGCTGCGGGCGAACTCCTCTTCGAGGGAGCCGATGAGCGCGAGAAAATCCTCGCGCAGCATGCCGATGTTGAACGGGCCTTCCTGCAGGTACAACTCGCCCCCGGGCGACGGC
Organism: Myxococcota bacterium; assembly: GCA_025453525.1. Lineage (GTDB taxonomy): Bacteria > Myxococcota_A > Polyangia > JAAYKL01 > JAAYKL01 > JALOQD01. The sequence continues at coordinate 36,663 of JALOQD010000001.1, forward strand.
GGCAAAAGATGGGCGTAGAAGATTCCCCCAGGCAAGCCATCTGGGGAAACGCCCACAGCCACCAGCATGTCGAGCCGCAGCCGCACGAGGTCCGTGAGGTCGTCGCGAGACAACGGCTCGCTGCGCAGATGGGTGTGCACGAATCGCAGGGCGCGAAACCGCCGCTCCGAGGCGCGCAAACGCCCGAAGTCCGGCAACTCGATGCGCGACGCATCGCCCACGGCCACCTGTGTGACCTGGCCGCCGCGATCGATGAACAACCCGATCTGCCGACCGAGCTCACGAGACAACAGGCACATCTGCGCAGCCAGCTCTGCCGACAGAATACGGCTTGCCGGCACCCGTCGCTGCCCGAGCCGTTCGAGAGCGCGCTTTTCCGATGAACCGAGTCCAAGAAGATTTCCGTGTACCGTCAATGGGTCTGACCTGTGGCAAGGGCGCGGATGAGCTGTTGCTGCCGCGAAAGGTGAAGGGAGCTGCCGATGAAGGACAGCTTTGGACTGGCTCGCAGGGGCGAGGCGAGGGAGCAAAGCCGAGAAGCGGCGCGCTCGAGTCGATAGGCAAAGGCCGGGGTCGTCTGTGCCTTTTTTTGAAGCGCCTCGACGACCGCCGCGCGCACCGTCTCCGATCGGCAAATGAGAAGGCCGTCCACTCCAGCGTCGATGGCGAGCACCGCCGCCTGCTCGGGCGAGCCGTATCTGGAGATGGCGCCCATCTCCAAGTCATCGCTGAGCACTGGCCCGCGAAAGTGGAGCCTTTCGCGCAAAATCCCAGTGACGATAGCGCGGCTGAGGGTCGCCGGAACCTCCGTGTCCAAGGCCGGGTAGACGACGTGAGCGGTCATCATTCCGCCCATTCCCGATCTGGCATATGCTGAAAAGGGCATGAGCTCCACGGCCTCGAGACGGGCCTCGTCCTGCTCGACGCGGGGCAAATCCAGGTGACTGTCGAGGCTGGCGTCTCCATGACCGGGAAAGTGCTTGGCCACAGGGTGCACTCCGCCATCTCGCAGTCCCCTGGCAAAGCCCAGGCCGTGTCGCAGCACCGCTTGCGGCGAGCTGCCATAGGATCTGTCGCCGATGATCGGGCTGCAAGAATTGGTGTCCACGTCCAGCACAGGGGCGAAATTCGCGGAAAACCCCAGGGCGCAGAGCTCGGCGCCCACCAAGCGACCCGCGGCCTCTGTGAGCGACGGGGTATCCAAGAGACCAAAGCTCCGCGCCGGAGGCAACACCGTCAGAGGCTCGCGCAACCGCACCACGCGACCGCCCTCCTGATCCACGGCCGCGACAAAGGGCCGCGGACCTGCCGAGGCGCGGCACTGCTCGAGCAGCGCGGCGACCTGCGCCGGAGCCTCCACATTGCGCGCAAACAGCACCACTCCCCCGAGACCGCGGCGCACATCTTCAAGCAAGGACGGCGGAGCCGTGGTCCCGTCGAATCCCGCGACGATAACAGATAGGGCAGCGCCCAATGCTTCATCGCCCGTCATGGAGAATCTTTAGATGGCATGAAAGATGAGGACGGCGCTCGAACGGACATCAATGGCAAACGCCGCAGGAGTCGGGTTCTGGGAAATCGTCGGCCGGGGTGTGGGTTTCAGCGACGTCCTCTTCCACATGGCAAGAGGAAGAGAAGCAGCTCTCCTGGTCAGCGTGAGCGCCCTTGTCGAGCGCGCCGTTGTTGCCGTGGCACTCCACGCAATCGTCGGGCATGAGCCCCTCGTTGTGGCCGTCGGCTTTATGGCAGCCAGAGCATGCGGGTTTGCGCCAGCCCCCATGGGAGTCCGTGAGCAACCCTTCCTCTCCCTCGCCTTCGCCCTCGCCTTCGCCCTCACCGGCCTCATCCGTGTCCTGCTCATCGTCGTCCGACCCGCAGGAGGAGAGAGCGGTGAGCGTCATCGACAAAGCCAAAAGTGCCAGAAAAAGTCTCATAGATCCTCCATCTTTCGTCGCTAGAGCCACTGCACCAACAGCGCTCGGAAGGGAAATCAATACATACCGAAAAACGCAGCGGAACACAAAGGCAGGCTGCGGAATCCTTTTCCTTGTGGGAGCGCGGCATGACGAAAATGCTTTTAGACGGCCGGCTTTAAAAAGCCGCAGCCGTCACAATGGAGCGCTCTCAAAGACGAACGGATAGGCGATTCTCGCCACAGGCCAACCCTGTGGAATGGGAAACCGCCATTGCATGATGGAGTCCAAAATGCACTGCGTTAACTCGAGATTGCCGAGCGTGGACTCACCGAGGTGAGCCTCCATAACGGCGCCGTCCCTGCCCACGGTCCAGTGAAAAACAGCGCGTCCGGCCAGCTTCGGATCTCCGGTCGAGTGGCTCTTGTAGCACTCTTCAACCGCGGCGAAGTTGGCCGCGACCACCGGTTCGATCTCCAAAGGGGACATTGTCCCTCTGATGACCAAGTCCCCGGGTTCTCTGGTGACCATGCCGGCAGGCCCGTCGGCTCTGGTTTCGAGAGCGTGCGCTGCGGCCTCTGGACGTATGCTTTGCGCTGGTTTGAAAACGACAAAGGCCAAGGCGCCGCCCCCCCTCAGGTTGTCGACGAGGGCGCGAAGGCTGGCGCGTGGTTTTTCACCACCATCCTTGCGCTTGGCCACGCAACTCTCGATGCGTTGCAGGGTCGTTTTGCCGATGAAAGGCCGCTTCTCGGACAAGTCGATCGCGTCTAATTGGGGCGGAAGATCTCCCTTTGCCCAAGGGATTTCGACGTTCGGCCTTGCGACCTCGACCTCAGCGACCACGATCTGCCCAGGCATCAAACGGTCCTGCGCGTCGACGATGCCGAAAAGCGTTATGGTGAGTGCGAACAGCGCCTGGAGCCCCAGTGCGATGAGAGCGGTCTTCAAGAGATCGCGGTCGAACCTTTTGCGCCTTTCGCGCTTCACGAGGGGCGGCCGGTAGACCTCTATGCAATACGAGTTTCGCTCGCCCTCGAGCACGGCTTGATCGCCCTCGACGAGCATCACGTTGCGCCATTTTCGCTTGAGCGGAACATCGGACAGAAGCGCCACCATCCCCGCTCGGTGCAGTTCCCCGGTGACCGGCTTCAAAGAGCGTATGAACAAACGGCCGCCGTTCAGGGTGCAGTGCAGCTCTTGCGAATGCGGAGTGTACGACTGGCCTGGCAGGATGGCGGCGACCTCCACCACGCGATCGCTCACCATGCGCACCACATGGGCAGCGCAGTAGCGTGCCTTGGCGCCCTTCGCTTCGGCGATCCCAGGGTCAGGCTCGCTCAGCAGCACTTCGGCCAGATCGAACGGCTCCTCAAAGTGTTGCTCCTCGAGGTCCTCTTGTTCAAAATAGCTCTCTTCGTCGAGGAGCTCACCAGTTCCCCCCTCGCGCGCCTCGGTCGTGGCCTCGGAAATCGCGCGTTCAGGGGAACCGCGAGAGATACGGGTCGCGATCGATCGGGTATCGCCTCTGCGAACCGGCGCAGCTTCCTCCACCATGGGAAGTGCGCCCTCGTTCGAATTCGAGGCAGGTGGCTCATCGGCGCGATCGATGGACGAGAATACGCCTTCTGCCGGCTTGTCCACCTCCCTGGTCGCGATGGCCAGCGTGTCGCCGCTGCGGGTTACCGTAGGAGCGATGTGCACGAAGGGCTCAGGGTTTTTCCAACTCTCCACCACGGTCGACAATTCTTCCTCGAGCGAACCGTCGGTCTCGAATTTCGGGAGATCATCCGAGTCCCAATCGGCCTCCTCCCGCCCGGGAGCAGGCTCCGGAGTCGCGGGCGGGCGGCGTGTCCCCATCGGCACTGGCGGTGGGGCGGATTTGGGCCGCGGAACCCGCGAATCGGCCCTGTGGACTGGGCGCAGCGCCTCCTTTTGCCCCTGTGCAGGGCTGGAGCTCGCTTTCGCTCCCCGGCTTTCCGACGGCTCCTTCGGCCACGAGATGGGTGACATTTCCTCGGGAGTCACCGGCCTTGGCATCGCCGAGACTCTCGATTCGGGCACCGCCGCAGCGCCAGAGAACGCGCTCGACGGCGGCATCGACTCCCTTGCCTTGGAATGGCCAGGGGTCGAGGGTCTGGGCAACCTCGGTATGTGAGCCTTGGCCAACCCGTCGGGCCTCATCGGCTCGATCTTCGCCCCGTCAGCCAGCCGCTTCCCAGCCGACGGCAAGGAGCTGACGACCGAGTCATCCGGCGAGGCAATGCCGACGCTGAAGGTCAGGCGTCCGGTTTTGATGACATCCGTTGGAGATGGGAGCGCGTAGTCGACGAGCTCACCGTTGAGCCACACCTCGGCGCCGGGCTCAGGCAGCAAGACCAGGACTCCGTCCTCGAAGTACACACTGACGTGCTTGGACTTTATCGACGAATCGCCTGCCACGCGGATCGTGCAGGTTTTGGCCGTGCCGATGGAAAGGGACTCTGCGCACGTCTTGTACGAACGAACCACCTTGCCGCGCCGCAGAATCAACACGCGGATGGCAGTGACCGGCGGTGACTCCCCTTGTGTCACTTCGTCACTCCTTCTCCACCACGAGACGACAGCGGGTGAACCCACCGCTGGCGGCGCTGTTCATGACCAAGGACAACGTGCGGTAGGGGATGGACCTATGGGCCTGAATCACCGCGACCTTCTCGTCGTTTTTTTCTTTTTTCCGGCGCTCCCACGAAGCCTGAATCGCTCGCTGTATGGCGGCGATGCTGCGGGACCGTGCGTCCGCGTTGGTGAACTGTCCGCGGTCGAGCGCATAGACCTTCTTGCCCTCTATCGATACGTAATCCCCGGTGATGGAGATGTTCACGCCAGGCTTGAACCCGCTGCTCGTCAAAGAGGGCGGAAGCTCGTTGTTTGGATCGAGCACAAAGTCGTTGTCCTGGGCTTGGAAGCAGAGCAAGAGAAACACCAAAATAATGGTGAACAGGTCGAGCAGAGCCGTGAGCGCAAGCGTCATGGGCCTTGGGCGAAGATGCAAGAGTCGGCTCTTCTTCAACATGGCCCCTCCCTACACGACGAGGCGAGACATTAAAATCACAGGGAACAGCGGAATGCGCAGCTCCGAAGCAGCGCCGCGATTGAGCACCCGCTCGCGCGTCGCGTCAAGCACTCGAACAATTTCATCGTACGGCACATCGTCCTTCGGCATCACGATGACCGTGTCGCTCAAGTCGAAACGCATTTTTATGGCGTAAAGCGCGTCCGTGAGTTTTTGGTAGTCCAGGCGCCCATCCTCGGCCATGAGGGTTGCCGACAGCAGCTCGAGCGTTTCCTCTTCGAGCACGCCACTCGTGGCCGACACCTCGATGCGGTCCTTGGAGACGATCAGATTGACCGTCACTGAACGCGCGTCGTCTTCAACATCTTCCGTCGCCGCGGTCGAGGACGTGGGGATGATGCCCACATGATAGAACGCGGCAGAGAGAAGCAAAAATGGGATCAGCGTCACCATCAGGTTCATCACCGGCAGGAGGTTGAGCTGTGGGAGGTCGCGTTGCTTTCGTATTCGGGCAAAAATCATGAACTGACCTCCTTGCCGAAGGTGCTCCGACCTACTTGCGCGCGCCGAGGTCCGCGATCCGCGCGGACAACGCATTGAGCAGGGCCGCGGCCCCCTCCTCTGTCTGGATGAGCAGCTTGTCGAGGCGCTCCGTGATGATTTGATGCGCGAACAGAATAGGGATGGCGACGATGAGACCGTACGCCGTGGTGTACATGGCCACCGAGATCCCCTCGGAGAGCACTTGTTGGCGCGCTGCGGCGCTCGCGGCCGACACTCCCTCGAAGGCCCTGATGAGGCCGAAGATCGTTCCGAGCAAGCCCAGCAGCGTCGCGGCATTGCCCAAAAGGCCGAGTATCCCCACGCCTCTGTGGAGCCCGGGCACGATGCTGAGCAATTCTTCCTCCATCGCCCGTTCGATCTCTTTCTCGCGGCGATTGGACTTGGCGAGCCCTGCGCGGATGACCTTGGTCAACGGATGCTTGCTCCGCACGTTACAGGCCTCGATCGCTTGGCCGAAGCTCATGGATTCAACGAGGGCAATCACCTGTGACATGAAGGAGCCCGTGTCGAGGCGCGACCGAAAGAAAAGCAGCACCAAACGGTCGACGGCGATGAGCACGCTCAGCAACGACAGGGCGAACAGCACCCACATCACGAACCCACCGCGAGCCATAATATCGAAAATCGTGGTCATAACGACTGCCTCCTTCAAGCCGCTCGCGACTCCAGCAAAGCGCTTCGCTCCTCAACCACTCGATCAAAGAAAAAGTCTAATGCGAGCACGCGCGTTGTCGAAACACATCGGACACGAGATTGCGGAGCGCCGCGCGCTGCCGCATCTTTCGCCTCTGCGATCGCGCCCCCTTTCTAAAAGGGCTCTTGTTGTGCGTCCATACAGCGCCGATGATATACTCGCTTGAGCTCGTGGAGCGTTGAGAGCGCTCCTGCAGAAAGAAAACGCCATGGAACCACAAACCTTTGTTTCAAAAACGTCTCCAGCGGGCTGGTCGTCCCACGCCCTAGCGCTCATGGACGCGGCGGTGTGGAACGTGATGCTGCTGCCGATGAGTCGAGTCTGGCCCGAGGGTATCGTTCGCAACACGAGACAGACCCTCGAGGAGCAGGCCGAGGTCTACAACCAAAAGCCGTTTTTCGACGACCCTCGGACCTTCTACCCAGAGCCGCAGGCTCCGTCGGTCGAGGAGTGGCACGTCAAGCTCCTCCCCGAAGGCGGGGCGATCGTGGATCTGTCTTTCCCGGCGGGCTACGAACCGTTCTACGAAAAATACCGAAAGGAATACGCGGGCTATGTCGAGAACCACACGGCGCGGGCTCGCTGGTTTCGCTCAGCCAGGCCGCGGCCGACGCTCCTGTGCCTGCACGGCATGGGCACCGGCCCGTTTGGCTTTGAGACCAAAATGTTCTCGGTGGATAGGTGGCTCGCCGCCGGCCTCGACGTTGTCCTTTACCAGCTCCCCTTCCACGGCCTCCGGCGACCGGCTGAGGCGCCCACCAGCGCGCTCCTCATCCCCTCGCCTCACCTGTGCCGCACCAACGAGGGATTCCGCCAGGCCATGTGGGAGCTGGAAGGCCTGATCGCCTGGCTGCGAGCCCAGGGCGCTCCTGCCATCGGCGTGTACGGCTTCAGCTTCGGCGCCTACGTGGCATCCTTGCTCTCGACCCTTGTCGCGCCGCTCGATTGGCTGTGGCTGTGCTGTCCGCCGGCATCCATTTCCCATGTGATGTGGCACGGGTGGGGCGAGAACGCGGCGCGCCAAAAAGCCGTGCAGGCCGGCATCACCGAGAAGCTTCTCGATGAGGTGTTCGCCGTGCACAGCCCGCTTCTGCGCACGCCGCTTGTGCCCACAGAGCGCACTTTCTTCATCGTTGGCCGAGGAGATCGGGTCACCAAGGCCGACCAGGTCGAGCTCCTGTGGGAGCACTACGGCCGGCCGAGGCTGTCCACCTTTACGGGTGGCCATGTGGCTCAACTCGGTCGAGACAGAGTCCACGACGAGCTCGAGGAGTGGCTCGCCGACCTCGGAATCACGCCTCGGCGGCGGAGCTTCACGCAGCGGGTGTCCGAGCTGCCTAGAAAAATCCTCTCCTGGAACCCGTAAATCATCCGTAGATCAGGCAGGAGCGGCGAAACTCCTCCCATTGCCGCTGGCCCTCGAGCCAGGTGACCTCGATATCCCGGGGCAAAGCGCCCTGCTCGATCTGCTTGCGCACAGTGTCGCTGCCGCACAACAGGTCGATGGCCGGGATATCCTCAACAAATTCGTAGGGCGCATGCCGCCAGGCAAAGGACGGACCGAGCTCGGCCCAAAGGGCGCACAGGGCCGCCACTCCGCACAAGAGTGGGCGGAAGGCGCGGGGATCAGTGACATGGAGCGCCAGCCCACCCACGGCGACGCCAGCGTGTTTTTGGAAGGTGGGCTTGTACGACGTGGGCCGCGTGCGAACGCCCTCCAGGCCATAGCCATCGAACCTCTGGGCGAGCCGCAGGGGATTGACGCCAGGCGCGCCGAACATCTCGAACGGCCGGGTGGTCCCTCGGCCCTCGGAAGCGGCGGTTCCCTCGAGCAAGCACATGCCCGGATACACCAGCGCCGTGTCCGCAGTGGGCATGTTCGGGGACGGCATAACCCAGGGCAGACCCGTGTCGCCAAAGCGCATGGCGCGCCGCCAACCGTCCATGGGCACCACGGTCAGGGCATCGCCGGTCCCCTCGACCTGCGCTGCGAGCTGCACGACCTCCCCAGGCGTGAGCCCGTGCCGATTCGCCACGCGATGCAGACCCACGAACGACTCGAATCCGGGCTCCTGGGGCGCCCCTTCGACGAGCTCTCCTCCGATGGGGTTGGGCCGATCGAGCAGCACGAGCGGCACGCCGCCTCGATGGCACACCCGCAGGGCGAGCACCGCGGTCCAGACGAAAGTATAGTACCTCGAGCCAACGTCCATGAGATCGACCACCAGAGCATCGAGGCCATCCACCGCCTCTTTGGGCGGCGAAAGGGTCTCGTAGGTCGCTCCGTACAAGCTGAGGAGGGGCAGACCGAGGGGACCCTTGGACCATCCCTCCACAGGTTCCATGTCTTGGGTTTCGCCTCCAAATCCGTGCTCTGGTCCGAGCAGGAGCTCGACCCGCGCGCCGATGTCCAGCAGTCTCGGCAGGACGTGGACCAAGCGGCTGTCCACGCTGGCCGGATGGGCGAGCAGCCCGATCCGGCGCCCCTGCACGAGAGACCCTCGTTCTTCGCACAGCACCTCGAGGCCCAAACGCACCTTGCCCATGCCGCGCCTCCTTTCTTCGAATCGATTCTTGCTTTTGTCCCACCAACTCGTGAAAATATTCATGAAAAATGATCATAAGAAATACCCATGAACACCACTAAGATCGCGAATCCCGAAAAGGGCCATTTATTTGCCTTTTGGGGGCCTGTCACACGAACGCCACAAGGGAGCACACGATGAGGCAAACGATTTTAGGAACCTGCATGGTTATGGCGCTGCTGATGGGCGCGGGCTGCAACTCGAACGGCGACAATGGGTCGAACGGCATTCGCGACAGCCATGCGGACACGAACGGCACGAGCTCACAGACAGGGAGCACCACGGATTCCCAAACCGCGGTCAACACGGATTCCAATAATGATACCGATACTATAGACGACACAAACGACGACACCGACGAGTGCGCGGCCCTGCCGTACGCCATTGAAATCAACCCCATCAACATGCTCATCGTGCTCGATCGCTCGTACTCCATGCATCTCAGCCACGTCGGCGGCGATACCGACAATCCAAACGACACGTATGCCGCGGTGGTGAGCGATGCCCTCAAGCAGGTGGTCTCCACCTACGATGCCACAGACCTCATCAACTTCGGCCTGGCCGTGTTCCCGGCCATGGACTGCCCGGCCGGCGAGGACGAGCCCAGCGAGGACGTGCAGTGCAAGCCCGCTTCCTCGCCAGAGTCGCCCCTCGTGGAGATCGCGGCGGACAACTCGCAATCCATCGAAGATGAACTGGATGCGGTGGGCACCTGCGGCGGCACGCCCATCTCTGCCTCCCTGACCTGGGCAAAAACGTACATCGACTCCCTGCCCACAGAAATCAAGGCCCAAGACACCTACGTGCTGCTCGCGACCGATGGCGCGCCCAACTGCAACCCCGACAATAGCTACGACGTGGACAGGTGCGAGTGCACCACGGCCAAGACGCCCCAGAACACGTGCCCTTCCAAGATCCTCTGCCTCGACGACAAGGCCACCTACAATGCCGCGTACCAGCTCAAATCGAACGGCAGCAAGGTGTTCGTCATCGGCGTGGGCGACCAACTCGCTCAGTGGGACAGCGTCATGGACAAGATCGCCTACTGGGGCGGCACAGGCGCCTACTACCCAGCCAACAACCCCGCCACCTTGAGCGCCGTGCTCGAGACCATCACCGGTGCCGCGGTGGAGTGCACGTTCGACGTGGATTGGACCTCGGTTCCCACCTTCGATGACGAGGGAACCCTCGTCGATAAAAAATGCAACAAGGTGCGGGTGTTTGGCGTGACCAAGTCGGGTCAGAAGGAGACCATCAACTACTCGTTCGGCTGCGAAGACTCGAAGGGCTGGCAGTGGAAGGGTCTCGACAAAGAGATGGACCCCGACGTCGAAGACAAGACGCCTCTCGATCAATGCGGCACCATCGAGCTCTGCCCTGACGCCTGCAAGGAGCTCAAACAGGCGATCTACTCCACCGTCACCGCCAGCTTCGGTTGCGGCCTCATCCCGGTTCAGTGAGCCCGGTCGGGCAACCGCCTCTAGCCTAGTTTCCATCCCGAAATGGGAGTTTTCCGGCGTCCTTCGGAAAGGCGAGGACTGTTTGAGTTGGATCATTCGATGTTCGAGTTTCGCAGCCTTGGAGAAGGATGATGTTCGAGTTTCGCAGCCTTGGAGAAGGATGCCGAAAACGGGGTTTTCGGGACGACAACTGATATGGACCGACCTGTCAACTGTTCACCAGGCCCTTCGTTCGGAGGCCTTGCTTGAAGGCTTGAGAAAACGAATGAAGGCGGATGCTTCGACGACGAATCACACTGATATACGTGGGTTACACCGAGGTGCAGAGCCACATGACTGTTCTCCGTCGGGAGGTTGCGCTGTCTAGTTTCGCGGGTCCGGTGTTTGCACACCTGCCGAGTAGTTGTGTCGCGCGTTCTCCTGGTCGTACCGCTGTTCATTCGTTTTCTCAGGCCCTCAAGTCCTTTTTTGTTTTCTTCGTTTCAATTTCCCGACCGACGTAGGCCGGTCGCAAAAGCCGGAAGCGGGAAAAGCGCCCCGTTTAAAAGGGGCGCCCCGCTGTAGGCTCCCCCGACCGAAGACGCTCTGTCGCTCGACCGGCCGGCGATCTACACCGGGAATCACGGTTGCTCGTTCGTTCAAAAACGTCCACATCTTCTAAGCAGCGTACCGATGATTCAGCACGGCCCAAATGAAGCCAACCAGCTCGCGCGCCACTGCGACCACTGCCACGTTATGCGGCTTGCAGTAGCCCTCCTTGAGCTTGAAGTATCGGCTGTGCAGGCGCTGCTGCGCCCTGTCCGCGATGGCGAGCACCGCCGCGGGTTGGCCCTCTCGGCGTTTCTTCAGCTCGCCTTTGACCGCCGGTCTGTGCCGATAGCTCCAGGCCGATTCCACCAGTGCACGCCTCACGTGGCCGTTACCCGCCTTGGTGATGCCACCCTTGCGTTTGCGCTCCGAGCTCGAGTATTCACTCGGCGTCAACCCCAGGTACGACATCAGCTCGCGCGCGCTTTTGAATCTATTGAAGCCGTGGAGCTCCGCCAAGATGATCATCGCCGTCACGGTGTCC
>JALOQD010000081.1 GCA_025453525.1 Myxococcota bacterium
CTGTCCTGCGCGAGGCCAAGGCCGCCCTGCCGCGCATCGCGCAGACAGACGAATCCGGAGCCATCAGCTACCTCGAGTCCAAGAACGTCTGGATCCGCCGCGCTGCCGCCAGTCGATTGGCCGCTTTGCGAGCCGAATCCGATCCCGTCGTAGCAAAGGGCATGACCGAAAGCGAGGGCACGGACGAGGAGACGACCAGCGATCCTCCCATCGCGACCCCCACCGCGGCACCTCCAAAGCCCTCGCCACCGAGCCCAGCGGTGGATGCTCTCATCGCCGCGCTCTCCGACGACGACTGGCGAGTTCGGCTCAAGGTTTGCGTGGCCCTCGGCGCCTACGCCGACCAGCGCGCCATCGAGCCGCTCATCGACACCCTGGTCGATCCAGACCGCAAGGTTCGCCTCTGGGCATGGAAGGCGTTGCGCCGCCTGGGCGAACCCGCGTGGATGCGCATGTACGAACGCTTTGCCCCGGACCCGCAGAGAAAGGAGCTTTCCTTCATCGACGAGTCCGGCATCAAGCGCAACTTGCAGGAGATGATGAGAGGCAACCTCGTCGTTTTGGGTAAGCAAGGCGTGTCCGTGGCTGGCCAGATGCTCGCAAGCCCCAGCCCCGAAGTGCGACACACCGCCGCTGCGATCCTCGCCGACCTCGGCGCCGAGGCCAAGGACGCGACTCTCGCGCTCATCGAGACGACCAAGCACGAGGACCTCGAGACCCGGCTCGCCGCCATCCGCGCCCTGGGTAAGATCGGCCAGGCAGATCCGGCCGTGCTCCCCGCACTCGAGCAGCTGTCCAAGGACGAAAACAAGCGCGTTCTCGACGAAGCCAAAAAGGCTCTGACAGAAGTGAAAAACGCGTCGAAAAAGAAGGCCGACGACAAAAAGAAGGCCAGCCCAAAGAAGCCCGCCCCCAAGCGCAAGTAGCTCGTTGTCATCCCGAAAGTTCCGTTTCCGGCATCCTTCTCCAAGGCTGCGGAACTCGAACATCGAATTAAGCGACTCAAACAGTCCTCGCCTTTCCGAAGGAAGCCGGAAACTCCCATTTCGGGATGGACACTCGCTAGAAAGACACGGCGGCTTGCGCGCCGGCGAAGTAGATGTTCGACTTGATGCTTTTCGATTCTGGCGCCCACATGGTCGCGCCCTCGACCTTGATGACCCAGTAACTGCTCGGCTTGAAGGTCAGGCCTGCTCGAAAGTCGTTCGCGTCGTAGTCTGGGTTGCTGTCCTCGAACTCGGACCGCTCGAGCATGGCCCACGGCGTGAGCGTTGTATCATCGAGAAGCTTCTTCAACGGGATCTCGTAAGCGAGCATCACGTACCCAGCCCACCTGGTGTGATCTGGCACATAGCCATCCCCAGTCACGGGCACGTTGTAGAAAGGCGCCATGCGCAAGGGGTGCACGTCGTACTTGAGAATTGAGCGGGTGTACTCGGCCTGTAGCCTCGCTCCGAAGACCTTGAGCACGACGTCAAAAGAGCCGGACAGCTCCGTGTGCTTGTCGACGCTCGAGCTCGTGATGCGGATCGTGGGGACGCTGAGGTCTATCTGATCTGTTTTTTTGCGTATATCTACATGGCCCTTGTAGCCGTTGCCGCCCAGGCTCAGGCTGAACTTGAGCGTCTCGTTGCACAATTGCACGCGAAGGCCGAGCGCCTTGTTGTCGTTGAAGTCGAGGGAGGCCTCCACGTCCGAGCGGTTGTTGGCCGCTGTAATGGCGTAGTCGATATAGGTCCCCGTATGGGGAAAGAACCTGCCGTGGACCATGAGCCCAGTCTGGGCAGTGGGAAGCAGTGGGCTTGGGACCATGCTCAGCGGCAGGACCATGGGAAGGTAGATCGTGGGGCTGTGCTCGACGTTCCACACGCCATAGGGGGTGATGAATCTGCCGACCGTGAGGCCGAAAGCGTCATATCGCTGCCATGTGGCTTGGGCGCGCTCGATCGCGACGCCGCCGAGCACGCGTTGCCGCAGCGTGCTGGTTTCGGTGACCGTGGTGTCCTGGCGCTGGTACGGATTGAACGTCTCGTTGCCGTGGGGCGCAAAGGTGAAATACAGCTCCACCAGGGCAGAGAGGCTCTGGGTCATGCGGCTCTGGAAGAATAAATTCACGTTGGAAAACGTGAAGGACGCCTCCTCATGCACGATGTTGTTCATCGCGTTGTTCGCCTGCACCCACGACCTCGTCAAGGACAGAGTCATGAAGCCGTACATGGACAACGACGGTTTGAACGAGGTCGCTTCCCCGCCCGTGTCTTCCACGGTCACGGTCTCCTGGTCCGCGGCCCTGGCCTCGAGCTCTTCGATGCGCGTTTGCAGCGCCTTTAGGGCCAAAGCGTCCGACGCTGCCGCCTCTTTTAACCCGGCGTCCGCCGATTCCGCCTGTGCCAATGCCACGGGTGCTTGCTGAGCCACAGGAGTTTGATCAGCCTGGGGGCTCTCCTGCGACCAGGCAGGGGCGCTAGAGGAAAAAGCAACCATCGCTAGGGCTGCCATCGGTCGCCGCCACTGGCGGCAGGAGACACTGGGGGTTTTTGATCGTTGTTTCATTAGAATGACACCGCGGCTTGAGCGCCGACATAGTAGATTTTCGATTTGAGATACACAGAGTCCGGCGCCCACATCATCGAGCCCTCGAGCTTGAGGACCCAGTAGCTGCTCGGCTTGAAGTTCAGGCCCGCTCGATAGTCGTAGGCGTTGGAGCTCTTGTTGGCATCCTCGGCAATGGACTGCTCTAGCAAAATAAAGGGCGTCAGAGTCATATCGCCGAGGAGCTTTTCCAACGGGAGCTCGTAGGCGAGCATCAGGTACCCGTCTGAGCGAACGTGGTCTGGAATGTACGAACCTTCAAACACGACGTCGAAATAGGGCGCAATGCGCTGGGCATGCACATCGTACGTGACCAGAGAACGCGCGTATTCGGCCTGCAGCCTCACTCCGTACCCTGTGACCACCAAGTCCAAGGCGCCTGTGAGCTCGGTGTGCTTGTCGCGACTCTTGCTCGAGATGTGGATGGTGGGGACGCTCAAGTCGATCTGTTCTTCTTTCTGTTGAATGTCGACCTGACCCCAATAGCCGTAGCCGCCCAGGCTCACGCCGAACTTGGGATGCTCGTAGCGCAGTTGCAAGCGAAGGCCCAGCGCCTTGTTGTCGCTAAAGTCGAGGGAGGCCTCCACGTCCGAGCGGTTGTTGGCCGCTGTAATGGCATAGTCGAGATAGATCCCCGAATGAGGAAAGAACCTGCCGTGGATCATGAGCCCAGTCTGGGCATTGGGAAGGATGTGGTTGGCCATGACATACGGCGGGATCAATGGCAAGAACACGGTGGCGCCGTGCTCGACGTTCCACACGCCATAGGGGGTGATGAACCTGCCGACCGTGACGCCCAAAAAGTCGAACCGCTGCCAGGTCGCCTGGGCGCGTTCGATGGCCACGCCGCCGAGCACGTGTTGGCGCAGGGTGCTGGACTCGGTGACCGTGGTGTCGAGACGGCCATAGGGCATGTAGCTCTCTCGCCCTTGCGGCGCAAAGGTAAAATACAGCTCCACCATGGCCGAGAGGCTCTGGGTCATGCGGCTGTGGAAATACAAATTGACGTTGGAGATCGCGAACGACAGCTTGTCGTGCATCAAGTTATAGAGAATGTTATTCTTCGATATCCAGGCCCGCATCAGAGAAACGGTCAAAAATCCATACACGGAGAAGGTCGGCTTGAACGAGGTCATTTCCCCGGCCGTCGCTTCGAAGGCCTCCATCTCCTGGTCCTCTTGTTGGAGCTCGAGCTCTTCGACGCGTTTCTGGAGCGACTCGAGGGTGGGCGCATCCCCGGCCTGCGCAGCGGTGGCTTCCGACGGCGCTTGCGGCGCGGCGGGCTGCGGGTCCGAGTCGATGGTTTCCTGCGACCAGGCAGGAGCGCTCCAAGACGTCGCGAGGGCCGCGGAGATCCCCAAGGCTGAGAGCTTGTGAAAAAATCTCCTCGGTCGCATTTCGGCCGAATTCGGGCGTTCGCTGCGTTGCTTCTCCTCGACGTATCGACGAATACGCCTCGTTGTCGCGCCTTGCGACCACACCGAATTCGTCTCGAACTGCTCGGTCGGAGATTCTTTCACAAGCTCTGACCACAATCTGGGAGAGGGTATTCGTCTCATGGCTTCCCCCCCTCGTAGGACTTCTCATCTGAAGGCACCACGAACATCACCCTCGAAACCCCCTCCTTGAATTGGGCGCGAAACACGTAAGTCAAAGAGCCAGAGAGCTTGAACACAGCCCGCAGGGTGCCTTCGAACTCAGGTGGCGCGGTGAGGGCGCTCATGATCTTGTTCTTCTCCCAATACTTCGTCTCCTCAGCGTCGGTGATCAACAACACTCTTCTTTGAAACTCGCGCCGCAGCTTGGAGCCCATGGACGCGTTGATCGGCACCACGTTCGCCCCAGAGGGCCATGTCAAGCGCTTGCGCAAGAACAAGTCGCGCACAGTGGCCACATCGATGTTGTCCTTAACGGCTTTGTTGCACACGATCATCAGGTCGTACGGGTCTTCTTTTTGGGCTTGCACCGGCGTGCTGCCAGACATCGCGAGCCCTAGGACCGCTGCGGCGAGCAGGGAAGCGATGGGGGGTTTGTGGGATGTGTGCATGCGTTGCTCCTAGCAGCCCACTAGTTTATCGATATTGTCGTAATCTTCTTTATTTGAAGAAATGCACATGCTCGGGTAGCCGGGTGCCCTACTGAACGCGCAGCAGACGAGCCCCTCCGGGCACTCGTTCGTGCCGTCGAGACAATCGGGGATGGCGCAATGGCCTGGCGGTTCATTAGGATTGATGGCACAATACGAGGCTTCCTTGCAGGCGCAGTCGTCGTTATCCCCGCACGTATCGCCCAACCCGCTGGGCATCGTGTCAGTGTCGGGGTTGGTGTCCGTGTCGATACAGGAGTCCTCAGCTGTATCGGGTTCGCTCGAGCTCGTCGTATCGGTGTCGTCCTCGATGAGCATGCAGTCTCCGCTCTCGTACCTCCACCCACTGCGGCAGCGATCATCGTCGTCTGGCGCGCAGCCGCAAAGTAGGACAAAGCAACTCCCGACCAAGAGCAGCCCGCTTGCCATTTGATGCATCCTCATGCCGCGCCCCTCCTTCCAAGGACAAATCAGCTCTCGCCTCTTTTTCATAAAGGGAACTATGGATCAGGTTCGGAGCCAGGCAATGCTAGGTTCTGGCGCGACCTGTGGGGACGTGCGTTTGCGCAAAATAGTCGCGGGTCATCTGCACGACCACCGGGGACAGGATGAGCAGGGCGATGAGGTTGGGCACGGCCATGATGGTGATGGCGGTGTCCACGAACTTCCACACCAGCTCCTTGGACCACACAGCGCCGATGAACACGAACACGCAGTAGAGGTAACGGTAGGGCATGACCCACTTTCGACCGAGCAGATACCCCACGCAGCGATCGCCGTAGTAGGACCAGGACACCGCGGTGGTGAACGCGAAGAGGAGCAACGAAATGGAAACGACGACTCCGCCGACAGACACGCCGTCCACGGTCCATCCAAGTCCGGTCTCAAACGCCTGATAGGACATGGCCGCGGCCATCTTCCCACTGGTCCAGGCGCCGGTTGCGAGAATCACCAGGGCGGTCATGGTGCAGATGATGAGAGTATCGACCAGCGGTTCCATGAGGGCCACGAGCCCCTCGCGCACCGGGTACTCGGTCTTGGCCGCCGCATGGGCAATGGGCGCCGAGCCCTGCCCTGCCTCGTTGCTGAACAAGCCGCGAGCAATGCCGTAGCGGGCCGTGAGGATGAACGTCGAGCCGACAAAGCCGCCCACCGCGCCCGTGCCCGTGAACGCGCCCTCGAAGATCAGGCGGAACATGTCGGGGATGTGGGAATAGTTGAGGCCGATGACCAGAAGCGCGGCGGCCACGTAGAACACGGCCATGAACGGCACGATCTTATCCGCCACTTTGGCGATGCGCTTGATGCCACCCACGATGATGAGGAAGATGAGCGTCGCGAGCAAGAGCCCGGAGGCCCAGTGGGGAATGTGCATGCCATCGGTGAAGGGCACCTCGAACTGCCCAATGGCATCGGCCATGGAGTTGGTCTGGGCCATGTTGCCGGTGCCCAGGGAGCACAACACGCCGCCAATGGCAAAGAGCACGGCCAAGGGTTTGGCCAAGCGACCGAGCACGTGCTTGCAGCCCTGCTCGATGTAGTACATGGGCCCGCCAGACACCGAGCCGTCCTCGTGCACCTCACGGTACTTTTGCGCCAAGGTGCACTCGGCGAACTTGGTGGCCATGCCGAGGAATCCGGTCATCCACAGCCAGAACACCGCGCCAGGGCCGCCAAAGTAGATAGCCAGCGCCACGCCCGCGATGTTCCCCGTGCCCACCGTGGCCGACAGCGCCGTGCACAAGGCTTGAAAGTGACGCACGTCTCCTTTGTCCTTGGGGTTGTCAAACTTTCCAGCGACGATCTGCGCCGCGTGCTTGAGGCCCCAAAACTGAATGCCCTTGAGGCGCAAGGTGAAGAGCAGCCCCACGGGCAAGAGCAAGATCATCAGGGCATAGGTGCCCACGTAGGTGTTGTACCAGTCGAAGGCCGCGCCGAGGCTTTGTTCCAGTGTATCGAGCATGGCGCTAGCTGAAGTCCTTTCCGCTCAAGATGGCCGCGAGCATGATGAAGATGACGAGCGGCGCGAGCACCCGCACGATCCACAGCCACGCGGTGAACGCCGCCGTGGCCTTCTGCAACCCCAACTCCTCTTGACAGGCCTTCTTGCCGAGGAACCAACCCACGAAAATCGTAATCCCCAAGCCTCCGAGGGGCAGCATCCAGTTGGCGGCCAAGTGATCGAGGTTGCTGAGCACGCCTTGTTTTCCGGCGAACAGCTCGATAGTCGAGAGCGGCTCCACGGCTCCGAGCGACAGCGCGCACAGAACAGAGCCCCCAAACACGGCCGAGGCGCTCACGAGCGTCGCCTTGGAGCGCGACCAACCCTTGCGATCGATGAGCAGAGAGGCCACGACTTCGCCCAGGGAGATGGTTGAGGTGAGCGCCGCGAATGCGACGAGCACGTAGAATAGCGGACCGACCACCACGCCGCCGGGCATGGTCGTATAGAAGAGAGCCGGAAGCGTCACGAACAGCATACCCACGGCATTGAGCTCGTTGGCCTCCATCTTCTGCACCAGGCTCGGCACCGAGTGGATGATGGAGAACATGGCAATGGCCGCGAGGATCGCCACCGAGGTGTCGGCGATGAGCACCCACAGCGAGGAACGGAAGACCGACTCGTCTTTCTTCATGTACGAGCCGTAGGTGATCATCGCGCCCAGGCCCAGGGACATGGAGAAGAACGCTTGGCCCATGGCCTCCAGCGCGGTCGTGGTCGTCATCTTCGAGAAGTGGGGCACGAAAAGGTGGCGCAAGGCCTCGTCGCGGCCGGGCATGAGCAACGCCGTGCCCACGAGGTAGAGCAAAATGAGGTAGAGCACTGGCATCATGATCTTCGAGGCGCGCTCGATACCGCCGCCAATGCCGCGATAGACGATGACGCTCGTGAGGATCGTGAACACGAAGGTGAGGCCGATTTGCAGCGCGCCGTTGCCCAGGAACACCCCAAAGTCGTTCGGACCAGGCGCGGTATAGCCCTCCACCGACCACAGAACGCATTGAAAGAAGCTTCGCAGAGACCACCCGGCGATGACCGTGTAGTACGCGAGGATGACAGCGCCCGCGGCCACGCCGAGCCAGCCGACGAGGGACCACGCCTTGCCGCCGAGCTTCTCGAACGCCGGCACCGGGCTTTCCTGTGCTTTTTTTCCGATGAGGATCTCGGCCATCATGATGGGCAGACCGAGGAGCAACACGGCAAAAATATAAGCGATGACAAACGCTCCGCCGTCGTTCTTCCAAGACAGATACGGGAACTTCCACAGGTTGCCGAGCCCCACTGCCGAGCCGCTCGCCGCGAGCACGAAACCCAGGCGAGATCCCCATTGACCGCGATTATTGGCCATATTCCGCTCCTTAGCTCTCATTCCTCTTTTAGCGGGCAGGACTCTACCATCATCGCGCAGGCCCGTGAACCCAGGACAGACAGATGATAATCGGTGATGGAATCGAGTAACATGCCTCGCATGAACCCATCGTCCCCAAGCGCCACACAAGGCAAGCCCCTGGTACTCTCCGCATCGCGGCGGACGGATCTTCCGGGCTGGCATGCGGACGCCCTCGTCGAACGCATTCACGGAAAGCTCGCTCGGTTGCGGACGAGACAGCTTCACGGCGTGGTGTTCTGGTCGCGTCACCTGCGGCCGTTCATCGAGCATCGCGCCCTGCTCCACCTCGTCGAAAAAGAGCTCGACAACCCGGTGCTCAACCTGACGATCACCGGCCTGGGCGGCAGCGACCTCGAGCCGCGCGCACCCAGAACCGCGGAAGCGCTCGAGCTTCTCCCCGACCTCCTCGAGGTTTTTCACAATGAACCATTTCGCCTGCGCTGGCGCTTCGATCCCATTCTTTACAAGCGCTCCACCCTCGAGCAGTTCGAGGCCATCGCCACGGTCATGGCCGGGCTCGGCATCGAGACCTGCACGTTCTCGTTTCCGAGCTACCGCAGCCTCAAGGGAGACTTGGCGCCCCAATTCAATGCCGCGGGCATCGAGCCCTGGCCGCGCGAAGAGAAGCCCGCGTTCCTCAAAGGCATGTGGAGCATCGCACAGGGCTTGGGTTTGCGGCTGCTCTCGTGCTGTCAGCCGGAAAACGAAGCGCTGTGCAACGGGATAGCGCCTGCCTCGTGCATCCCGGCCGAGGTGCTGGAGCGCGGCCATCCACACAAGCTCACACTCCCCCGAGACAGGGACTGGTCGCAGCGCAAAAACTGCCAGTGCGCTGTGAGCGAGGACCTTGGGGATTACGAGCGGGACAGGTGTTTGTCTGGATGTGCCTATTGCTATTCGCGGGCAGGGGGATAAAGGATCAATCGTTCAACCACGGCCAATCGCAGTCTGGCATCTCTCCCTGGTGGTCCGTATCGGGAGTGGCGTGGTCAGTGTCCGGCATACAGAAATCGCCAGGAAAGTCGTTCGATATGTAGTACATCTCTCGGCACACCCATCCGTCTTCGGCCCGACACTGACTGTTGGACGTGCAATGGGAAATACACACGAGATACACGCCATCGGCCCCGACGCAGTCGATACCCGTCGCGCAGGCGTCCTTGCCAGACTGGTTGCAGCACGCGGTGCAGTAACCGCCCGGTGCTCCTATCAGGTCGATCACGCTGTGGATGCAGAGGAACCGCGAGTCGATGGCCTGGCAGTCCGCATCGTCGACACACGGAGAGCCGATCCCTTCCCAGCCCTGCGGCTGCAAGCCTTGTCCGTTCCCCTTATCCGCAGTCTGCGAATCGGTATCGACGTCCGCGGTCGAGGAGCCGGTGTCGGTGGTGGTACCGAGGTTGCAGAGGTCAGTGCCAACGTTGTCCTCGTTACAGGCGTAGACGTGCTGGATTGTGTCCCAACACGCTGTGCAAAGCACGGAAACGAGGGCGAGCACAAAAGCCGGATTCACTGTGAAATACCCTAAGGCCTTGAGGATTCGCTGAACGCGCATAGCCATGGAACCTCCGAGAAGAGACGTCCTTCTTGCGAGGCGAGAGATTACGTTCAGCGGCAGCGAGCTGTCAAACTCGAAGACAGGGGACTAGCGGCGCGGCACCCACGAGAGGTCGAGAATCGTGAAGGTCGGGTTGGTGGTGTTGAACTCCGGCTGGATGGGCATGCCGATCTCCGGCTTGGCCCCGCGCAGCTGGCTCATAATCACAGTGGCCACGCCTTCGATCTCCACGGAAATGAGCTCGCAGGGCATCGGGACGCGGTTGAACGCGCCTGGACGCTCCACGGTGATGTGGGTGTGGACCTTGGCAGTGCGACGCGCCAGATCGGTGACATCGTGCCACTCCATCTTCTCGCTGCAGTCCGGGCAGTACACGCGCGGCGGCAGGTGGAAGTAGCCTTCCTTGCCCGAGGGATCGCATTTGCCGTTGGCGCACTTGGTCGCCATGAGCCTGCCCTCGGTGAGCCCTTTGAAGAACGGTGTCTCGCCACCGTAGGTATGAATGTGGATCGGCGCGCGGGGCTTCTCGATGACCATGGGATCGAGGCGGCGCAGCACGGTCGCGTTCGGGTTGCTGTTGTTAAACTCGTATGCCTGCTTCGACATGGGCGCCTCCTTACTTCTTGATAACCGCACTGGGGTGCATCAGGATCGAGCACGTGACGTGCGAACCGACGCCCGCGTGGCTGATGGCCAGGCCGCGCTTGGCGTTCGGTACCTGGAGGTTGACAAAGTCTTTGGGTTTGGTCTTGCCGAAGCGGGTCCACATCTCCTCGCGCTCGTGGAAGTAGGACCAGCGATTCTGCAGCTGCCAAAAAACCTCGGCGATCTGCATGATACCGGTCGCGCCCACCGCGTGCATGCAGCCGATGAGGCCGCCGGACAGGTTGGAGGGCAGACGGCCGCGCTTGCCTGCGAGGTTCTTGCCGAACGATCCATCGCGGGGCACTTCGAGGTAGGCGTCGCCGCTCTCGATATACTCCGGACCGCGGCTGTACGGCTTGATGCCGATGTCCTCATAGGTCTGAATGTCGCTAATGGTGAACGCGTCGTGGAGCTCGACGAGGTCGAGGTCCGTGATCGGATCGACGATGCCGGTCATCTCGTAGGCGTAGTGAGCTGCCATGCGCGCCGCGAGGAACCCGGTGAAGCCCGGATACTTCTCGCCGCCGCCCTTATCGCCGCCCTTGAGCTCGTGGTAGAGCTTGGCGATTTCTTTGTTATCGCGCTCGTTGGGTAGGAGTGGGATCTCCATGTGGCGACGATCGGCTGTGCGCAGCGTGTGAGAACCGCCGGCGATCCAGAAGCGCATGGGATTATCGGACAGCTTGTACGCCGTCTCCTCGTCGCAGAGCAGGGCGCAAGACGCGCCGACGCTCATGAGGCAAGCGTCATAGAACCGCAGGGGGTCAGCGACGATGGGAGAGTTCTCCACGTCCTCGACCGAGATGCGGGCTGGCGCCTGGGCGAACGGGTTGGAGCAGGCGTAGCCGCGGTTCTTGACCGCGATCTTGGACATCGTGCGGCGGAACGACGGCGCCGATTTGCCAAAGGTCTTCCAGTAGCGCTGGGCCATCAGGGCGTAGTAGCCGGTGTAGATGTGGCCGAGCTCGGTTTCGAAGTCCTTGTCCGCGGCGGTGGAGATGTAGTGATTGCCCGTCCAGGTATCGACCTCGTCCATGCGCTCCCACCCCATGCACAGCACGCAGTCGGAGTAGCCGGAGGCGATGGCGTTGGCCGCCATCCACATGGCCGAACCACCCGTGGCGCCGCCTGTTTTGATGCCGACGTTGCCCATGGGGTCGAGGCCCAAACGGTCGTGAATCACGGACTCGCCGAGGAGCTGATCGCCGAAGTGATCGGCGAAGTGGCCGTAGTAGCAGGAGTGAATGTAGCCCTTGAGCTCCTGAATGCCGCTGGTCTTGAGGTTGTTTTCGAGGGCCATCATTCGGAAGGCCTCGACGCACAGCTCCTCGGTCTTTTTCTCCGGGTAGTGCTTGCGGAAATCGCTCTGCCCTGCCGCTACGACGTAGACGGGTCGCATCTGCTTGGGCGCCGCGAGGTTCCTGTTAGTGAACTTGATCATGCCTCCTCCTCGGTGTTCGGCCGCTCCGGACATGATTGCCAGAGCGGAAGCAACAACTAACGAAACTAGTCGGTACCAGTTCGGTCCCGTTACTCGCACGAATGTTCCCCTTAATGAATGATGAAAATCATTCACGATTTAATTGTCGCGGTCTCCCGGCTGGCTGAAGAGAACCTGAAGAGAACCACCCAATATTTCATTTTTCAAGGCTCTCACGTCGCATAGCCAGATCGGGGGGCTCCGCTCTGGATCATGCCATCGCAAGTCGAACCACTTGATATTGCGCCATTTTTCGTTGACAGACCGCATGCGTGAGTGTTAGCCATTACCGCTTTGTAAACCAACCAATAGGTGATCAAACCAAACTTTGTTTGGGAAAGGAGCGACCGATGGGTGTTGTCGTACTAGGAGTCGGCTACTGCGGTTCGTTCCCCACCTCGTCAGGCCTGAGCTATCGCGAGCTGATCGCGAGAGCGGCATCAATGGCCTACCAGGATGCGGGAATCAACCCAGAGCAAATTGACGGCGCAGTGACCGTCGAAGAGGATTTCATCTCAGGATACTCGATCGCCGACGAGTACACGCCAGACCAGATCGGCATGGTCCGCAAGCCGATCTACACGGTGCCTGGGGACTTTCTGCAGGGCATTGGCTCAGCCGTCATGCAGATCAAGACCGGCCGATTCAAAACCGTGGTGGTGGCGTCTTTCAGCAAGGCCAGCAACGTCCTCACCAAGGACGAGGTCGTGGGGTTCGCGTACGATCCCATCTTCAATCGCTTGGGTGTGACGCCGCATTATCTCGCCGGCATCGAAATGCAGCACTTCCTCAGCGGCTCGAGCTTCACCGCCGTGGACGTCGCCGAGTTCTCGGCCAAAAGCCGTAACTCTGCTCTTTGCAACCCGCTGGCGCCTTACGCCTCTCGCGTCAACGTGTCCGACGTGCTCGGTGCCCGCTCTGTGGCGAGCCCTGTCACCGAGCTCATGATGGCCCGTCCTGCGGACGCCGCCGTCGTGGTCGTGCTCGGCACCGACGACGAGGTCATGGATACGGCTCGCAAGCCCGTCTATGTCACCGGCACTGGCTGGGCCTCGGGCAACTCGATCATCGAGCGCCGGGACCACGGCATCTCTGCGGGCACCGCGCTCGCGGCCAAGATGGCCTACGCAGAGGCCAACATCGAGAATCCAGAGGCAGAGATCGACGTCGCCTATGTTTGCGACATCTACGCTCACCGCGCGCTCATGCACATGGAGGCCCTGGGCCTGTCCTGCGACATGCTGCCCTTCGTCAACCCGGACGGCGGCGCCCAGGCCGGTGGCGATCTGTTCGAAGCCACGAGCGGCGCGCGCTTCTTCGACGCGGTGCGTCAGCTCCGTGGAGAAGCCGGCGTGCACCAAATCGAGGGCGCCGAGCGGGCGCTCGTCCACGGCTGGCGTGGCGTCCCCACGGACACCTGCGCCGTGGTCATCCTGGAAGGGGAAGGAAGGTAGCCATGAAAAACAATAGAGTAGCCGTTATCGGCGCTGGCATGACCCGCTTCGTCCGCCGTGCCAACGAGAGCTCGGGCGAGCTCGCTTCCCAGGCCGTGCAGATGGCCCTACAAGACGCCGGCCTTACCATCGACGACATCGACTGCGTGTGCCTCGGCACGGCTCCGGACGCTTTCGACGGCATCCACATGAACGGCGAGAACCTCATCGCCGGCTCTGGCGGACGCCACAAACCGTACATGCGTCACTACGTGGGTGGTGGCACGGGCGTGATGAGCCCAATCCACGGCTGGATGCACGTCGCCTCTGGCAAGTTCCGCACGTGCCTCGTGGTCTGCGAAGAAAAGATGTCGCCGTGCAACCCGCATCCGGCTGGCGCCTTCCTCACCATCTTCGACCACACCACCGAGCAGCCGCTCGAGCTTACGCTCATTCACATCTTCTCCATCGAGATGTGCCGCTTCATGCACACCTACGGCTACACCGAGGAGGAGATCGCCCAGATTTCCGTCCTGTGCAAGAAGAACGCGATGGACCATCCGGCGGCCCAGATCGCCCAGCAGATCACGGTGAAGGACGTCATGAGCTCCCCGGTGCTGTCCTGGCCGGTCAAGCGCCTCGACATCAGCCCGACCTCGGACGCCGCCGTGGCCATCGTGCTCGCCAACGAGACCGTGGCGCGCAACCACTGCAAGGCTCCGGTGTTCATCGAGGGCGTGGGCTATCGCCTCGACACCGCCTACTGGTGCACTCGCGACCTGGCTTTCCCGAACTACGTGGCCATGGCCGCGCGCGACGCCTACGAGATGGCCGGCATCACCCAGCCAGCCGACCAGATCGACATTTGGGAGCCCTACGATCCGTTCGACTACAAGGCCCTGCATCACATGAACGCCCTGCTCCTCGACAAGGGCGGTCGCAGGACCAAGGAGCTCTTGCACTCTGGCGCGTTTGAGCGTTCGGGTAGCCACCCGCTGTGTCCGTCCGGCGGCGCACTGGGCGTCGGAAATCCAATCGCGGCCACGGGCCTGATGAAGATCGCCGAGCTCTACTTCCAGCTCTCTGGCCAGGCCGGCAAGCGCCAGGTCAACAAAAACGCCCTGCGCGGCGTCGCCCAAGCCTGGGGCGATCTCATGCAGGTCGGAACGGTGGTGGTCATGTCCTCCGAAGGCGGCATGCCACGCACCACGCCGTGGAGCCAGAAGAAGGCCGAGGATCTGCCCGGCACCGCGCTCAAGTCCTTCGACGAGGTGCCGCACTTCAAATACGAGCCAGACCTGCGCTACGCGTGGGACAACGGCCAAGCCCTCACCACGTACCTCGACGGCCTCAAGAAGGGTCACATCCGCGGTTCCAAGTGCCCCAAGTGCAACCGCATGATGATTCCCGTTCGCCAGTTCTGCGAGATCTGCAATCTTCAGGCGGTCAACGACGTCTACGACCTGCCCGATAGCGGCACGGTGCAGACCTTCACGCTGTCCAACGTCAATTGGGATTCGTCGCCGCTGCCAGATGGCAAGGTCAACATCTTCGCGGTCATCGCCATCGATGGCGCCACCGAAGAGATGGGCCTGATCCACAAGCTCAGCGAGGTCAAACCCAAGGACGTCAAGATCGGCATGCGCGTCAAAGCCGTGTGGAAACCCGAGGCAGAGCGCACCGGCAACATCCTCGACATCCAGTACTTCAAGCCCGTGAGCGACAAGGGTCAAAGCGACATCCGGCCCCGCCAGATCAAGCCGGTGGAGCTCGATGCCATCTCTGCCCAACCGTTCAAGGGCCGCATCCCCATGAAGTACATCTACACCGCAGGCCAAGGCGGTGGCCGGTTCTATAAAGACCTGTTCGAGGGCAAGCTGTCCGGCACCTACTGCAAGGCCTGTGACGCCGTGCACATGCCCCCCACGTCGTTCTGCGAGGTCAGCATGACCCGCCTCGACCCCGAGAAAGACGCCCGCGTCGTGAACCCCAAGTCCGGCGTGGTCGCGGCCTTCACCGTGGTGCACGAGGATCGCTCCGGCCATCAGCTCAATGAGCCGAAGGTCGTGGTGCAGGTCGAGTTCCCCGAGGCGTTCGGTTCAGTGTTCGGCAAGCTCGAGGTCAAGGACGGCGACGTGATCGAGGTGGGAATGCCTGTCGAGCTCGTCAAGCTTTCCAAGGGCGCCGGCGCCGAGCAGATCACCTTCCGAAGCAGGGCCTAACCGGTTCTGCCTCCCGCTCATCCCCAGGCAAAACGACTTGAATGGCCCCCCTATTATATGCCGAAGTGATGGCGAAGGAATTGGTCCCGTTCTCGATCCGATTTTCGAACGATCTTTTCCGCCTCTTTTTATGAAGAGAAACAGCTCGAAACTGGCGCGAGGCAAAAAAAAATGCAAAAACCTCATCTGTGACCAAAAAATCCACTCGTCGTTGGATCGAAAATGCGCTAAACGGTATTACACCGAAATTGAAAACGAAGTTCGTAAGAACAAGAACGGAAGTTCGTAAGAACAAGAACGGAGGAAATCAGATGTCTAAGCTCCATATGATCGTGCTCGTAGCGGCAACTGCTCTCATGGTCGCATGCGGAGGCTCACAGCCCGCGCCCGCGCCTGCGCCCGAGCCAGCACCCGCGCCCGAGCCAGCACCGCCTCCAGAGCCAGCGCCGCTGGCCGAGCCGGCACCGACTCCAGAGCCAGCACCCGTCGCCGAGCCAGCACCGCCTCCAGAGCCCGAGAAGCCCCTGGCCGAGCAGGAGACGGATCTCAAGGCCGAGAAGACCGCCCTTGCAAAAGAAAATAAGAAGATGGCCAAGGAAGCGGCCGCTGCCAAGAACGCAGCGAAGACCGCCAAGACCAAAGCTGCTGGCGCTGAGAAGGCCCTCGAGAGAGCCACCAAGGCTGCCGAAGCCGCCAAGACCAAGAACGATGACGCCCAGAAAGCCGCCGCCGACGCCGTCGCCGCAGCGAGTGGAGACGAGGCTGCCCTGAAGAAGGCCGAACCACTCCAGAAGAAAGCCGAGAAGGCCAAAACCGCCCTCGAGGCCGCTGATCAAAAGGCCAAGGATGCCCAGGCCGCCATCGACGAGACCAAGACCGCCCTGGATGCCGCTGACAAGGCCGCTGCTGACGCAGACCTGGCTCTGGGCAATGGCAAGCAAAAAATGACCGAGATCGACACCAAGCTCGCCGAGGTCAAGACCAAGCTCGCCGAAGAGAAGAAGGCTGCCAAGGCTGCTGCCAAGGAAGCCGCCAAGGCTGCCAAGGAAGCCAAGGCAGGAGGAGCCGCCGCAGAGGCCGCCGCTCCAGCCGCCGCAGAGGCCGCTCCAGCCGCCACAGAGTGATGTGACCCCGGCTTTTCTACGCCCGTCCTGAGCTCCGCTCATTCCCCCTCACAACCGTTCGCGCAAGAATAAAAACCTCGCAACAGCTTCCCCTGGGTGTTGCAAAAGGTCTTCTCTCCCATTGCTGTCCAACATACAGAAGAGAATCGGCATTCTATTGGATGAATCCACAATGATTTCGCAAAGAATTATTTCGAATTTCCGTCATCCCCGCGCAGGCGGGGATCCAGGTTCCCTTTAAAATCGATTCCCGCCTGTGCGGGAATGACGAGGGTATTAAGCTCTTTCGAACGCTTTGTTTTGGACAGCCATTCACTTGGGTGAAAGGATCTTCGAGATGACAAAGACACAACTGCCGTTTTTCTCGGTCTGGCTTGCGACGTCTGCGCTCTGGCTCGGCTGCGGCGATGTGAATGAGACGCCTAAAGACCGACCTGTTCGCAGCGATCAATTCCTCGTACAGTCCTTCACTCTCAAGGGAACGACGGCGACTCCGGCCGAGGTGCGGATCGACGGCCAGAACGACGCCGACGGCCAGATCGACACCTTATGGCAGGCAGAGCTCAAGCTAGACGGAGCTCAAAGTCCAGGCAGCCTGCCCAAAGATGATGGCTACACCCAAACCCACACCGCAAACGTGGAAGT
>JALOQD010000082.1 GCA_025453525.1 Myxococcota bacterium
GCTATGTTGACCTTGGTTCCTGGGGCTACGCTGAAGTGTGACATCCTGACCATAAGATCAGTCCCCAGATCCCCTGTCCAGTTTTCGGCTCGTAAGCGGGTCGTTGAAAAAATTAGCGAGGTTCGATTTTGGGTGCGCTCTGCGGCTCGGGATCGGCGGCAGCCAGAATGTGGCGGGTGCGGAAGCGGTCGTCGTGGAGCAGCACTTGGGCGCCCCTGCGATTGGCCGCGTTGAACGCGAGAGGGGCGAGCATGTTTACGGTGATGGGCGCAGGAGCCGGCGGTACGGTGGCGATGACCGCGAGGGCCAACTCGGCGAGCAGAGCGCCGGGGTCAGCGAGGGCGCCGAGGGCTGCCTCGAGCGGGTAGTCGGGTACGAGCAACGTGGGATCGATGACGACGAACGCCACCTCGGGTTGGTCGAGCGACTGGAGCCACTGGAACGGCGAGTCGTCCGAATGCGGGATGAGCACGTAACGCCGGCTATGCGGGAACCCGATGAGCCCGTGTGGCACATGGAGGATTTCGTCCTCCGGCACATCGATCTCTCCGAATCTCGTGGTCTTGACCTTCACGGGTTCTCCTTGGTCTCAGGGGCTTTTCGCCGAGTCGCCAGTTTGCCGAGTCCCGAGGGCTCGCCCTTGTTTTGTCCAAAGGGGATCTGCAAAGGCGTGGATACGGACGCTGGCACGGGTAGCATGGCTGTTGCCATGCGCTCCGTGGCTACGGCGTCGAGGGCTGCGCGACGGTTTTCGGCGAGGATTTCCTTGTGGATTTCCTCGCGAAACACCGGAACGCCAGCCGGGGTTTCGATGGAGAGACGCACCGTCTTGCCGCGGATCTCCTTGACGGTGACCACGATATCATTGCCGACGACGATGCTCTGACCTTGTTTGCGGCTCAGTACGAGCATTGCATTCCTTTGTGGCTGTGGCCGAAGGTGCTTTTCAGAAAACGAATCACTGACCGACGAACGACATATTGGTCACTCGGTCAGACACAGCGATCGCGTCCTGAAGAGCCTTGCCGGTCTCGTTCAGCTCGAGGAACACTTTAACAGGGTCGATGTCGAGGAGTCTAGATTCTTCCTTGGTGAGCGCGTCTTCGAGTCGGTTGCGGACCGCGGAGGCAACGTCGAGCTGGTTGAGCTTCAGGCCCGCGTCGGTGCGACCGCGCGAGAGTTGGTCGATGATATTATCGAGATTGTCCAGCTCTGTGCGGACGGCCGGCACGTCGTTGTTTCGCAGGGCCGTGCGCAGGCTGTCGAGAGAAGCGAAAACATCATTGCCGCCAGTGACTGTGAACGCACGGGCTCCAGAGACGTTGACGACTTGACGGGCATTGGGACCTACATCGATTTCTTTTTGGTTGTCATTACCGATGTACGTTCCATTGTCGAGGAACGGGCGTTGATCCGTGAGAAAGCCGCCAAAGACGTACTCGCCCGCGGCTTGCGTATTGGCCACGCCTACCATGGACTTGAAGAGGGAATCGACCTCGTCGGCGATGATGCTCCGTTGCATCGCGGTCCAGGTTTCGTTGGAGGCGGAAAGGGCGAGCTCCTTTGCCCGAATGGCGACGTTGGTCGCTTCTCCCAAGGCCTCGTCCGCGGCTTCGAGCTGAGTGTGGCTGCGGGTGATGTTCTTCTCGAAGTGCAAGGTGGCCTGCTTGGCCTCGCGCAGCAGTCGTATGCGCTCGGCTGAGATGGGATCTTCCTCGAGCTCCTGAAACTTCTTCTGGGTCGCGCCTTGCCGTTGAAGGTCGTAGTACTCGGCGCGTTTGTTGCCGATGTCGAACGTCGTTTGACGGAAAACCATTCTTTCGGTGACACGCATGTCTACCTCCTTAGAATCAATGCTTCATCAGGAGCCCAATCCCAGGATCGTTTGAATGAGTTGATCCACAACGTTGAGCACCCGCGCCGAGGCTTGATAGGCCCTTTGAAACTGGATGAGGTTGGTCATCTCTTCGTCCAAGGACACTCCCCCGGATTCGTCGCGAATATCTTCGATGTGCTTGATGGAGGTGTCGCGCAGCGTGCCTTCGTCCGTGGCGCGTCGAGCTGCCACGCCCACCGTGCCCACCAGGGTGGAATAGGCCTCATTGAACGTCATGGTGCCGCCAGACGCCGCGTCCGCATCGGCCAGGGCCGCCAGGGCGAGCGCATTGCGGTTGTCGCCTGGCAAGAGCAGAGGATCGGTCGCAGCCGCGATGGCATCCCCGTTGTTGGCGATGGCGGCATTGACGCTCATGATCCCTGCGGCGCCGACTGGAGCGGCAATGGGTGTGAAGAAGTCGCGTCCGCCCACGCCATCGAGGCCAAAACCGAGTTGATGCCGGGCATTGATGGCCGTGACCATGTCGTAAGCGAGCTGGTCGAACGAGGCGATGTAGGCTGGCACCTGCACGTCTCGGACTCTCAACGTTCCGCCCATGGCTCCGCCCTCGATACGGCTGGTGATATCCGAAACCTGACCGTTCGAAGCCACGTATTCCACTCGCGATGAGCCCGGTGTGCCAGAGGCGAGCACTCGAAGGGTGGAGAGGTTTTGTCCCTCTACGAGCGGCAGACCGCCTTCGACGAACAACGTGAGTTGGTTTTGATCGTTGACGACGCCGTGAACGTTTAGGTTCTTGGCGACTTCTCGCACCAATTGATCTCTTTCGTCGAGTAGGTCGGAGATGTCGCCATCGCTGATGTTGGACAACATGATCTGGCGGTTGATTTCGGCCAGTCGAGTGGTGCGGACATTGACCTCTTCGGCCGAGGCCCGCAAAAGGTTGTCCATGTTGACCTGTGCGCCTTGGAGCTCGCTCGCGATGCGGTTGAACGTGTCGGCGAGCTCCTCGCCGCGGGCGAGCACTTCTTGGCGAACCGTTGGGTCCGAGGGGCTGGATTCCAGCATGCGCAGGGCGCCGAAGTAGTTGTCCATGGCCGCGCCGAGCGCCGTATCAGACAGGTCATTGAACATTTCGGAGACGTGGGAAAGGATCACAGAGCGTTGCTCAGCGTCCCCTCGCAGCGTTTCTTCCTTGATCAACCGGTTGGTGGCGAACTCATCGGTGTAGCGGCGGATTCCGTCCACCTCTACGCCGCCTCCGCCTGTCGGAGGCTCACCGACCGACGACAGGATCACGCGTCTGCGGCTGTACCCTTCGGTGTTCACATTGGCCACGTTTTGGCCAGTGACGCTCAGGCCGGCTTGTTGGGCAAACATGCCGAGCTTGGCGGTGTTGAGAGACCCGAAGATATTGAACGTCATCCGCATGGCGCACTCCTACACGGTCAGTTTGGGCTTGCCCAGGTTGCCGCCGCCTGAAACGTCCATGAGACCGCTTCGTCCATACGTGTTGCCTTGTTGCCCTGCCAGCCGGACGAGCATCTCGAGCATGCCGTGATAGTGCTGGTAGAGTTGACCGAGCAGCTCGTGGTTGAGGCGCGCGAGTTGCGCGACTTCCTTGCGAAGTGCCTCGATGGATTGCAGTGTCTCAGGGTCGGCTGCCTGGGCCGCTTCGACGAGTCGAACGGTCACTCTCTCTTTTTCCACCGCGAGCTGGGATAGGGCCTTGGCGTCGGCCCGAAGAATGGCCTGGCGCTCGACGTCGAGCACCTGTCGCAGTTGGGCGATTTCCTTTTCCAGCTCCGCCTTGCCTGGTTTGTTTGCGCGGGGATCTTTCATGGCGATCGCCTTCCTTGACGTCTTTGGCGTCACAAGTAGGTCTCTTCGAATACGGCCTCCAGCTCCTTCTCGAGGATAGCCTGGGCCGTGGCCTTGGGATCCGGGAGAGGACCTTCGTCTTCGCCAGCGGCCGATAAGGCCTGCGCCTCTTGAGCTCTGGCGGCCGCGGCAATGGCGTCACTGGACAGGCTCACGATGTCCTTCGCTGGCGCCACGTTTTTGCTATCGTCCGAAGGGGTCCCACCCCGGGCGCCTTTGGAAAGAGGCGTTCCGGTCCTCATGGTTCCGCCACTGGTTTTCTTTATCTTCACGGCGCATCCCTCCGGGTACCGAGGTCAGACTCTATGGTACCTCCTCGATCTACGTCGGATAAATGGGCCGTTTCTTGAGCAGATCGGCCGCGGTTCTCAATGTCCTGCCAGCTTCTGCCAGGAGTGGCGCCATCCACGGGGTGATAGGCTTGGACGTCCATCGCAGGCCTGGCCTCGAGAACCTCGATGTGCGACAGTCCGCCGCGCCCAGGACCGGGCTCGCCCGCGGTATGCCAGGTTCTGCGTCCGTAGCTCGCCTTCGAGCCTCCTGCTTCCCAACCCGAATACTCCACCGACACGATGTCGCCGGCCTCATTGCGTTTCACCGAATGGATCCGCTCGGCCACAGCCATGTGCCCCATGACTTCGCCTTGTCCGCTGCCAGTGAGCAAAAGAGGTGCTCCCCTGTCAGCGATACTGGCCAGCTCCTGCGCAGAGGCCTGCGTGCGCGAGATCGCCCAGTTCCGAGCTTCTCGAGAGGCCGCCTCGTTTGTCACGGTGTCGGCGCCCGGATAGCCCCAGCCGTTTTCTCGGGCTTGCACTGGCACGGCGTAGCCCGCTCGGCGCAGGAGCTCCAGGGCGAACAGATTGCACTTCGGATGTCCCTCGTAGCCGTTGGCATCGAGCACGTTGAACACCGCTGGGCCATTCTTTCCAGCGGTCGTGATGTCCGCTCCGAGATCAGCCGTCGTCAAGGCGCCGGCTTTGCCCCAGCGCTGCGCAGCCGGACCCTCGGTCCACTTTTGGACCATGCTCGCGAGGTCAGTGGCCACAGGCGTGACGGGCATCGCCTGTGGACTAGAGATGCTGTACGCCGACATGGCTCGAAGACGCGACGCCATGGCCGCAATGGGAGAAGGCATTTCGCCGCGTTCCTCCAAACCCAGAGACTGCTCGAACATTTTGGCAATGCCGATGCCACCCTTCGAAGCCTCACCAGCCAGGGCGTCTACGAACATATCGGCGTACATGTTGCCCTCGAAGCCGCTGCCGAACAGTCCCGAGTCTCCCACGGTCTTGCTCATCTCGCCGAAGAGTTGCTTGAGGAGCAGCCCTTCGAAGGCCTGCGCCGCTTCTTGCGGGCTGCGGATTTGAGACGTGAGGCCGTAGCGGCCTGCCATGGATTCCGAGCTTGTGGGAAGGATTGCGGGCATCACTGAACCTCTACGTCTGCCGAGAGCGCGCCGGCCGCGGCAAGAGCTTGGAAGATGACGATGAGATCCGATGGCCTGACGCCCAAGGCGTTGAGCGCGTTCACCAGATCGCCCACTGTGGCGGCGCCTGGCACCAGATGCAGCTCTCCGGTTGCATTCTGGGCAGTGACCGTCGTTTGGTCTGTGACCACGGTTTCGCCTTTGGTGAATGGAGTCGTCGGTTGACTGATCGTGGTCGTTTCTTTGATCTCCACGGTGAGACCGCCATGGGCGATGGCCGCAGGCCGCAGCTGCACTGCCGCGCCGACGACGACCGTTCCCGTGCGTTCGTTGATGATGACTTTGGCTGGACCGTCGGTCGGAATGTTCAGGTCGCCGATTTCAGAGAGGAGCTGCACGACGGAGCCGGATTTCTCGGGCAGTTTGATCGAGACGAGGCCGGGATCGACGGCCGTGGCTGCCTGCGAGCCGAGCTTGCCATTGATAGCCTCGACCAAGCGCTGGGCAGTCATGGGGTCGGCGGTCTTGAGCGCGAGCTGCACGAATCCGCTGCTGGAGATATTGGTCGGCACCTCGGCTTCGACGAGGGCGCCGCTGGGGACCCTGCCGACCGTGGGATGTCCTTGTGTCTTGGAGGATCCCTTGCCATCGGCCGAGAACCCTCCCACCGAGATCGCTCCTTGCGCCACGGCATAGACTCTGCGATCCGCTCCGACCAGCGGGGTTTGAATCAGGGTACCGCCGCGCAGGCTCTTGGCATCGCCGAGCGAGGACACGAGCACGTCGATGCGCTGACCCGGTCGTACAAAGGCCGGCAGCTCGGCCGTCACCATGACCGCCGCCGCATTCTTGACCTGGATTTTGTCCGCTTCGACGCGCACTCCGAGCCGCCGGAGCATGGCGGCCACAGACTGCAAGGTGAATTCCGCCTTTCGGCCATCGCCGGTGTTGTTGAGGCCGACCACGATACCGTAGCCCACGAGTTGGTTGGGCCGTGCGCCGAGCACATTGGCGACGTCCTTGAGACGATCGGCTCTGCTCTCATGGGTGGTGGCGAGCACCGCGCAAAGGAGCACGCCCAAGAGGAGGAGTGTGTGGAGTCGTGAGTATGCCATGATCGCCTCCGTTTTCCGCCTCAGATGGGGCTGAACTTGTTCACGAGCGTGTGAAGCCAGCCGCGGCCCTGCTGGTCGGTGACCGCTCCGCGACCGCTGAACTCCACCTGCGCATCGGCGATGAGCGACGAGAGCACCGAGTTGTCGGGCTGCACGTCCGATGCCCTGATCACGCCGCTGACGTAAAAATGCAGCTCCTCTTCGTTGAGAAGAATCACCTTGTGACCCTCTACAAAAAGATCGCCGTTGGGCAGAACCTTGCGCACGTGCACCGCGATCCTGCCCTCGAGCTTGCCTGTGCGACTCGTGGCGCCTTCCCCGCTAAAGCCGCTCTTGCTCATGAGCTGGATCATCGCATCTGGGCTCAGCTCTGGATACTTGCGGGTGATGGCCGAAATCAGGCCGAAGAAGTTCATGATGCCGCTGTCGACGTCCGACTCCTTGGACAGCCTGGTCTTGGCGTCGCCGGTGCCGCGGGACTCCTCATTGATCTGGACGGTGAGGATGTCGCCGAGACGCGCGGCCCTCAAATCCTCGAACAGGCTCGGTGAAGCGCCGTTCCACAAAGAGCCAGGTGCTTTGGTATCCGCGGTCGAGGCCGCGTACTCGCCTGGATTGTACATGCGCTGTCGCGGCGTGTATGGCTGGATGTGGCGGGGCTCGCAGCCTGTCCATAGCGTCGTCGCGACGACGGTGCACACGAGAATGACCCTCCTGGTCCTTTCGAGAGGTAGTGTCTGAGTTGGGCTCATGGTGTCACCATTGCCTTGCCAGGGGCCACGACCTTGGCCCACAAGAGCTTTGGAGAGCTTCCTACGACGACCCTGATCCGCGCACCCACGGCGCCGTCTTCCCGAGAGACGCCATTGGTCGTGATTCGAATAGAGCCGTGAACAGACTCCACCATCAGTGCCTCGCCTCGATGCACGATGGCGATGGTCTCGACCTCAGTGAGAAGGATCGGCTCGAGAGCGCCTTTGTTTCTTCGCAGTCGAACCCCGATGAGCTGCGACAGCTCCGTGACGACCGCGGCCGAGGGCTTGGGGGTTGCAATGGCTCGAATCTCGACGTCCTGCTCGCGCAGCACAGAGCCCGCCGGCAACTGCGCGACGAGCACGGGCATTAGGGTTTCGTAAATCACCTCCGCCGAGGACTGCCAACGCGCGAACTCCTCGCCATCGCTGTGGAGAGACACAGGGAAGGACACCCGACGGTTGGCCGCGCCGCTCCCAGACCATTTCACCTGCACTTCGTACTCACCCAGAGGCGCCTCGATGGAGGGCGTGGAGCCCAGAGACACCAGCCTCGCGCCCCCTGGGAGCACCTGGGTTACGGCGCTTTCGACCTTGGCTCGCAGCTCTTGCTCGCTGGGTCGTCGGGAAGGTCGAAGGACGCGTTTTGTCGTGGGAATACGAACGGTCGCGGCATCGACTCCGGCCGCTTCCAGGGCGCGGATCACCGAGGCTTTGCCGACGATCGCGGTGCGGCCTGGCAGCGGCGCTCGGGCGACTTCGATATCGCAGGCATTTTGGGGGCAGTCGGGTACGAGGTCCGACACGATGATGTGCGCCCCGCGG
Organism: Myxococcota bacterium; assembly: GCA_025453525.1. Taxonomy (GTDB): domain Bacteria; phylum Myxococcota_A; class Polyangia; order JAAYKL01; family JAAYKL01; genus JALOQD01. Next base: position 7,837 of record JALOQD010000082.1, read on the forward strand.
ACTCGAACCGCGTCGCTGGCAAGCGCGCTTTGGCTCGAGCCCGTAACGGCGGCGAGGGCGAGGAACATCGTGGCGGCTCTCATGGCGAATCTCCTGTCGTTTACCCGAGCCTCGTGGACGCTTTGAGCATCTCGTCCGAGGCCGTGACCACCTTGGCATTGATTTCATAGGCCCGCTGCGCCGAAATGAGGTCGATCATTTCCGCGACCACAGACACGTTCGAGGTCTCTAGGAAGCCCTGGAGCAGACGCCCGGCGCCGTTCTCTCCAGGGACCGAGAGCATCGCTTGGCCCGAGGCAGGCGTCTCCTTGAGCAGGTTCTGTCCGATGGACGAGAGCCCGGCCGGGTTGGCGAACGTGGCGATTTGGAGCTGTCCCACTTCGACCTGGTTTCCGTCGTCGCCCAGGGTCACCGACACGACGCCGCCCTCGCTCACCGTGACGCTCGTGGCGTCAGCGGGAATGGAGATCTGCGGCTCCACCGTGTAGCCGTCCGAGTTGACGAGCTGACCCTCGGAGTTGGACTTGAAGACGCCGGCGCGGGTGAACGCGATTTCGCCTGACGGCTGGAGCACCTGGAAGAACCCTCGGCCGTTCACCGCGATATCCAAGGGGTTGCCGGTTTGGCGCGTTTCGCCGTCTTTGAAATCCTTGTAGGTGGCGACGGCCCGTACACCATGGCCGAGCTCGGTGCCCACTGGCAAAGGAGATCCAGAGGCAGAGGGCGCTCCAGCCTGCACTCTCGCGGTGTAGAACATATCGGCGAACTCGGCGCGGGCGCGTTTGAAGCCCGAAGTGTTGACGTTCGCCAAGTTGTTCGACAGAACGTCGATATTCATCTCCTGGGCCTTCATGCCTGCCGCGGCGTTGTTCAGTGCTCGGATCATGGTCGTCCTCCTCGTTCTCCTAAGCGCGGCCGGCGATGTCCTTTGCCGCGCGCTTTTCAATGTTGCTGAAGTTCTGGATGACCTTGGACATCGCGTCGTAGTGGCGCTGTGCGGTGATCATCTCGATGATGTTCTCAACTCCCTTAGCGTTGGATGACTCGAGGTAGCCAGCCATCACTGGAGCGACCGCTTGGGTGCGCCGCGCGCCAGCGTTGCCCGGATCCTTGAGAGTGCCGCCGCTGCTCTCGAGCAGCACGCCGGGGTTGGAAAACTCCACGAGGCGAAGACGACCTATCGACGCCTCGTCGGCGATCACCTCGCCGGTCGGGCCCAGAGTGATGGTCTTGACGCCCGGCGGAATCTGTATCGGGCCGTCCTCGCCGAGCACTTCTTGTCCGTTGATCGTAGACACTCGCCCGCTCGGGAGCAGGGAGAGGGTTCCTCCGCGCACATAGGCAGTGCTGTTTCCGTCTCTGACAGCCAGGTGGGTTCCCTCCACGAGGGCGACATCCAGCGGGTTGCCAGTGGAGATGATCGGACCAGCGGTGTAGTCCGTGACATCCCTGGCCGTGTTGGCGAAGGACAATTCCTTGTTCTTCGAGGGGCCCAGCACTTCTTCGAACGACGATCGGATCTTTTTGAACGCCGTGGTGTTGATGTTGGCCACATTGTGGCTGAGCACATCGAGGCGATGCTCACCCGTAAGGGCTCCTGACAGCGCGGTATAGATGCCGTTTCCCATATCGTCACTCCTCCCCGAGGATGAGCGCCCTCAGGCGGTGCACAGCCTCGGTACGGACTTGGCAAGCCCGCGATTCGGTCACGCCGAGCCGCTCGCCGATCTCCTTGAGCGACACGTCATCCTTGTAGTACCAGGACAGAACGCGCTGTTCCTTGGGCGACAGCTTCGCGATGCCCTCTGCCAGTCGATCCCGAAGCTCGGAAAAGACGAGGTCGTCATGGGGATTGCCCGGTACGCGCTCTGGGTAACCGCGCGGCCGATCCATCATTTGCTCGATGAGATCGGCGGATAGGACCGTTTGATGCTGCAGATGGAGCAGCATGTCGTGGTACTTCTCGAGGCTTAACGCGAGCCGCGCGGCGATTTCCTCGTCCGTGGGCTGACGCCCATGGTCGCGCTCCAGGGCGCGGATGGCTTCGGAGACGAGGTTGGACTTGGTGCGCAGCTCACGGGTCATGGGTCCATGGGCGCGGATTTCGTCGATCATGGCGCCGCGAACTCGGCTTTCCACGAACGAACGGAACTGATCGCCCCGACTCGGATCGAACCTCGAGGCCGCATCCACGAGACCGAGGGTGCCAGCGCCGATGAGATCGTCGATGGAGACCGTGGACGGAGCCTTTCTCGCGACACCTCTTGCGATCTTTTCGACGATAGGCAGGAACTCCCGGGTGAGCCTGTTGCGTTCCTCGTCCGTGATGGGGCTCTGTGGCCGAGGCTCGTCCAGCAAAACCGTGCTCGCCGCTCCGTAGGCAGCTTTGATTCGGGAGGGATCGTTCTTCATCATGGGACGCCTCCCTCGCTTCGAGCAGGACTGTGCTCTTTTGCGGCAGCGACGACATACGCGGCGAGCTTTCCGATCTGCTTGCTCGCTGGCGACTGCGGATAGGCAGAGACCAGTGGACGTCGCTCGAGAATCGAACGCCCCAAGTTGGGGTCGCGGGGGATCGCGGCGGCCAGGCCCAGTGAAAGCGGCAAAAACTTGGCCGTGACGCTGGATATTTGACGGAAGAGCGACAGCCCGTCGTCGTGGGTCGCCACCATGTTGACCACCAGATCAATGCGCCTCTTGCCCTTGTCTTTGGAGAGGATCTTCATGACCGAGAACGCATCGCGCACCGAGGTCGGGTCTGGAGTCACCACCGCGAGAACGAGGTCGCCAGCGGTCGCCAGCTCGATGGGCGTGTCGCCGATGCCGGCAGCGGTGTCGATGATGATGAAGTCGTAGGCTTTGCCGAGCTCTCTTACGCCCGCCAGCAGGTCCGCTCTCGAGTCTGCCGAAAGCTCGGCCATCTCTTGTCGTCCCGACGCCGCTGGGAGTAAGTCCACGCCGTAAGGGGTCGCATTCACAGCGCCTTCCAGGGTCACGCGGCCCTGCAGGACATCCCACAACGTGCTGGTGGCGTGGACGCCCAGGAGCTGGTCCGCGTTGGCAAGTCCGAGATCTCCGTCGAGCAGCAGCACTCTGCCGCCCAGCTTGGCCACGGCCAAGGCCAGATTCACCGAGATGCAGCTCTTGCCCACGCCGCCCTTGCCGCCGGTCACCGAGACGATGTGCATACCGTCTCCGCGATGCACGCGCGGCAGCTCGATGGGTCGATCGTGGGTGGCTCTGGTCATCATTGCATCCGCTCCTCGTTCAGTCCGCTGCTCCACTCAGTAGCTGCACGATTCGTGCCGTGCGAGCGACCTCGATATCCTCTGGTACGCGTTGGCCCGTGGTGAGGTAGGAGACCGGGAGGCCTGTCATCTTTGCGATGTTGTACAGAGCGCCCATCTCCAATGTCTCATCGATTTTCGTAATCAGTACGCGAGTCGGATCGAGGCTTCCGAAACGCGAGGCGATGGCCGCTTGCTGAGCCGGAGAGTAGGTTGCGGCGGTGAGCAAATGAACCTCCACCGGCTCGCCGGCGGCGCCGAGCAAGTCACGCAATTGACGCCTGACCTCCTCATTTTCGAACGCTCTTCCCGGAGTGTCGATGAGCAGGGCATCGGCGCTCGCGTAGGTCCGCAGGGCAGAAGCCATGGTCTCGGGTCTGTCAGCCACCACGAACGGAACGCCGATGAGCTCGGCATAACGCCTGGCCTGATCCACCGAGCCGATGCGGTAGGTGTCCGTGGTCACGATGGCCACTTCCATCCCTTCCGAAAGGGACATCCGAGAGGCGACCTTCGCCAGGGTTGTCGTTTTTCCCACGCCGCTAGGGCCGACAAAAGCGAACGTTCGCGCGCCGTCCCCAGGCACGGATGGACCACAGACCTCGATGGACTCGGCGATTTTTGCCCGCAGCAGGCCCCGAGCCTGCACCAGCCAATCGCGTTGGTCGGCGTTCGATAGTCCGAGCTGCAGCTCCACGGCGCGGATGAGGCCCCGGGCCAGATCCGGGATGACGCCTCGATCCACGAGCTCGGTGTAGAGCGGTCCGAGCACGCGCGCGCCTTCCTGCTCCCGTGAGGTCTCCAGGATGAGATTGCGCAGATCGCTGAATCCAGGGAGGATCGCCTCGTCGGTGAGGCGCTGCATGTCGCGCACCATCCGGCGCAGCGAGGCGATTTCGTCCCGCAGCGGCTCGATTTGTTTGTTCCAGTGCTCGGCGCTCGGGTCGGCAGTGGCTTCCACGGTGCTTGTCGAGGTGCTTTTGACACCGGCGGCGAACTGTGCCGGAGGGCGCATGGGCGGCGGTTCCTTGCCCACGGCGGTGACCTCGACGGTTCCGGCTTCATCCACGTTTCGGGCTGACACGATGAGGGCCTCGGCGCCGAGTGCCTGCCTCGTCATGCGCAATGCTTCGCCCATGGTCTTTGCTCGGAAGGTTCTGGTCTGCATGTGTCACCTACCTCATGGTCGTCCCTCGGAAAGTCCAACGACTCCGAGGGGTACGATTTCCGTGCCTTGGGCGATCTCCGCATACGAGATCACCGAGAGCCCTGGCACGCGCGGGCGAATGAAGTCCGAAATGCCACGCCGAACGTCCGGAGAACTGATGAGCATCGGCGGTGCTGTGGAACGGCTGAACTCCGGAGCGAGGCGTTCGACGCTCTCTAGAAGTCTGCGGCCGAGCCGCGGATCCAGGTGGAGGATCGGCATGGCCGAGCCGCTTGCCATCTGGCGAATTTCGTTCTCAAACCCAGTATCGACGACGAGCCCGAAAACCCTGTTGTCGTCGCTGATGAAACGGGACGTGATGGTGCGAGCGAGCCTGTGCCTGACGAACTCGGTGAGCTGATCCGCGTCCTTGGTGCGCGGCCCGAACTCCGCCAGCACTTCGAACACCGTACGAAGATCGCGAATGCTCACCGACTCCCGCAGCAGCTGCCTGAGCACGCGAATGACCTCGATGGCCTGGAGCACAGAAGGGATGAGCTCTTCGACCAGGCGCGGATGGGAGCGAGCCAGAACATCGAACAACTCTTGCGCCTCGGCCCTTCCCAGAAGCTCGAAAGCGTGGGCGCGGACGAGCTCTGTGATGTGGGTCACCATCACCGTCGCGGGATCGACGACCGTATAGCCCTCGATCTCGGCGGTTGAGCGGTCGCGCGGATCTATCCACCACGCGGGCAGTCCAAAGGCCGGCTCGGTGGTTCGCTCGCCCTTGAGGGTCTTGCTGCTGCCGCCTGGGTCGATGGCCATGAGCCTGCCGGGGCGAACCTCGCCGCTGCCGATCTCGTTGCCCGACAGGAGGAGGTGATACTGGCGCGGGCGGAGCCGCAAATTGTCGCGCACATGAATCGGAGGAAGGATGAGGCCCAGCTCGGACACCAGATTGCGGCGCAAGCCGCCGATGCGCTCGGTGAGCTCTCCGCCTTGGGACACATCGACGAGCGGGACGAGCTCGTAGCCGACCTCGAGCTCGAGGAGATCCACCGGCAAGAGTGCGGCCAGACGCTCTCGTTCACTCAGGGGTGTGGGGGCGGCAAGCGCTTGGTCATCGGTTTGGGCAAGAGCCTCGGGCCGCCGCGTGATGAAGTACAGCGTCCCGCTGAGCACGACGAACGGAACGGCTGGCATGCCTGGGACGAACGCCATACCGAGGAGCACGCCGCTTGCGACCTGCAAGGCGCGCTTGCGCCCAAAGAGCTGCTTGCCCATGAGCGGTCCGAGCTTGCCTTCGGAGTTCGATTGGGTGACCACGATACCGGCGGCCGTGGAGACGAGCAGGGCCGGAAGCTGAGACACCAGGCCGTCGCCCACGGTCAGAATCGTGTAAGTAGCAGCGGCTTCGGAAATGGTCAGATCGCCTTGGGTCACGCCGATGACGAACCCGCCGACGATGTTGATGGCCGTGATGAGCAAACCGGCGACCGCGTCGCCTCGCACGAACTTGCTCGCGCCGTCCATGGCGCCGTAGAAGTCCGCCTCGTCCTGAATCCTTTTGCGCCTTTGACGGGCTTCGTTCTCTCCGATGAGACCACTCGAAAGGTCCGCGTCGATGGCCATCTGCTTGCCAGGCATGGCGTCGAGGATGAACCGCGCTCCGACCTCGGCGATGCGGCCCGAGCCCTTGGTGATCACCGTGAAGTTGATGATCACGAGAATGAGGAAGACCACGACGCCGACGACGTAGTTACCGCCCACCACGAATTCACCGAAGGTCTTGACCACATGGCCGGCGGCATCCGTGCCTTCGTGACCGTGCAGCAGGATGACCCGGGTCGTGGCCACGTTGATGGAGAGGCGCGCCAGCGTGGACACGAGGAGGATCGCCGGGAAGGTCGAGATGGAGAGCGGCGACTCGACATACACCGCGGCGAGGAAGATGAGCAGGGAAAATCCCAGACTGATCGCGAGCGCCACGTCGAGGAGCACGGCCGGCATGGGCAGGATCATCGCGAGCAGCACGCCGATGAGCAGGATCGGCAGCGCGTACTCGCCGCGACTTTCCACTGCTTTTTGTGCCACTGCGGTCGCCATTATGCCACCTTACCGGTTACCTTGTAGACCCAGGCCAGGAGCTCGGCCACGGCCCGGTAGTTCTCCTTGGGGACGTATCCACCGACCTTGCCCTTGGCGTGCAGCGCACGGGCGAGCGGCGGGTTCGACACCACCGGGATCCCCAGGTGGCGCGCTTTTTCACGGATCTTCAGGGCCATGTGGTCTGCGCCCAGGGCGACGATGATCGGCGCTGCGTCTTGCGCGAGGCGGTAGCGGATGGCCACGGAGTAGTGGGTTGGGTTCACCACCACGACGCTCGCGTCCTTGACTGCTTTGAGCATGCGGGCGCGCGCCGATTCCATCTGCTTTCCGCGAATGCGGCGTTTCACTATTGGGTCGCCCTCCTGGTCTTTGTGCTCTTGCTTGGTCTCCTCCTTGGTCATCTTCATTTTCTTGTGGTGCTGATAGCGCTGGTAAAAAAGGTCTATGATGGCGATCACGATGAGCACGACACCCGTGTGAATCACGATGCGCAGGGCGATTTGGCCCAGGCGCAGGAAGAGCTCGTCGATGGACAGGCCAGCCAGGCGTCCGTGGTGGTCGAGCTCTTCGAGCAGGATGTTCACCGAGACGTAGCCAACGATGCCGATCTTCGCCAGGCTCTTGAGGATCTCGACGACCGCTCGCCCCGAGAAGAACATCCCCGGCAGCTTGGGCAAGGGGTTGAGCTTGCCGAAGTTCGGAATGAGGGGCTTCCAGGTGAAGTTCCAGCCGATCTGCGCCACCAGCGAGGCGACGGTCAGGACCGTGGCCACGAGGGACACGGGCAGGATCACGAACGCCGCGACCTTGCCGCCTTCCAGGGCGAAGAATGGCGCGGTTTCATGGGCGTCCAAACGACCCAAGGCAAAAGCGGTGTAGGAGGAAAGGGTCTGCGAAATGAACGGCCAGAAAACGACGATGGCGCCCACGGCGGCCAGGAGGTTGACGACCATGGACAAATCCGCGCTGCGGGCCACATCGCCCTCTTCGCGGAACCGACTCACCTGCTTTCCAGAAGGTTCCTCGGTTTTTTGTTCTTGGTCGACTTCGGACATCGCGTTCTAGGCTCCGAAGTGGCTCATGGCCTCTAGGGCCATGGGCTCGATGTTGCCAACCACATTGCGCAGCCAGGCAGTCATGTCTGGCAGCGCGGCCCTTAGAGCGACGAGGCCCAGGGCAATCGAGATGGCAAAGCTCAGCGCAAACAGATTCACCTGAGGCGCGACCTTGGACAACAGGCCCAGGGCCGCGAGCGTCGCTAGGAGCACGAGCAGCACCGGCGCTGCGAGCTGAACCGCACCCTCGAAGATGAGAGCGGACTGAGAAACGAGGCTCATGCCCACCTCAGGCACGATGAAGGCCTCTCCAGGCGGCAGCACGAGAAACGAATCTGCCACCATGCGCAGCAGCACGAGATGGACGTCCATCACCAGGAACATCAGGGCGACCATGATGCCGAGCAGGCGGCTCGTCACGGTTTGGGTCGAATTGGAGACCGGATCGACCGCGTTGGCGAAACCCAGACCCATGGGCATGTCCAGGAGCTGTCCCGCGGTTTCCACGGCCGAAAAGACGATTCGCGCGGAAAAGCCCGCGGCAAATCCCACGAACAGCTCGCCCAGGAGGGCCAAGACGAGGCCGAGCATGTCGGTGGGAAGGTGCTCTGGCGCCGGCAGTGAGAGGTAGATGGCCGCGGAGACGACCACGATAACAGCCGCGCGGATCTGGCCGGACACCGTGGCGCCGCTGAAGATCGGCATGGCTAGAAACAGCGCCGTGAGCCGGGCTGCCACGAGGATGAAGCCAATGCCCATGGGCACTAAGGCCTCGGCCGTGGGCAATCCTGCTTCGAGTGTGGGCAGTCCTGGGTTCATCCCCCGATCCTCTCGAAGTGCTTCAGCACCTCGTGGAAGTAGCCGATGAGGTGGTTGATCGCCCACCGCCCGGTGAAAATCAGGGTGACGGCGATCGCCGCGAGCTTGGGGACGAACGTGATCGAGGTCTCTTGAATCTGCGTGGCGGCCTGGAGGATCGCCAGCGCGATTCCGATGGCCATGGCAGCGCCCAGCGGGGGTCCGATGACGTAGATCACCACCAGGATGCCTTGAACCGAGAGCGCGAGAACGTCTTCAATCGTCATGGTGACACCGAGAAGCTCCGAACCACGGAGCCCACTATGAGGTTCCAGCCGTCCACGAGCACGAACAGCATCAGCTTCAAAGGCAACGAAATGAGCGCCGGCGGCAACATCACCATGCCCATGGACATGAGCAGCGACGCGATGGCCAGATCGAGCACGATGAACGGGATGAACAGCATGAAGCCCATCTCGAAAGCGGTCTTCAGCTCGGAGATGACGAAGGCGGGGACCAGCGCCTTGAGGGAGACATCCTGTGCCACGGTGGGCATGGGCTCGCCGGTGATCTCGTAGAACAGCGCGAGGTCTTTTTCCCTCGTGAAAGTGAGCATGAAGTCGCGCATGGGAGCAGCGGCTTTTTTCATGGCATCCATCTCGGTGAGACCGCCCGCTTGGTAGGGCACGATGGCCTCGGCGTGGATGCGATTGGCCGTGGGGGCCATGATGAAGATGGTGAGGAACAGCGCCAGGCCGATGACCACTTGGTTGGGCGGTACCTGGGCTGTGCCGATAGCCTGGCGCAAGAATGAGAACACGATGACGATGCGCGTGAACGACGTCATGGTCATCAGGATCGCCGGCGCCAGGGTGAGCAGGGTGAGCAGGCCGATGATCTTGAGGGACTGAACCATGCGACCGGGCTCGTCGGTGTC
>JALOQD010000083.1 GCA_025453525.1 Myxococcota bacterium
AGGCCTTTGCGAGATCGACCTCTTGGCGAATGTAAATATCCATCACCTCGAGCTGTTCCACGACGAGACCAGCACCGGCCAGGATTTCGATCTTGCACAGCAGGGCGTCCGATTGCGTGGAATCGAGCTCGAGCAACTGATCGAGCGTGGTCAGGCACCCTTCTGCATCGCCAAGTCTCAGCTTGTGATCGGCGAGCTCGCGCAGCAGGATCACCCGCTTTGCCGGATCTGCCGTCGCTGCCAAATGGCCCACGATAGCGACATGCACACCCGCGACGTCTCCGGCGATGCGCTGGACTACGGTGAGCGTCGAATGAGCCACATCGCTCCCCGGATCCGCCTCGACCGCTTGCCTGGCGAGGCGGAGGCCTTCTTCCTTGAGGCCAAGCTCCGAAGCGGCTCGGCTCGCTGCTAGGGAAAGCTGGTGCGCTTTCTCACTCGGATCGTCGTAAATCGCGGCCAGCCGACAATGGGCGTCAAGGCTCGCCGCATGATCGTGCAGAGCATCCGCGAGCCCGGCATAGGCCTCGAGGAGCCCGGGATGCTCCGGCGCAACAGCGAGGCTCTCTTGCAGGATCGACAAACCGCGTGACCGGTCGCCGATATCCGAAAATGCCTCGGCCGCCTCGAGCCTCCAGTCGGCCCAATCTGCGAGATCATATTCGCGACACAGCTCAGCCCGGCCAAGGGCGATTTCGGCGCGTCGCTCTGGCGACACGGCACGGGTCAATCGCTCCGAGGCATGGTACAAAACCTCGGCAAACTCGAGATCGCTGTGCGCGAGATCTGCCGCGCGGGTCAAATCGATGGACAAGTCGAGCACCATGGCTGCAGCTCGACAGGCCGCAGCGATTTCGCCGGGAGGCGCGCCACTTCCCAGGGCGCGCAGGCCAGTCACGAGCTTGCTCGTCTCTCCGGACATGGCGCCCACGAGAAGCAGCCAGAGCAATTTGACTGGACCCGAGTTGTCGTCGGCCTCGAGCAGCTCGGCCATGGCCTCGGGGCCACGGGCGCCGCGACCCGCCTCGAGCAGCTCGGGAATCCACATGCGACCCGTTTCGTCTTGGGAAGAGAGCACTTCTTCCTGCAGCGCTTCGTCGAGGCTGGTGACGTCCCCACGGAAGTAAAATACCAACATGCGGTAGAGACGTGCAGTGCGGCCAACCGCCTCGTCCGTGGATTCCGCGGCGCGATCCAGAAAAGAGAGCGAGCTGTCGTAGTCCCCTGTCAGGAACAGCTCGATTTCGGCTGCGAGAAGACAAAGCCAGTCTGCGTCTCCCGGACACTGCTGGCCGATGCGGCCCAAAAAATCCACGGCGCGCGAATAGTCCTGCGCTTCGACTGCGAGCTCAAAGGCGCTCCACAGAGCTGGTACATCCGAGGAATCGCCGCTGCAAAGCTCGTCCACAACCCCCGCGGCTGAAGGCCCGTCATTGAGCTTGCACCGAAAAATATGGCCAGCCTGGTGGAGCATGGCTCTGGCGTGAAACGGGCTGCTCGAAGTGGCGGCGTGATCGAGCAAATGAGTCACGAGATCCGGGTATCTCTCCAGCCGGAGTAAAAGCCTCAGCGTCGCGAGCCTGGCCGCCGGAGTCTGAGGAGACAGGCTCTGGGCGTATTCATAGAGCTCGAAGGCTTGTTCTAGCTCCCCCGACTCCTCGGTCATCCGGGCTGCGACGCTGGTCAGCACTGCTCGTAGCGTCGCATCTGACGAGGCCTCGGCCCAGTCGAGAATCGCCCGCTTCGCTTCAGTGCCGTCCTCACTCGTGAGGGCGCAAGCAGCCTGGCTCGCCACCTGCCAGGTTGGGCGTACCGAAAACGTGGACGCAGGAGGCCACAGGGTGGATTTCGGAGCTGCTTCCGAAAGGACGAGCTTTGCGATCTCGTCGTCCCGATGCTCGAGTAGCATCTGTGCAGCGATGCGCGACTGCGGGTGTTCGGGATGAGCGTGGAGAAAAACCATGACTGCGTCCAGATCCTGCGCCGAGGGAAGCGCCGGGACACCGAGCAGGTCTCGCAGCGCCCATTCCACCACCGTGTCGCCCGCGGGCTCGCCGAACAGCGCAGCCGCCTCTTTAGAGCGACCGGCGAGCAGCAGCAGTTCGGCCCGCCTCGTCTTCGAAGCGCTGTCTGGCAGGCTCGTCAGAGCATCGTCGAAGTGGCCGAGCGCCTCCATGAGTCGCGAGTGCTCATAGCCGAGCAGCGGATGACCCGGGCAGATCTGAAGCGCGCGCTCGAGCGCCTCGGCCGCGGCCTGAGGTCTGCCCAGGCGGCGCTCGCGAACCATGGCGACCTGCCACCAGTAGGCAGCGGAAACGGCAGGCCCCCTCTCGAACCCGTCGAAATAGTGACCCATCGGCCACTGCCCGCCTTCGGAATCTGGATTCTCGAGCGACGCGCCAGCCACCTTGCGCAGCGACGACTCGTAGAGCACCCAATCACCGATCTCTGCGGCCAGGTCCATGGTTTCGCGGATGAGCGCCCAATCGGCCACTGGCTCGGACAGCGCCTCCTCGAGCAGCCGCGTGATGTCGTCATCGGAGCTCGAGTCCTTGCGGAGCCAGGCCGACTCCACGAGGAGAGCCGCTCTTACACAGGCATCGTCGACCATGCGCGACAATCGCTCCAGGGAAGTCGCGGCCTCGGACGGGTGCCCGGCGAGCAAGCGGGTCTCGACCTCGGCGAGCAAACCGTGGAAGCCCTCGGGCCATTGACGTCGCGCCTGCTCGACAAGACCTGCGGCCAGCTCATCCTGGCCCAACGTGTCTCGCTGGAAGCGCGCCAATCGCAAGAGGCGCTGCTCCACATCGCCCGAGGGCTCCGGCAGGCTCGCGAGCAGAGACAGAACCTGCTCTTGGTCGCCATTGCCCAGCCTATCGAAGTTCCTCCAGAGCTCCCAGAGGCTCTGCGAACGGCCCGCATCGATGCCCAACGCTTGACTCAGCGAGGATACCGCAGCGTCCTTGTCTCCTAGTCCATCGCTCTCCACGAAAGCCATGGACTCGAGCAGGAGCGCCCGCCTTTGCTCCGAGGATGCGCCATCGAGCTCGGCGCGCAGGAATGCGAGAATTCCGTCCCAAGAGCTCAAATCGATGTTCGACAAGCGTAGGGTCATTTACCTCAACTGTCGCTGTGGTAAGCGTAAAGCGCCCACCCTTCTTTCTTCCACCAGTCTCGACACTGACGCCGAAGCTCGGTCCAGTGTCGCTCCTCGATCACTCCGTGCGGCCAGTCTACGGCAGTACCGGTGTATCGACGCAGCTCTGCCGCAGCGGACTTGCGCTTGCCCTCGCTGCGCCCTCCGAGGGCATCCATGGCCCACTCGAGGCGGTGCCTCGCCTGATTTGCCGTAAACCAGTGCTCCCACTTGTCCTTTGCAAAACCAAAGTCCTCGAAGGTCACCTTTTTCAGGGCCCGGCTGCACCGCTCGGCCAGGGCGCCGTCCTCGCTGCCCAGGCACTCGATCAGCATCGGCACAGCCGAGGACTCGCGCAGCTCGCCCAAGGCCACGGCCGCGATGCGCTTGGCTTCCGGAGAGGCTTGGTCATTGCCGAGCACCCCTACCACCTCGCGCAGACCCCATCGGTATTCCGGGAACTGCGAAAAGCCGCGAATGACATCTATGGCTAACGCGCGAATCTGTTGATCGTTATCAAAAACGCGTGCAACGAGCGCTCCGAGAGCGCTAGGGTACGGAAGCTCGGAGAACATGAACGTCGCGTAAAAACGCTGGTTCGGATCCGCGCTGTCGAGCATGGGCAAGAGGTGAGACACCACGCCCTTGCCGAACATCAACAAGGTCCGCAGCAGTGGCCCATGCGCAGCAACTCTCGGCAGCAGTCCCGCGGCCTGGAATCGATCATAGTGGAGCGGTCCGGGAAAATGAGGCAACAGCTCCCGGATAGCGTCCTCTCCAATGCCGACGAGCAACTCGGCCGCGGCCTCGTCGAAACGCTTCGAAGTCAGCACCCTCTGGACCAATCGGCCGATTTCCTCGCGCATCGCAATGATGACCGTGGGAGGCGTCGCGCCAGGTCCGCCGCCGACCGAGGTGGACGCGTGTGCCGGCGCCGAGGAAATAGGCGCTTTTGTCGGAGGTTGAGGCGCCTCGGGCAGAGGACCTTGGGTCGTCTCTGGCAGCACTTCCGGGCCCCGAGGCTCGGCGGGCTCCACTTCCCGGAACGGGCGAATGGTCTGAATGCGGCCGATCGCAGGACGAGAAGCACGCTGTGGCACATTCTGCGCGGGCTGACGGGTGCGAGCGAGCGGCGCCACTTGGTCGACGAGGCCATTGTTCGTTTCCTGGTCGGCGTTCGCCGAGCTCAGATGATACCTGCCGGCCCAAGTTTGAGCGTTGTCTCTATCCCTAGTCCGCGTTGGCGCGACCACGACGCTCACTGGCTCTCTTGGTTGTTCCTCTTGTGGATGCGCTTTGCGGTAGGCTCCGTACTTGCGCTCGAGCAACAAGCGCTCGAAGGCCTCGGCGACGTTCTGGTTGAGTCGAACCATGACCGACACTCGCTCGGACTCCACTCCGAGCTCACCCCTGTCGCCATAAATGAGCAGAATGACCCGGTGCCGAAGCGTCACGGGCAGAATGGCGCAGTTGCTGAGCCCAGCGCGCCCCAGCGCCCGCAGCGCGTCGTTGTCTACAGTCGACCCTCCAGGCGGACCGAGATAGAAGGAGCGAGTATCGAACGCGGTCTGAAACATGCCGCCCTGATCCAAGGGCACGTTGATGTGCTCGAGGTCGGTCTTCTGCCTGTCGCCCCAGACAGCGGCGCGCCCTTCGGCCGTGCGGCCGTGCACGACGAACAGCACGCAAAAATCGAAGGTGCTGCGGCAAAACGACAGGACAATATCCAGAATCTCATCTCGGCTCTTCGCGCTCGCGAGGCGGCGACGAGTCTCGTCGAAATCGATGGCCGGCGGAGCCGCGTGGAGCTCATCGACCGTGGGCGCGGGGTCCTCCGGAGGATTGGAGCCGACGATGGCGAGCGGTCCGGTCACTGGAATAGCCTTGGCCGTGGGCTTCTGGGGCCTGGCTACAAATCGAATCGTGGCGTCATTGTCCCTGCCCGCGGGTAGGCGGTCCGAAATATGTATCGATGGAGACACGCTCACGGCAGGACCTTTGAACGTCCGCGATGCGAAGTTATCCTCCGTCGGCACACTCGGCGCCGGCGGAAGGGAGAAAATGCCTTCTGCCTGAGGTGCAGAAGGTGGCCGGACAGTCGGCTCGAGGTTGGCCACAAAGCCAGAATCGAGGCGCCGAGCCAGCGAGAGGAGCCGGGGAGGCATCGTGAGCCCGTAGTGGCGGTTGAGGCCCATAGCCACGCGGAACTTGTGAGCAAAATGCTCTTCCAGGCGCAGACTGCGCTGCCAAAGCACATCCTCGAGCTCATCGCTATCGAGCCGCGAAGAGCAGGCGGCGACCAGCCGGTTATTTGACTCGAGGCTCAGTGGTAAGAAGCGATATTTGTTCACGAACTCCCACGGGACACTGGTGAGCGCCTCATGAGTCGGGGCATCGAGCAGCTCCCGCCGGAGCACCAGCATGTCGAGGGAGCGACCGACGAATTCCGCTAGAATATCCTCGTTCAACAGCCCCAGCTCCAGCAGATTTGTGGCAAGATCTCCGCCCTGGATCACCTGGCGCTGAAGAGCCTGCTCTATCTGCGTCACACCGACGATTTGGTGCTGCACCAGCAGTGAACCTAGGGTCGCCATGCACCTTCCAATCTCACTATCACCTCAAACGTGTTAACTCTTATTACGTTGTTATTAAACGTAGTCAACGTCTTCGAGCCAAGAACCCGCCGCTGCCGCTGAAAGCACCGCTGCCGCAATCGCCGCGGTCTCGATCCGCAAAACGGTCTGGCCCAGCCCCACAGGCACAAATCCCGCCTGCACCGCGGTCTCGAGCTCATCCTCGCATAGCCCTCCCTCGGGTCCCACGAGAATGCACACTCCCTTCGCAGAGGCAGCGCGCCAAGGAAACCGACGCTGGGCCTCAGGATGAAGCACGAACCTCGAAGAGCTCCGAACCGCAGCCTGCGCGAGAAACGCCAAGAGCCCCATCGGCTCATCCACCTTCAGCACCTCGGTTCGGCCACATTGCCGCATGGACTCCTGAGCGACATTTCTCCATCTGTCGAGCTTGCCCTGGCCTGGCTCCACCACAGTGCGCTCGAGGAGCAACGGAGTGACCGTGCGCACGCCCAGCTCGCTCGCGAACCGGACGATGTCTTCCATCAATTGGCGCTTGGGCACAGACACCGCGAGCTCCACCTCAAGGGGAGGAGACACTCGATAACAGGGGTGGACGATGCGCAGCACGGCCGCCTTGGCAGAGACCTGCTCCACCTTGGCAAGACTCGCTGTACCGTGGGAGAGGATCTCGACGAGCTCTCCGCGGCGGGCTCTTCGAACCCCGCAGAGGTACCCCAGCTCAGAACCTGAAACGCAAACCTGCGCGTCGTCTCGTGGCTCAATTTCGAGAATGAGCCGGATCGTCACGTTCGCCTCAGGTGCAGTGCAATCCACTCTCCTTCGGCGAGGGTCGATTCGAGGGTAAAACCAGGGAACAGCGCGAGCGCCGCTTCCTTCTGCTCGCAGAGCAATCCGCTGAGCAGGGCCGAGCCCAAAGGCGCCACGGTACGGGCGATATCCAGAGCGCATTGCTCGAACACCGCGAGTTGGATGTTGGCGAGCACGAGTCCGTAGGTGCCTTCGATATCCGACGCCTGGCCGAGACGCGCCTCCAGCCGACCCTCAAGCCCGTTGTGCTGTGCGTTCTCGAGAGCCGCCACCACCGACTCCTCCTCGATATCGACGCCGAGGGCTCGCTTCGAGCCGAGCAGCAGTGCGGCAATCGCCAGCACCCCAGAGCCAGTGCCCACGTCGAGCACCTCCTGTGGCAGCTCCCCGTTGTCGGCAAGCGTCTCGATGGCACAAAGCAGCAACTTGGTGGTGGCATGCCCGCCCGTGCCAAAAGCCTGACCTGGGTCGATGACAATGGCGAGGCGATCGTCCCGCGGAGGCTCCATCCAAGGCGTGAGCACCATGAGCCTGCGAAGCACCACGGGCTGGAAGAACGCCCTCCAGGCCGTGCTCCAGCCGTCATCGCCGATCTCCACCTTCTCGACCTTTGCCGAGAGCCACGCAGCGCCGCTCATCGCGGTAAACGCGGCATCGCGATCGCCCGGCTGGTCGAACCCAGCGATGAGCACCACCCGTCCGTCCTCGCCTCCACACAGAGTCGATCCATCTCGCTCTTCAATGGCGCACGGACCAAGCGCAGCGAGAAACCCGGCCGCGTCGTCGGCTCGTTCTGGTTGGAGGTAAACCTTCAGACAGGGTGTGGAAGCGCTCTTGGGCATGGGGTGTGTTTCCTTGGCACGCCCGCCCCGACTCGAACGGGGGACCCACGGCTTAGAAGGCCGTTGCTCTGTCCAGCTGAGCTACGGGCGCAAAAAGACCCGGCTCTCCGGGCTAGTCGGGGCGAAAGGATTTGAACCTTCGACATCCAGCTCCCAAAGCTGGCGCGCTACCAGACTGCGCTACGCCCCGAAAACAGCGCCGAACATTACGGACTTTGCTTGCGAAGCGCAAGAGGGTTCGCAGAGTTCGCGACATTATTCCCTAACCGGTTTTGTCGATTCGAAACGAACGGTGAATGCGCTTATTGCGATAGTCGAAAGGCAAGGTGGCAGAGGTGATCTCCTCGAACGACGCGCCCTCGAGCTCCTCGAGCGCAGGACGGAACCCTTGGAAATTGGTGCAAAAATAGAGTCGACCGCCGGACCGTAAGAGCCGAAGGCTTTGGCGAAGCAGCGCAACGTGATCGCGCTGCACGTCGAACTTCGCCGACATTTTTTTGCTCCGCGACATCGTCGGTGGATCGACCACGGCGAGGTCGTAGCCAGAAGCCGGCGGAGCGTGATTTGCGAGGAACTTCAGCGCGTCGTCGCGCACGAGTTGGTGCTGGGGCCGCAGTAAGTCGTTGGCGGCGAGGTTGCGGCGAGCCCAATCGAGATAGGTATTGGACAAATCGACCGAGGTCGTCGCCACCGCGCCTCCTTTGGCCGCATGGACCGTGAACGCGCCGGTGTAGCAAAACAAATTGAGCACTCGTTTTCCGGCCGACTCTTCCCGCACCATGGCTCGCAACCGTCGCGCATCGAGAAACAGCCCCGTGTCCACGAAATCGCTGAGGTTGACTACGAAGCGCAGGCCAGCCTCACTGACCGTAAGCTCGGCCGCCCTACCTGAGAGACGTTGGTACTGTTCACCGTCGCGCTGCCGTGAGCGGTGCTTGGCGTAAGCGTCTTGCCTTTTTACGCCCAGGGCACGAGCCGCCGCCTCGATCCATTTCTCGAGCTGCAGCTCCGAGACAGGGCGATGGGCCGAGTCCCAGCACGAGACGTGCAAACGGCCTTCGTACCAGTCGATAGACAAGGGGATCTCTGGAATGTCCTTGTCATAAACGCGGTAGCAGGTGATCCCCTCCCGGTTGGCCCAAGGGGCAAGGCGGCGCAAATTGCGCTCGAGTCGATTGTGCAAACTCTCCTCGAGAGAGTCGGCGTGTTCTATGGACATCAGTCTCGCCGATCGCCGAGCAGGCCCAGTCGCAGCAGATAGTAGAGAAGCGTGAGCACAGCGGTCAGCGCCCCGGCGACGTAGGTCATGGCTGCCGCGGACAACACCGATCCCACTCCGTCGGCTTCGTCCTTGGTGACGAACGCCAACCCGAGGAGCTGCTCTTTGGCCCTGCGGCTCGCGTCAAACTCCACGGGCAAGGTGATGAGTTGGAACGCCACCACGCCGGTGAACAAAACGATACCCAAGTAAACGAGCGAGGTCATGTGCAGCCAGAACCCGCCAATCATGATCAGCCACGGCGCCCATGAGCCCACCTGCGCCAGCGGCACGGCGGCCGAGCGCAGAGCGAGAGGTCCATAGTCCTTGGCGTGCTGGATCGCATGGCCCACCTCATGGGCTGCCACCGCCACTGCCGAGATGGAAGCCAACCGATAGACCTCGGGAGACAAACGCAGCACCCGATGACGCGGATCGTAGTGATCCGACAACATGCCACTCGTCTCCTCGACCTTCACGTCGAGGATGCCGTTGCGACGCAGGATCTCGCGGGCCACCTGCGCGCCGGACATGCCGGAGCGCGTCGGTTGTTTGCCGTAGCGGGCAAAGGTACTGCGCACCTTGAACGAAGCCCAAGCCGCCAAAAGGAATCCCGGCGCGATAATGATAAAATACATAGGATCGAAAAACATCGTGGTTCACCTCACAGGCATTTATCTATTCACGAGGCGCAAGGAGTCAATCTCGTCGCGACGAAGTCAGAAGGACACTGCGCAGCTTGGCTTCGACATCCCTCAACTCGAAGGGCTTCTTTAGAAAGTCGACGACCCGCTCAAGCCCTTCAATCTCGATCTCCCGACCGCTCATGACCACGAGGGGCATCGTGGGCTGGGCGCGGCGCAGGCGGACGAGGAGCTCTCGGCCCGACAGGCCCGGCATCGAAAAATCGACAAACGCGACCTCGAAAGGCTGGGTCTCGCACAGGGCAATCGCCTCGTCGCCACGACTCGCACAACGGACCCTGGCGCCCTTGAGCGACAAAGCCGTGGAAATCATCTCCCCCACGTCTTTTTCGTCGTCGACCACGAGCACCTTCGCACCCGAGAAGCCATCGTCGGGCTCCTCTGGCATCGGGGTCTGCTCTTTCGGAGCACTGGACGCTGCTCGCAGGTGCACGCTGAATTTCGTTCCTGCTCCCACGCGGCTCGACACCGCGATGCGGCCGCCGAAGTCCGAAACGATATCACGGCAGACCGCAAGGCCGAGACCCGAGCCTCCAGGCAGCGATGGTTCACGGCACCCCTTGGTAGAGAAGAACGGATCGAATATTCGAGGCAGGACTTCATCGGGAATGCCTTCGCCACTGTCCTCGAAAGTGAGGACCGGCCCATCGGCGAGAAGGGTGAGCCCCACAGTCAACGTGCCCCCCCCTGGCATGGCGTCCTTGGCATTGCGCACCAGATTCACGATGACCTGATGAAGCTGCTCTTCGTCGCCAAGCACCGGCGGGATGGTTTCGAGCGCAGTGACCACGCGAATGCCACTATCGGACAGCTCCCACGATAGAAGGCGCAGGGCATCTTCCACCACGGTCGAAAGATGAAGCGACACAGGCACCACCGGCTCTGTTCTGGTCCGATGGAGCAGCCTTCCCACCAGGGTTTTCGCGCGCTTTGCGTTGGCCTCGAGGATCTCCAGGGCCGGCAACACGACAGTGGCGGCATTGGCGCTGCGACGAGCGATATCGGTCCAACCGAGCATGGCGGTCACGATGTTGTTGATTTCGTGGGCCACGGTGACGGTCATCTGCCCCACGGCCGCGAGCCTCGCCAAGGAATCGAGCTCCTGTCGCAAACGCGAGCCGTTCGAGGTGTTTTGGACCGTGACGACGAGGCGTTTCGCTCCTTCGAAATCACTTCGCACAGCGCAGAACGCCAGGGTTGCCTCTGTTCCGTCAGGTCGCGATAGGTGCACGAGGGTCTGCGTCGCTATCCCATGACCGAGAGCCTCGTCGACTCTGCTCCGCAGCAGCGCTCTTTCGCTGGGGCGCACCGCGAGGCTGCTCAAGAAATCCGAGAGATCTTGCGCATGGGTTGCGGTGAGCGCGTCGAAATCGGCAGTGGACGAGCACCTCGCGCCGGCTTCATCGAAAGTCGCGGCCGCGGTCTCCAAATCGGCCAAGATGCGATCTGCTAGCGCCTGGCTACAAGACCGAGGCAAAGGTTGGTCTTGGAGCGCCCGCGAGGACTCGGTGTCATTCCTCTTCACAATGAACTAGAGACTATTCCATCCGCAAGGGGCTGACAAGGGCGATGAGAACCGGTAAAGGTGCTTATCTGGGCGCCAAAGAACGCTCCACGCCGTCCCATGCAAGGAGAGCCGAATCATGACGGGCAAGAGTTCTTTTACAACTATTGAGTACAACGACGGCGTCGTGACCATGCTCGATCAGCGGCGACTGCCCCACGAGGAGATCTACAATCACTACAACTGTGCAGAGGAAGTGGCCGACGCCATCACCACGATGGTCATTCGCGGAGCTCCAGCCATCGGCGTCGCCGCGGCCTATGGCATCGCACTGGCGGCGCGCCATAGCACCTGCACAAAACCCGACGGCTTCCGACAACAGGTTGAATCGGCTGCCGTCCTACTGTCTGGCACAAGGCCCACTGCGGTCAACCTGTTCTGGGCCATCGACAGAATGCGAAACGCGCTTGCGCGCAGTGCGGCCCTTCCAGTGCAAGCCGCGGCAAACGCCCTCATCGAAGAGGCTCGTGCGATCCACGCGGAGGATCTCGAATTGTGCCATCGCATCGGAGCTTTTGGCCAGACCCTCATTCCGGACGGCGCCACGGTACTGACTCATTGCAACGCGGGTGCCTTGGCCACCGCGGGGCATGGAACCGCTCTGGGAGTGATCCGTTCGGCCGTTGCCGCGGGCAAGCGCGTCCGGGTCATCGCCGACGAGACCCGTCCGTTTTTGCAAGGCGCGCGCCTGACGGCCTGGGAATTGTCTCGCGACGGCATCGAGGTGTCTGTCGCGGTAGACGGCGCGGCCGCATGGCTCTTGAAGAATCGCAGAGCCGACCTCGTCATCGTCGGCACGGATCGGGTCGCAGCCAACGGAGACGTCGCCAACAAGATCGGCACCTATGGCGTCGCGCTTTCGGCCCACGCGGCAGGCGTGCCGTTCTACGTTGCCGCTCCGTGGAGCACCATTGACCTCCAAACCGCAAACGGAAACGATATAATCATTGAAGAACGTCCCTCTTCGGAAGTGACGCATGTCCTTGGGCAACGCATCGTGCCAGAGGGCGTCCCAGTGCTCAATCCGGCGTTCGACGTCACCCCTCATACCCTCATCACAGCGCTCATCACGGACCGAGGGCTCGTGTCTGCTCCGTTCGACGAAGGCCTGCGCGCCATGGCCATGATGGCTCAGTAGTCGCTTTCGCCTGGCGAAAACAGCATCTCGCACCTTTTTTTTACAAGGACTGGACGGCGCGCGAGAAGCGGATAATAATTTGCTGTGTCGTCTGAAGACATGTCCATCCGAAGCGTCCAAGACGCATGCGGGGACGTCGCCCAGACGGCCCTAGTCGATGCACAGCGAAACAGGCCTTTTACACCGATTTTGACCATGGTAGTAATAGCGGAGATATTCTGGAAAGGCCGATGGGCATGCGAGACGAAGCGCGATGAGAACTCGAGCAATGAGCACGGACAAATCCCGGACCGAAATTCTTCCATGCGTGAAGTTGGCGGACCGAGGGGTTTGCGTGTATGCTTCTGACCTGTAACGAACAGGCAAGTACAGTCCCGAGCTGGCATTTCACTCGGGCTCTAGGTTAACGGGTGTGAGGAATGGCTAAAGGCGTCGCAGTGAGTGGACGATGAAAATGATACATCACAACACCTTGCGAAGCAGAGCGCGAACGCTGGTCGCGCCTGCGATGCTGGTACTCCTGGGGATTTTGCTGCTGCCGATTCGCGCTGTCGCGGAGAACGCAGAAGACATCCTCATCATCGCCAACAAGGCGGTCGCGGCAAAGGCGATCACTCTCAACGAGCTGAAGTCGATCTTCCTCGGCCGCAAGGCGGGCCTTGGCCGCGAGGGCAAAGTCGCGCCCATTCACGCCAAGGAAGGAAGCAAGCTTCGCGTCGATTTCCAGCAGCGAGTCCTCGGCATGCAGCCCGAGGAAGAAAAAATGTATTGGGAGGACCAGAAAATCCGCACCGGTGCGGTCAAGCCGACCGAGTTCACCCGGCCGTTGAAGGCGGTGTTTTCACTCAAGCGCGGCGTGGGCTATGTCTTCCGCAAGGACTTCCAGGAAGGCGTCGTTCAGGTTCTCCTCGTGCTTCCCCGCTAAAGAGATTCGTCGCTTCCGACTTCCCGTTCCCATCCATCCCCCAAACCGTCTGTGCTTCCCCCAATGCGATGCGTGTGGATTCGGCAGGACCCAACTGCGCGGTGGGCCTGGCGTCGATTTTATAGGACCGGAAAAGCTGGTTCGCGCCTATCCCGGTAGGCTCTTAAACGAAAGACGAAGCTGGGGGTGGCGGCTAGGGCGGCGTAAAATGGCAAGGTTCAGGGTTGGGGGTCCTTGGCCTTGATGTCGCTTTCCTTCTTCTTCAACCCAGGATTGCTGGGTCCGATGTCGTCTTTCGCCTTGATCTCGCCTTGCTTCTTCTTGGGCTTGAGGTCGACCTTCTCGGTCTTCTCGAACTCCGGCTTCGACGGTTGGCCTTTGCCCTCGAGCTTGCCGTCGAATTTGCCCTTGTCCTTTTCCTTGTCGTCCTTGGGCTTGACGTCGACCTTCTCGGTCTTCTCGAACTCCGGCTTCGACGGTTGGCCTTTGCCCTCGAGCTTGCCGTCGAATTTGCCCTTGTCCTTTTCCTTATCGTCCTTGGGCTTGGCGTCGCTGTCCGGTTTTTCGGGGGTAGCGCTGTCCGTGCTCTGTGGCCCGCCTGCAGTGTCGCTCGGGGTCTGCGCCACGACTTTGGGAGGCTGCTTCCACTCTGGATGGGACGGAACCCCCGTTTCCGACCAGTGACCCGGCGTATACACGTCGTTGTCTTCGCGGTCATCGAATTTCGGCGGCACCCACTGCCAGCCCTCTTTCGGTGGACGTGTCCAGGTCCCTTCCACCCAAACCCAACTCGTGTCCGCGTCGTTCCAATCCCAGTGTCCCTCGATCCATACATAGCCCGCCGAGGGTGCAGGAGGTTGGATCTCGACTTTGACCGGTGGCGGCGGCGTCGAAACGTAGATCGGTTGTGGTGTGGTGGCAGCGGTGGAGTAGAGGGTGCAGTGGCAGCCGCCGATGGCCATCGGGAGAACCAGTGCTCCGAGCGCCCATAAACACAGGGATTCACGAACTGTCTTGCGCATGGACAAAGCTCCTTTTTTTTTGCAGGTGGTGTCATGCTATTCCGACCCTTACGAGTGGTCAATCGCGGGCGTCGACATTGAAGACGAGAATGGGCATCTCTGTATTCGGCGGCAATCGAAAACAACGACCCGCTAAAGCGCCTAGAGCCAGGCATTCCCCTTCGAACCTGCGGAACTCGGACATCGAACGGACCGACTCAAACAGTCCTCGGTTCTCACGGGAACGCCTGGCTCTAGGCGCTTTAGCGGGTCGTTTCGTCCGCGCTCTGCACTGCTCCCTCATCCGCACGTCCCGGCGCTACGTCCCCGCGCATCGAGCAACTCTGGACGCAGGGCCGCGAGCCACATGAGCTCGACGTACATCTTCTTCAGCTCGACGCAGTGGGGCGAAGGGGCAAGGGGGTCTCCGTACGCGCAGAGCACTTCGCCGCGGCAGTCTCCGGCGCAGTAGTGGCGAACGAAGCAGGACTTGCAGGTCGTATAGGCTTCGAGGCGGAACGTGTCCCTGGCACGCTGCATCGGCACGCTGTGCAGGAACAGCTCGGCGAGGCTGCGGCTGCGCAAATCGCCAGCGCGTGTCGCTTCGCTGACGTGGTTGGGGCAAGGATACACCCCGCCGTCGGCGTCGATGAACAGCGCGTCCCGGGCGATGCCGCAGCTTCGCCGAGCCTTGCCGTGGCGGCAGACGGCCGAGGCGATGGAGAACGTGTCGCGGCCGAGCAAGCGACGGAAGCCAGGGCGGCGCTCGAGCAGCTCGACGAGGTGATGGAGCACCACGAGTTGATTTGGCCGATCTTGACAGTGGATGGCGCCCTGCCCCACGGTGCGAAGCGGGATGAATCGGGCTTCGGCCACACCGAGGCTCGCGGCGAGATCGAGGGTGGCCTCCATTTGCCGGTAGCTGTGGCGCGTGTAAACCATGCACACGATGGCGTGGACGCCAGAGGCCACCAGACGTCGAACGCTGGCGATCGCCAAATCGTATACCCCCGAGCCGCGCTTGCTGTCGTGCTCTTGTCGACTCGGAGAGTCGAGGGAGACCTGCACCTCGACACCGAGCTCGGCGAGTTTGCGGGCCTGCGCATCATCGAGGAGCGTGCCATTGGTGGACAAGAGCGGCGGACGACCAAACGCGCGGCAGGAACCCTCGAGCAGTGCGAAAAGACGCTCGGGCTCGAGCAGGGGTTCGCCACCGAGCACGATGAGCGAGGCCAGCTCGGAAAGCAGGCCATCGCGGCGCGCTTCATGGAGCCTCTCACACAGCAGCGCAACATCGAGCTCGTCACCGCCGCGGCGGGCGTTGTAACAAAACGGACAGGCGAGGTTACAGCGGTTGGTGAGGTTGATCGTGACGTTCGAGACGCTCATGGCGGTCGGCGCTTCGCTCGCCCTCGTTTCGGGCTGCCCCAGGATGCCCTGTTCCAAAAGGGCAGGGAGCACGGCGGAGATCTCGGCTTCGACGTCTTGCCGCGCTCTGCCAAAGGCCAAGGCGTGATCCGATACGGCGCGCAAGAGCGACGTGGCGCCATCGAAGGCCCCGAGGAAGTGCCGCAGCTCGTCGTCGACCACCAGCCAGGCCGGCAGATCGCCGAACACGAGGAGCTGCCGGCCTCCACGCGACTCGACGTGGCTCAAGTGGGCGAGGCGGTAGAGGCTGGCGGCTTGGGGGCTCATGGTCGCGCTCCCAGACGTCGGGCCTCACGCAGCCCGACGAGGCATGTTCCGAGCAGCACGACCTCGGCGAGACACAGGATGGCCGCAGCGCGCAGAGTCGGCTCATGGTCGCGAAGGACGGTCAGCGTGTTCCAAACGACGTGAACTGCAATGGCCGGCAGGATACTGCGGCTCGCAATGGCCACGGCGCCAAGGGCGAGACCGAGACCGAGCATGAGCCAAAAAAGACCTTGGGGACCGTGGACCAGAGCGAACAGGGCGCTCGAGAGAACCAAGGCCCCGAGGCGCCCGGTCATGGCCTCGAGAGTCTCCCGCAGCAATCCGCGGAAATAGAGCTCCTCGGCGATAGGCACCAGGCAGACGATGGCAAGCTCAGCGAACAGGATGCCTTCGGGCTTGGGGAGCGTGCCGCGAGCGCCGAGCCCGACGAAGAGAAGAAGCAGCGCGCCGGAAAGCCCGCAAAAAAGGGCCCACGCTCGCGGATGCACGGGCGGCAACGGCTCGATGAACCGGCGGCGCTGAGCCAGGAGCCACACAAAGGCGGTCCCTGCGAGAAGCCATGCACTCGGCGCCAGCGCCACGAGCTGCCTGCCGAGCAGCCCCCCAACCTCCAAGCAACAGAAGAGCACCGCGAAGGTCCCCGCGAGCAGCGCGGCGCAGGCCAAGAGCAGCCGCGGCATTCGGGCTTTGGACATGCGCTACTCGAACGCCAGCATGACGAGAGGCGCGTGTCCGTCCTCGTCGCCTTCGAACGCCGCGAGCATCTCGTCGATAAGAGCCGTTGAGCCTCCTCCATCGCGAGCGGCCGCTTCGAGCGTATCGCCAATCAGCACATCGAAGGGACCGCCACCGGTGAGCGACGAGCCGAGGTCCTGGTCGTTGTACTCGAACAGCTCGCCGGCCCAGCGGTGGATGAACAGCGCGGGCTCCGTGTCGTGCCGAGAAAGGTAGAACGTGAGAATCCGCTGGTCCCAACCGAAGGCCCAGTCGCTTTCTTGATCGAGGTCCACACTCAATACGACATCGTCGGCGTTTGACAATACCCCGTCGGCTCCGGCGCTGCGAACGACGTAAGACACAAGGCGATCCTCGGTGATGGTGCGCTCAAAGTCGAGCTCGCGGCCCCAGCCGTCCAGGCCATAGGCCGCAAGCGCGTACTGCATGCCGGGCGTCGGAAGCGCCGTGGGCAATCCAACCTCATTCTGTAGGTTGGCCAGGGTGTCGACCGTCCGCGCGATGCTGTAGAGGGCCGGCGCCACGATGCCGTGCAGGATGGCCGAGGTAGCAGCCTGCGGATCGGCGTAGGCCTGGCGCTCGAGATCGGCCCAGGGGGGCTCGGTGGGCAAGGCGTCGTCCTCCCCGCTCGACTCGGTGCAGCGCAGAGCGCCGAGCACGAGCAGCGCCGCCATGGCCGCAGGGCAGAGACGGCCGTAGAGAGCCGGAGCCTGCCTCCTGGCCCAGCTCACGAGAGCTGCAAGGCCAAACACCGCCACGGC
>JALOQD010000084.1 GCA_025453525.1 Myxococcota bacterium
AGCGCTTCGTGGACCTTCTTGATCGATTCGTCCATGCTCTCGAGTAGTTCCTCCATCATTGGCATCGACACATCCTTCTTTGCAAGAGGTTAGCGGGCCAGAAGAACACCCTGTTTTCGCCCGTGTGCGTGCAGGCATTCCCCTCATGCACAGAGCGATTGTGGACTGTCGACCATCCTCGTGGTAGTAGGTTGGTGAAATCGTGCGAGAAGGAGAGACACTTTTGCGCCCCAATCACCCCAGCCTTCCCTGCTTCGCGTTCGCGCTCGTTCTTGGTGCCTTGGCCGGATGCGTCAAAGCGGCCCCGGGTCCGGCCTCGTCTGCGCCACTCGCGGTAGATCCGCGCTGCGCAGAGCCCGGGCCCTGCCCGCGTTCCCAATCGCATGCGCCGGCATCGAGCGTCGATGCGATCGCGACGAGCGATTCGGGGCCGGCAGAGTCCGCTGGCGTGCGTTTCGGCAGGTTCCGTCTGTCCATGACCGGACGGGCGCTGGAGGATATTGCCAGGCAGCTGCCACAGCCAAGCGAAGGGCTGCCCTCGGCTCGTCGGCCAGGCGGATTTGCGCAGAAGCAGCTCATTCGAGTGGGGCAAACGCATCTGTTTTCCGCAGATGTCACGGATGACGGCGCCTACGTTCTGGCCGTGAGCGACGCCGAGGCGCAGGTGCGGGTTTACGACGCTCGCGGGGCGCTCGTGTCTCGCTTCCCAGTAAAGGGGTTCACGCAATTCGCCGGAGGCTCGTTTGCGTTCTATCCCGGAGCCGGCCGCCCTAGAGTCCTCGCCGCCAACGAGCAGGGTATCGCGCTCTATGACGGGCTCTCTGGAGAGTGGCTCTCCACGCTCTGTGACCAGCCGACCTTTCAACTTCGCCTGGTGCTCGAGAAACGCCTGCTCATCGCGAACCTGTCGGACCTTCGCACTCAGAGCTCGCGTCTGGCCTTTTTCGAGGTTCTGCCAGAGCCGGGGCTCGTGGAGTTGGGGCAGCTCGAGAGCCAGGAGCGCATCGACGGCTACGATCTGAGCGACGACGGGCGCTTGCTCGCGATGTCGACCTATCCGTCCAACAGCGTGCAGCTCCTCAATCTCTCGACGCCGTCATTGCTCTGGGCCGTAGAGGGGCCGAAGTACGTGCGACCCGTCGACATTTCCCCAGACGGACGCCTGGTGGCCGCTGGTGGCGATCTCTTGCTCGTCTACGATGCGCAAGATGCATCGCGCCGCGCCGAGCTCAAAGGTTATGGCAACAACCTGCACGAGATTCGCTTCCTCGACCGCGACGGCGAGCTCGCCACGACCTCCTACGATGGAGCGCTCCGGATTGTGTCCGTGGACAAAGAAAAACCCGCCCTGCGGCTCGTGCAAACCCTGCGCCACGGCGGTAAGGCCAATGTCTACGCCATCGTCGTACGCAACGGAGGCGACGAGATCCTCACGAGCTCCGGAGACAAGACGATCCGGAGATTTTCGCGAAAAGCTCGATGAGCACGCAGTCGGTTTCCCGACTCCGCCTCGACGCGTTGCCCTTTGGCCTCTGCGGGCGCGCTGCCCGGGCGTTGTCCTAGAGCGGACGCACCGCGATGCCTCGGCCATCGAACGCGATCCTCAGGGCGCCTCTTTTCCCCGTGCTGAGGAGGATCGCGCCGGAAAGGGCAATCCTTTGCGCAGTGTCGCTCGCGCCAGCGGGAAATTGGAAATAAGAAGTGCCTGCCACCTACCCCCTGCCACCTACCCCAGCCACCTACCCCACAGTCGAAGTCGATCTGCGGCGACGAACCTAGCGTTTACTTGCCCTACACTCGAAATGAGCGAAATGTGATTTATCCCTGACTTGGATGGGATGTGGCGGTTCATGAATGGAGAGCAGGGGCTGCGTAGGTATATGAGATGAGTAGAATTGGAAAACGAGGAACATCCCCCAGACCCCCTTCATTGAGCACTCATCGGACTGTTCTCGTTGTGGTGTTTTTATTATCCATAGGTTGCGATGAAGACTGTGCTGATTTAAGCGACGGTGCGATCATTTGTGGTGAGAAAACCGCCTTCCTCCATCTCGACGCTCCCTATCCTGTGGTGCACGTCAAACTGAATGAGAAGCAGGTAAATCTTCTTCTGGACACCGGGGTGGGGTACCACGAGGATTCGAACGCGTTCGGCTACATCTCAGCTACCTTGATGGGCGTTGCTGAAGGCGGCATCAAAGTGAGCTCCCTCTGTTTGGAAAAAATGTGCCTAAAAGACATTCCCATGTACGCGATGGACACGCCGTTTAGCGATGCAGAACCGGGTGCCATAAACGGAACTCTTGGCATGGGCATGCTTCAGTTCTTCAATATTGAGTTTGACAGAATGGAGACGATTGGACTTTCTCTTCAAACAAGTAAATCTTCTTTTAATGATTGTGGTTCAAGCACCTACTCCATCAAATACGGTGAAGACGGAGTCCCGTTGGGAAATGCGACAGCAGATCATTTGGAGTTGGGGGATATTTTGCTCGACACGGGAGCGTATTATACACTTCTCAACCAGGCAACCATCGATTCTCTAGGCGGGTATGTATTGGAAGGAGCCATCGAAGAGGGTGGCTGCTCGTTCGATGGATGCGTCGATGACGGCTACTTTGTTTCAACTCTCAAGCGATATTGCGTTTTTAATGAGTGTGTTGAAGGACTTGAGGTCAAATTCCCGGTATGGAACGTCATTGGGAGCTCATTTTTTAAGAACTTCCGCGCGGTCTTTTTATTTGAGTCCGACGAATTGATGCTTTGCCGGGACTGAGAGCTTGTGAAAAAATCTCCTCGGTCGCATTTCGGCCGAATTCGGGCGTTCGCTGCGTTGCTTCTCCTCGACGTATCGACGGATACGCCTCGTCGCACACCGAATTCGCCTCGAACTGCTCGGCCTTGAGATTCTTTCACAAGCTCTGAGCTTTGCGCTCGCCCCACCTCCCAACCTTCTTCGGCATCCCCGTACGCTCGCCGCACGGGCGTTGTCCTAGAGCGGACGCACGGCAATGCCTCGGCCATCGAGCACGATCCTCAGGGCTCCTCTTTTCCCTGTGCTCAAGAGGATCGCGCCGGCAGATTCAAGCCTTTGCGCGGTGTCGCGATGCAATCCGATGCGGCCCTCGTGTCGAGGTTCGCTCACCAGCGCATAGCGGGGAGAAGCAGCCTCGAGCAGCTCGTCCGAAGTGCTGGTCTTGCTTCCGTGGTGGGCCACCTTGAGGACATCGACAGGTGGCACGAGCCCGCGGCTGACGAGGTCGCGTTCGACCTGCGCTCCGATATCGCCGAGCAGCAGTAGCCGACTCGCTTCGTGCTCCACGAGCAGCACGAGGGAGCGGTCGTTCCCGCCTTGGTCGATAGTGGGAACGTCGCACGGATGGAGCACGGTGATCGTGGCGTTGCCGATCCGGTGCAAGCCACACAGAGAGGGAGGCGCCTTGACAAGGGTGCCGCTGCTGTTTGCCGCGGCCACCGCTGCTGCTTGGGCGTCGCCAGGAAAGGCCGCGCCGTTGTGCCACAGTTGGAGCAGAGAGAATCCTCGCAGCACCGCCCTGGCCCCTCCAACATGGTCGTGGTCTTCATGGGTGAGAACCAGGGCGGCAAGAGAGGAAACACCCAGCGAACGAAGAGCGGGAACGACGATTCGCTCACCCGTGTCGTAGGCGGGATCCCGGGAGCCACCGGTGTCCACGAGGAGGTGCTCGCCGCTTGGCAGGGTGAGCAGAAGGCTGTCCCCATGACCGACGTCCAGGGCATCGAGCACGAGCGCGTCCTGCGGCGGCTTGTCGGTGCTGAGGATGATACTCAATCCACAGGCTCCACACGCCAATCCCAGAACCAGAGCGCTCGATCGCCTCGGCCATATCGCCACCAGCGCCGCCGCTGCGCAGGCTGTGACGGCGCAGGCGATCACAGCGGGTCCTGGCTCGGCAATGGCAATGGATCCCTGGGAGAGAGCTTCCAGGCAGTCTGTGAATAGACCGACAAGAGCGCCGCAACAGCGCGTGAGCAGGACAGCCGCTGCGGGCCAGATTGGCACGAGGACACAGCAAATCAAGAGGCCTGGAACGAGGACAAGGCTGGCGATGGGCACTGCGATCAGGTTGACGGGAACCGCGACGAGAGACAGCTCGCGAAAGTGCCACAGAGCGATGGGCGTGGTGACGGCCGTGGCCGCGAGGCTCACCCGAACGAGTTGAGCAAGAGCCTCGAGCACGCGCGCTCGCATTCCGGCCGGTCGCGGCTCCGACTCATCGTCGGTCGAGCGTTTTGCGAGGAAGAACACCAGGGCAGCGGCGGCGCCGAACGAGAGTTGGAAAGAGGGCTCGCACAAGCTCGTTGGGTCGTGCAGCAAAAGGCTCGAGCTGGCCAGCGCCAGTCCACTGGAGCTCGAGGCGGGCCGGTGGCACAAGCGTCCACTCAGCACTGCGGCGAGCATCACGAAAGCCCGAGTCGCCGGGAGATTGCCTCCAGACAGACAGGCGTAGGCACCGGCCGCGGCAATGGCGCCTGCTGCGGCGAATTTGCCAGTGTCAAAGCGGCGAGCGAGCCAGGGGATGCGGGCGAGGCAGAAAGAGAGGACGCCCAAGGCGATCATCGTGGCAAAGGACAGATGCAAGCCGCTCACCGCGAGCAGGTGGGCCGTGCCTGTTCGGCGAAATGCCAGGCGCGCTGCAGGGAGCACGGCACGCCCCTGTCCAAGCGTGAGAGCCCGGGCGAGTCCGGCTTCGCTGGGGCGAAGAACCGAGTCGAAGTGGCGTTCCAACCGCTGCCTGGCAAACGAGAGCCACGACGATGGGCTCGGCGCGGCGCGAGCGAGGATGGCCAGGTGCGCTCGGCTCGGGATCGTCGTCGAAAAGACCTCGAGCTCACCATGGGGCATGCCCGGGTTCCTGGGCAAAAGGATCTCGCTCATGCGGCCGTGCAGGCGCACCAGCGCTCCTTGCGGAAGATGAGGGGAGAGGGGATGGGCGACAGTCAGAGAGAGCCTCCCAGAGGCGGGCAAGACAGAAGGCGGCGCTGCGCTCGTGACGCAATCGCTGGCGGCGACGATGCGGAGTCTCCCGCGCTCTTGCCCCATGACGGTGGTCGATTCTTCGAGCGCTTCGGCGATCACCACCTGCTGGCAGGGGAGCGGTTCAAGGAGCGGCGGCGCCTCCTCCTGCGGCACCCGCGCAAAACCGCAAACAGCTGCGCCTAGGAACACGACGAGCCGCCCGAGGGGACCACCAGAGAGCATTCCCAGAATCATGAATCCAGCGGCTGCCCAGGCGACATTCCACGGGCCAGGAGAGAGGAGACCGAGCCCTATTCCCAGGGCATACCCCGCCGCGATGTCGATGAGCCTGTGCACAGACGAAGGCAGATCCAAGGAATGTGCCACCTGGGCCATTCGCATTGCATCCACGAGACAGGGTGAGAGTGGGCCTGCCTGGCCGGCATTTTCGCCGGCGCTGGGGGTGGCGAGATGTGCATAGTTTCAACTTAAGGTAGAATACTTTTACTTGTCTCGGTTGCGCTCGCAAAGCTACCATGCCTTTTGGTCGGGGAGTTTGCGAGCGATGAAGAACGTTTTCTAGGAGCGCCCTTTCTGCGAGGGAGAATCACAAGGAGAGCCACCATGAAGTCGTCATCCCACCTTCTGGGCCGATGTGGCCCGCTCTACCTTCTGTCTTCGATGGTTGCCCTCTTTGGCTGTGGCCATAGCCCACCTTCGGGAGACACGTCCGCGGATTCTGAGACGCAGGGGCTCGATACAGAGACGTCACCTTCCCAGCCGACGCAAACTCATGAGGTCGAAACACAAAGCGACTTCGAGAACGGTTCGAGCAGCGCTTCCGAGAGCGGCCTAGACACGACCATCCAGGCAGAGCCCTGTGTGCCCCGGCCCAAGGCGAGCTGGACATTGATGTTCTATGAGGATGGGGACAACAATCTGGAAGACGTGTTGCTCGACGATGTCAACGAATCCGAGGCCTCGAATATCCCAGAGGATATCAATATCATCGTGCTTCTCGACCGCGCCGCGGGTTACGGCAAGCGCGATGGCAACTGGAAAGGCGCGCGGCTCTACCGCCTTTTAAAGGACGACGACATGGAGACCATCCACTCGGAGCGACTCGGTGATGGTGCCTATCTGGGGCTATCGTCGACGAGCGATGACGGCGAAGAGCTCGACATGGGCTCCCCCCAGACCCTCAAGGGATTCATCGATTACGCCTTGGAGTGCTTCCCAGCCGTGCACACGGTGTTGCATTTGTCGGATCACGGCGATGGATGGCGCAGGCTGAACCGGCCGACTTCCGAGCCTTCGGCAGTGCGCGGCATCTGCAGCGATGACTCTTCGGGCAGGACTTTGTCCGTCAGCGATGACCTGCCAACGGCCCTCGAAGGTCGGCATTTCGACGCCATCACCTTCGATGCGTGTGTCATGGGCACCGTGGAGGTCGCCTGGGCGCTTTCTCCTTTTGCCGATTTTTTTGGCGCTTCTGTGATGAACGTGCCCACCACGGGATTCGACTACACCACGACGTTGAACGGGTGGTTTGAGAATCCCACGGCCGAGCGCTGGGTCGGTCGCTCGGTGGAGGCATTTGAGGAGTACTATTCCGAACAAACCAGCGTGGGGTTCACGGCTGTGGATCTGCGCGCCATGCAGGCTTTCGGCGAGGCGCTCGACGCGTTGCTCGACGAGGCGCACGGGCTTTCTCCAGAGGACTTTCGGCCCATGCGCAATAGGTCCTATCGCCCCGACCCCCTGCAGCTGTCCATGCGCGACACGCGCGATCTGCTCAGCCGTTTCGCCGGTCACGTCTCCACTCCGGTGCTCGCCGCGGCGGTCGAATCCTTTGACGCGCTGATCGTTTCGAAATGGTATGCATCCAACATTGCGAAGATTCAGGGCTTGTCGATCTACGCGCCAGGGGCGGCGTTCCTGCAAGGCGGGCCGTATCTGCCCGCTTATGACAGGACAGCCTTTGCTCGCGCCACTTTGTGGGACGAATTCATCAAGAGCCGGCTACACTCCACTTCCTCCGATACCGATACCGCGGGCGTGGGCAGCGACGACCCAGACACCGCAGCCCCCTGAACGGCAAGAGCGGCTTCCCTTGTCCAAAGCGACACTGTTTTGATAGAGTCCCTGCATGTCACGTTGCCGCGTGTTGGTAGTGCATCGACGTTCTGTCTACGACGACCTCATGAAAGGCGAGGAGTTGTCTCGCCTCGGCGCTCTCGTGACCACCGGGGATCCGCTCGTCCAGGACATCACTGCGGCCCATGCCAACCACCAACACGCCATGTCCAAGGTGGCTTTGGCCTTGGCGGACCGGGGGTGCGAAACCCTGTGGCTGCACCACTTGGGAGACACTAGGCCCGACGATTTCGACCTCGTGGTGGCCGTGGGTGGAGACGGTACGGTGCTCCATGTGTCTCATTCGGTGGAGAAGGCGCCCATCCTCGCGGTGAACTCTTCGCCAGCCACCTCGGTTGGCTTTTTTGCCGCTGCCACGGCCGAGACCTTTCCCGAGGTGCTCAGGCAGGTGCTAGACGGCTCGTTCGAGCCTGTGCGGCTGTCGCGTATGGAGGTGTGGGTCAACCAAAAGGTCGTGGCGAACCGCGTCCTCAACGACGTCCTGTTCTGCAATGCCTGTCCAGCGTCGACGACCCGGTATGCCTTGACCTATGCTGGTCAGACAGAGGAACAGCTGTCGAGCGGCGTGTGGGTCAGCACGGCCGCTGGCTCCACTGCCGCCATCCACGCGGCAGGAGGAAGGCCCCAGAGACCGCGCTCGAGACGCCTGCAGTTCGCGGTGCGCGAGCCGTTTCCCCGCGGCGGCGTCGAGCGACGCACGAAGCCAGTGCTGGTCAGTGGTTTCGTGGGCGCGCAGGACGCTCTGACCATTCGCTCCAAGACCGAGAACGCGCGCCTCTATGTCGACGGCCCGCACATCCTGGTCCCTGTGGAGTTCGGCGATGAGGTCGTCTACTCCCGCTCCAATTCCGACCTGCTCCTGTTTGGGTATCGCGAGTAGTTTCCTTCGAAGCTCAGAGCTTGTGAAAGAATCTCCGACCGAGGAGATTTTTTCACAAGCTCTCAGACGAAGGTGGCGTACTCGACGTGCACCAAAGGCTTGCCGAGCTTGAATTGGTCGTAGTCGTAGTTTTCCTCGAACGGGAACAGGAAGAGCAGTGACCTTGTGCTCGAGCTCACGGTGCCCTTGAGGCACTTTCGCAGGTCGTCTTTTTCGTCGAAGTACACGTTGAGGAAGCTGTGCTGTCCGCCGCGCATTTCGCAGAGCACAGCGCGCACGAGGTCTCGCAAGGGTGCGACTTGCCGGTCTCGCACTGCCACGTAACATAGATGCGCAAACCGCAGGTGCTCGCCGACCTTGGGCAAAGCGGGCATCTTGAGCAGCGGTCGCAGGGCCGACATGGCGAACATGATGGCGCTGGACTTGGCGTCGAAGCGCAGCACCACGAACCGTTGAAAATCGTACTGATCCCAGGTGGCGCAGCACGCGACGAGCTGCGCGTCCTTTTCGGCAAGGCGGAACTTCGAAATGGACATGCCTGGGTAGGAGAGGATCCGCCGAAACGAAGCCTCATCCATCACGGGCGCCAGGCCGTAGAAAGCATAGTGGTGCTTGTAGAGCTCGAGCATCGCTGGGATGTCTTCCTGTGTCGCGTGGCGCAGGCGGTAGGCGCCGCTCGACTTGAGAGCGAAGAAAGGCACGACGCTGGAGTGGACTGCACGACTGACGAGAATACCCTTGGGCAGCTTGCCCCGGCCTTGGCTGAAACCGATGGAGGCCTTGTTGCCTTCGGCGAAATACGACATGCCCCAGCGCGAAAGGGCCCGGCACCGTTCCAAATTGGACAGGGCTATTTTCTGACTGAACCGACCTTTGCGGTAGTCGGGGTGCATCTTGAGGTCGCCCATGGACGCCACGGTGAATGGCTCTGCGTTGATGAGGTAACTATCGAATAATGCGCCCAAGCAACCCACGATTCTGCCTTCCTCCTCGCTCGCCAGAACGAAGGAGCTTTCGCTGTCCATGCGTTTGTAGATTTGGAAGAAGTCGGGGGATCTATCTATGAAGAGACTGATGCCGGCTTGGATCGGACACTGTCGCGTCAGTTCGATGAGCTGTTCGTTGTCCCGTTCCGTGGCGAGCCTGATGGACATGGGTGCCTCCTTGGGCAGGGCCCTTCTTGGGGCAACAAGCGATTTGTCACAATGCGCGATAGGGGAATTTCGATGAAATGCGCATCATAAATATGAAAGCCATTTTCAACCCAGGGCCGTCAAGGCATTTCTTGCCTCATCTGAACCGTGCCAGTAGATCCTTGAAGGCAGGATGATGCGCCATGTGTTGCCATTGGCTCTGGCCGCGAGCGCCCTTTCCCTTGGAGCGCTGGCCCAAGACGTTCCAGAGCAGAACCTTGAAAAAGGCGAGCTGCCGGATGCGTCCAGCGCCCAACAGGGAGCCCGCCTGCTCCTTTCGGCTGCGTCAGCGGGCGATCCCATCTTGGCCCGTGCGTTCTTTTTTCCTGCGCCTGCGTTTCTCGTGCTCAAAGACGCGAAGAACCCGGCGGGCTATCACGAGCTGCTCATGCGCGCCTTCGACGAGGATGTGCGAGCCCTGGCAAAGACCCTGGGGAATGAGCCCTGTGCCCTCGAGACACTCACCCTGGGCCGATGCCGCTGGATCGTTCCAGGCGCTCAGGCCAACAAGCTCGCTTACTGGTCGTGTCGTCGCACGATGTTAAAGGCTCGCTGCGGCGATCGCCTGCGGACCTGCGAGATCCACACGCTCATCAACTGGGCAGACACCTGGTATGTCACCCACCTCGCGGCCCCTCGTTGACGGTCCTTCGGTACGCTGCAAACTCTTTAAGTGAAGCGAAATGTTGCCCGAACTCCAACCCCTAACTCGATTCGCGCTTTCCTCGGCATTGGAAGACAATGCGCCAGGGTGAGCTATTGACCCTCAAACCTCTCAGAACGAGACGGCGATCTGGGTCGCGAAATTCTTGAGCGGCGCGCCGTAGTTCTCGTTCTGCAGCTTGGCTACCCCGTACTCCACCTTCAGCACCACGAACGGCGACGGGCGCAGATTGACCCCCCCCGACAGCATCATCAAGTTACGGTTCGTCTCGACATCGTTGTAGGCGTTGCGTTCGCCGAGCAGGTACGCCGTGATCTCCAGCCAGGAGATGTACCTCGCCAACGGCAGCGTGTACGAGAGCAGGAGGTAGACATCCTGCCCAATATTGTTCGCCGCATAGTACGGGCCGTAGGTCTCGAGCGGATCGCCGGTCTGCATCAGGAGATCGATCCCTTCCATGCGGAAGGGGGTATCGAATTTGACGAAACGCCAGACGTACTCGGACTGAAGCACAAGCCCGTCGATGCGCACGAGCAGATCGGCCGCGACGCAGAGCTCATCGTAGGCGTTGACCGGCTTGACCCCCACCTCGACGGTCTGGTTCTCCGCGTCTACGTAAACCGCTTTTGTGTGGTCGGTGTATGATCCGTAGTAGACGTAGCCGCCGGCGTTGAAACCGAACCAGTTGCGGTTGTAGACCGCCTGGAGCTTGACGCCCACCGCTTTGTTGTCGTCGAGATCGAGCACTGTGTCCATCGGCCCGCGGCCGTTTGAAACGGTCACTGCGTAGTTGAGGGAGAGGCCGGTCATTGGGAAGAAACGGCCATAGATCTCTACCCCAAGTTGGGAAAGCGGGACCATCTCGCGGATTTGCAGGTAGGGCAGGCGCACCGGGATGACGACCGGAGAGCCGTGATCGAGGTTCCAGATGCCGTAGGGGGTCAGATACCGACCGACCATGACGTTGAACCATTCGAGCGGGCTCCAGGTCAGCAGCGCCCGCTCGATCGTCACGCTACCTGGCGTGAAGTACGCGGTTGAGAAACTGTCGCGGATCGTCGAATTGGTTCGGTCGTAACTGTCCTGGATGAGCTCGCCGCGCTCGCCGTCGATGAGCGGCCCCTTGGGGTAGTCGTTCTCGAAACCATTCGGCAGGAAGGAGAAGCGCAACTCGAGCAGCGCGCTGAGCTGGGGGGTCATTTGGCTCAGTATGTAGACGTTGATGTTGTTCATTAGGAACGTCCAGCTGTCGCCGAAGTAGACATTGTAAGCGCTGTCGTCACGGAAGAAGTACTTACTGAAAGTGAAATCAAAGAAACCGAAGATCTGCAGCTTCGATTGGGCGTTTTTGTCAATCGCGCCGGAAAACTGCTCGAGCTCCTGGGTGTCTCGCATCTCCTGCATCTCGGTGCCTAGCTGCTCGATTTGCGCTTGCTGCCCTATCACTTTCTGCTCGAGCGCGTCGATCCGCTGCCGATCGTCTGGAGGAGGCGCGTTCGTGTCGTCGGCAGCCAGCGGCGCTCCCGGTGCCATGCAGAGCGCCAGGAACAAGCAATATCCAGTTGTGATGGCCTTGTTCATCTTCAATTCGTATCTTCTTTGTCGAGCATCCTACTTCGGTTGACCCGCCCGTTGCGCTAGTCGCACTCGCACCCTGCTCCTGCGGCCACAGTCGCGTCCGACTCCGTAACACATGCGACCCGATCGAGCCCCATCTGCTGGGCCAGTTCGGACTTGGTGCAGTCGCAGCAGTTATAGCCGCCGGGGCAGTTTCCGGGAGCGCAGTCCTGCTGGGTGCAGTAGCCCGGATCGCTTAGATGGAGCGGATTCTTGAAGCAGACGCAGGGCGTGCAGTCGCCGTCACTGTCGCACTCGTCCCCGAGTTCGTGGCCCTGACCACAAAGTGGCTCGCCGTCCGTGTCGTTGCCGCTGTCCGTGCCCGGCCCGGTATCGATCTCCTCGCAAAGCAGCGTCTGCTCGTTGAAGACGAAACCTTCTCCGCAGTCCTTGCTCTTGCACGTCTTGGTTTCGGTGTCGAAGGCGTAGCCGCTTGGGCAGCGTTCGTCGTCGGACAGCGTGCAGGCCGAGACGACGAGCCCGAGCAGCGCAAACGCCACGAGGGTTGTTTCAGAAAAGCCCATTCTTTTGCCCTTCGAAAAGGTCGCGACCACTGGTCGCGCCTCGCATGCTCCGCCTCGAAATGCGGAACCCCTATCAAAAAAAAAGACTATCGGCAAACTATTGAGTTGGCAAATAGAGCGCCAAACCTGACACCCCCAATGTCCAGGCAGGAAGAGCGGCTCGACTTGGGTGATCTCGTTCGTCTTCGACTCAACCGCGACTTTCGTGTCTGAACGCAAAGATCCCAACGGACCCTCGAGATCCACACGCTCATCAACTGGGCAGACACCTGGTATGTCACCCACCTCGCGGCCCCTCGTTGACGGTCCTTCGGTATGTTGCAAACTCTTTAAGTGAAGCGAAATGTTGCCTGAACGCAAAGATCCCAACGCCGTGCGCGTGGGCCTGATGAATGGCGTGACCCAGACCGGTCGGCTCCTGCGCTTTTCGCCGTACATGCCGGATGTGTCTCTTTCGTCGCGCTCGGCCGCGGCGTCTCGGAGCAACCAGACGCGCATCTTGCTGCGAGCCGAGGACATCTCCTACATCGCCTTTGCCCGCAAACCGCAGGAGTGGAAAGCCGATCGGCCGAGCGCTCCTGTCGGTCGGCTGGTGAAGGTGCACGTCGCCGGCGGCCGGCTGTTTTCCGTGCACGCCACTGAGGAACAGCTCGGAAATCCCCTTGGATTCTATGGTATTCCGGCTGATTCGGCCTCGCCATTCGACGAGGTGTTCTTCTATAAGCACGGCATCAGCGCGGTGGAGGATTCCCGACCGCTGGGCGGCATGCTCGTGGACGCTGGAGTCATTGCCTCGGCGGATCTCGAGAGAGTCCTCGACGCTCAGACCAAGGGCCGCGGCAAGCGCATCGGCGAGATTCTGATAGAGCATCGCAAGGCCTCGCCCGAGGTGATCGCCCAGGCCGTCGATATCCAGAAGCGCAAGCACACCAAGCTCGGGGACGTGCTCATCGAAATCGGCGTGGTGAGTCGCGAGGACATTGATGCGGCCTTCGAGGAGCAGAAGCGCACTCGAAACAAACGACTCGGCGAAATCGTCGTGGAAATGGGGCTCGTCAAAGAGGAGGATCTGGCCCGGGTTCTGGCCTCAAAATTCCACCTGCCGTACGCCGACCTCGACGAGTACGTCATGAACGCCTCGGCCCTGGCCGAGGTCGCGCCCGAGCTCATGGAGAAGCACCTGGTGTATCCGGTGGACGCCAGCGACGACTCCCTGACGATCGCCATCTTCGATCCCCTCGAGACAGAGGTGATCGACATGCTGCGCCTCACCCTGCGCAAGAGCATCCACGAAATCGTGGCGACTGCCAGCCAGATCGAACGCTATGTCTCCGAATACATCAAGACCTTGCACAAAGCCTTGGAAGAGCCGCAGGGCGAAGAGCCAGAGGGGCTGACCTCCATTCCCGCGCTCAGCCTAGCGGCGCCCACGGACGAAGAGCAGGACATTTCCGAGATCCTGGACGAACTGGGTGTAGACGGAGTTTCACGCCCTCCTGACGAGGAGGAGCTCTCGCGAGAAGACGTCTCGGCCATCGTGCGCCTCGTCAATCGCATCATTTCGGACGCCGCGCGGCTCGGAGCCTCGGACATCCACGTCGAGCCCTATGGCAAGGATGCCAATGTCGTCATTCGTGTGCGCATCGACGGAGAGTGCCGCGTCTATCAAGAGATCCCCAACAAGTATCGCAGTCAGCTCGTCACGCGGCTCAAAATCATGGCCAAGCTGGACATCGCCGAGCGCCGTTTGCCTCAGGATGGCAAGATCCGATTTCGCCAGGGGGGCAAATGGATCGAGCTTCGCATGGCCACCATCCCCACGGTCAACGAGAACGAAGATGTGGTGCTCCGCATCCTCGCCTCGTCCAAGCCGCTGCCCTTGCCGCAGCTCGGTCTTTCAGAGCGCAATCTGCGAGTCTTGCAGTCCCTGGTGGCGCGTCCTCACGGCCTGGTCCTGTGCGTCGGTCCCACGGGTTCGGGCAAGACCACCACGCTCCATTCAGCGCTGGGCTCCATCAACAAAGTGGAGAAGAAGATCTGGACCGCCGAGGATCCTGTGGAGATCACCCAGAAAGGCCTGCGACAGGTGCAGGTGCAGGCCAAGATC
Source organism: Myxococcota bacterium (assembly GCA_025453525.1). GTDB lineage: Bacteria > Myxococcota_A > Polyangia > JAAYKL01 > JAAYKL01 > JALOQD01. The sequence goes on from JALOQD010000084.1 coordinate 14,142, forward strand.
GGCTACACCTTTGCCGCGGCCCTGCGCTCCTTCCTGCGAGCCGACCCCGATGTGGTCATGGTGGGTGAGATGCGCGACGTGGAGACCGCCAGCATCGCCGTCGAAGCATCCCTCACGGGCCACCTGGTGCTCTCCACCCTCCACACCAACAGCGCCTCCGAGACCGTGACCCGTCTGCTCGACATGGGTCTCGACCCGTTCAGCTTTGCCGATGCCCTGCTCGGGGTGCTGGCCCAACGTCTCGTGCGCGGCCTGTGCAAGGAGTGCCGCTACCCCGAAGCTGCCTCGGCCAAGGAGGTGGCCCAGGTTCGAGCCGTGCTCGGGGAAGAAAAGCTCGCCCAAAAGCTCGCCGCGGCGGGACTGTCCGAATTGCGGGTGTATCGCACCAAGGGCTGCGCGGTCTGTGGCGGCGGAGGCTACAAGGGCCGTATCGGCATCCACGAGCTTCTAGCCAGCAACGAAGAGCTACGGGCTGCCATCACTCGCAAGGCCCCTGCCGCCACCATCCGGGATTTCGCCATGAAGGACGGGATGACCCTGCTCGTCGAAGACGGCATCGACAAGGCGATCGCCGGGGCCACAGATCTCAAACAGGTCTTTTCGGCCTGCGGGGCCGGGGTGTGAGAGCGCGCCGCATCGGCGGGTACTAAGGCACAAGCATCCAGTTTATTCCCCTTGGGACTCCTCGTACGACAGCATCCACGCCTCGGGCGTTTCCATGAGCATTTCGGTGAACGCGAGCAGGGCCTCTCCCTGTTCGCCAGAGAGACCCGCGAGGAGGAACACCGGATTGTCGAAGGGATCGACGAGCCGTTCGTTTCCAGCAAAACCGACGTGGGCGAGCGCTTCGTCCACGCAGGCTGTGATTTGACTCAGGCGCGACGGTTCGACGCTGCTGGCTGGATCGTGATGGAAGGCAGCGGCGTCGGCAATGGGCGGAGGTAGGTTCCACATGGAGCAAACCTTGGCTCCGGCAGGTCCGTGATAGCGATCGATGATGGGTCGAAGGTCGCTCACCGACGGTAGGGGCTCAAGAGTGTGCTGCTGCCACTGGGCGACGATGGACAAGACGATGGCTTCGCCGATGTCGTGGAGCAGGCCGCACAAATAGGCGAGGTCAGACTCCTTGCCCATGAGTCTGCACAGCTCCCGCGCCACGAGTCCGCTGGCCTGGGCAGCTTCGAAGAGCTCCCTCAGCCTGTCGCTGTAACCGGGCACGCGGAATACCGAGCTGCGGGCCACGAGCTGAAAGGCGATGTCGCGCACCTCGAGGAGACCGATGCGCATGATGGCGACGCGCAGGCTCTTGATCGCTGCGCCTCGGCTGTAGAGGGCTGAGCGGGCCACTGACAGGATGCGACCCGCCACGGCCGGATCTCGGCTCACCGTGGTTTCCACCTCTCGCAGGTTCACGTCGGGCTTGGCCGCGAGCTTGGAGAGCTGGATGGCGATCTCCGGTAGCATGGGTGGCTTGAAACGCCCTTGCTCCACTTCCGCGGCCACATGGGATGCAGCGCGCTGCAACCGCGCATCCATATCGGTTTCGGGGGTCATGATGGAGTAAGGATAGTCGAGGTCAGGTGTCGGTCGAGTCTAGGCAAGCAACACAACGGGTTTAAAAGGACGCGATCAGCCCACTCTTTGTCGGCCTGTGCGGCAGCGGCACGCCTCCATACCCAGGCGGAGCACCTCGGCGAGCGTGGCGTCGTAATGCTTGCGGCTGTGCTCGGTCAAAAAGCTCGCGAGCTCCGCGGCCAGAGCCTTTTCCACCATCACAGGAACGCGCACCGGCCCCAGCTGCATTTCCCTTGTGACGACGAATTCATCCATCTTTATCGCATCCTTGGGTGGGCCGGACGTCTCACTTGAACGCCCGAGCCTAACACATGATTTGGCCTGTGAGGCCAGATGTCAACTTTGGCGCCCTCTATAAAGCGAGCGGCAAATCACCTTTGCCACTTCGCCTAGCGCTATCTTGTTAGTGCCTGTAAGTCCAGACTGCGGATTGAAATATATTTGGAAAAAATGGCAACCAAAGATTATTTAGCGGATTGAAAGAAAGCATTGAAAGAGGGCATCATGCGCTTTCGAGGCGAGAAGCGATGCAGCTGCGATTTCGACATGGAACCCTGGAGATTGGCGGCGTGACTGCCGGGGCCAAGCTGCCCACGTCATGCGCGTGGGACGAGCGGACGCTGTGCTATCGGGCTCCGGCCAGCGCCTATGCCGAAGTGGTGCTCTGGCTCCTCCGCGCGGGGCAGCCCTTCGAGGACACGGCCCGTGCCTATCCCGATCTCGACGCGACGCTGGTGGTTCAAAAGGAACCCCGCCCGTACCAGCGGGAGGCCCTGAGCGCATGGAACGCGCGCATGGGACGTGGAGTCGTCGTGTTGCCCACGGGCGCGGGCAAGAGCCTAGTGGCAGTGCAGGCCATCGCGGCCAAGAACCGCAGCGCCCTCGTCGTCGCGCCGACCCTCGACCTGGTGCGCCAGTGGTACGATCTGTTGCGCACGAGCTTCGGTGTGGAAGTGGCGATCATCGGGGGCGGCGACTACGGCGTCCTGCCCCTCACGGTGACCACCTATGATTCGGCCTACCTGCACATGGAGCATCTGGGAAACCGCTTTGGCCTCGTGGTGTTCGACGAATGCCACCACCTACCCAGCGAGGCGTATACCCTGGCCGCACAGGCCTGTCTCGCGCCGTTTCGCTTGGGTCTCTCTGCCACTCCCGAGCGCCCGGACGGCCGCCACGCGCTCCTCGATGCGCTCATCGGCACGGTGGTGTATCGCAAGGACATCGTGGAGATGACCGGGCAGTACCTCGCGGAATACGATGTCGAAACCATCGCCGTGGAGCTCTCCCCGCAGGAACAGGAAACTTATGCGGAGGCCCGGGCGGTTTACACGTCTTTCCTCCGGCAGCACGGCATTCGCATGAACGAGCCGGACGGATGGACCCAGTTCGTCATCCGCGCCTCCCGGGGACTCGAGGGGCGCTGCGCCATGGACGCCTACCTGGCGCAGAGGAGGCTGGCCTTCGGCGCGCCCTCCAAGCTGGAATACTTGGAGAAGCTCCTCTCCCGTCACAGGGACGACAGGGCCATCCTGTTTACCCAGGACAATGCCACGGCGTACGAGATCGCCCGTCGTTTCCTCGTGCCGGTCATCACTCACCAAACCAAGGTCAAGGAGCGAAGCGAAATCCTTTCTGGACTCAGAAGCGGCGCTTATGGCGCTATTGTCACCTCCAAGGTGCTCAACGAAGGGGTGGACGTTCCAGAGGCCAATGTCGCCGTGGTTCTCTCGGGCTCGGGCTCGGTGCGGGAGCATGTACAGCGCCTCGGACGGGTGCTACGGCGCAAGGCAGGAGGAGGCAGGGCCGTGCTCTACGAGCTCGTGGCTGGCGAAACGAGTGAAGCGCATGTGAGCCGGCGTAGAAGGGAACACATTGCTTACCGTTGACCAGGCTGGCATCTCGCGCCGCGGGGAACGGCTCATCTTGAAGCCGCTGCAAAGAAGCGTGCGGGAATGGGCCCTCGAGCTCGCCGAGGACTACGTCAGCGTTGTGCGGCAAGGCATCGGTCGACCGCGGCACGAAATCGAGGAGGCGCTGTCGTCGTTCGAAGTCCTACCGCGGGAGCGCAAGCTCGCCGATGGACTGTGCAAGCTGTTGCTCGATGCTTGCGAGTTCGAGATGGGAACAGACGTGGATCCTGTCCAACTGCGACGGTCGGTGTTCCTCGAGGCGAGCGCGCTGCGCAAGCTCCATGGTCAGGTCGATAGGGCGAGCGTGCTGGCCAAGGCAGGGCGCGAGACCGGGCTTGCAGCCGAACAAGTTGAAGAATTGCTGTTCGCTGACCTGCGGGATGCCCATCGGATGGTGAGCGCGGCGCCCATTTCCCCTGCTGGCCTTGTCGACCAATACGAGAGGGGCAGGGCCCAAGCCGTGCTGCTTCGGGCCACCAGCGTGGAACTACGGATAGAGGAGGCGCAGCCAGCCGTGCTGCGCGCCTTGTTCGGCAGGCTCAAATTCTGGCGTTTGTTGCATCGCATTCACAAGGTCGAGGAAGGGTATCGAGTGATCGTGGACGGCCCTTTGAGCCTGTTTGGCTCGGTCACGAAATACGGCCTGTCCATGGCCATGCTGCTGCCTCTGCTCGGAGAATGCGGCCGCTGGCGCTTGCAAGCCCAGGTGCTGTGGGGCAAGCAGCGTCAACCGTGCGTGTTCGAGCTCGAGGGCAAAGAAGAGGTCGCCCGGACCGCACCGCCCCCCATGCCCGAAGACCTTCGGCGATTCGCGGCGCGCTTCACCGAGCAGATCGAGGGCTATGAGCTGCGGCAGTGTTGCGAGATCCTCGAAGTCCCTGGCGAGGGTCTTTGCGTGCCGGATTTGGTGTTCGTTGCGCAGGGCACCGGACAGAAGGTCTATTTCGAGGTCATGGGATATTGGAGTCGAGAGGCGGTGTTTCGCAAGGTGGACCTTGTCGAGAAGGGCCTCCCGCACAAGGTGATCTTTGCCGTGTCAGAGAGGCTGCGCGTGAGTCAGGAGGTTTTGCCAGCACAATTGCCCGCGGCGCTTTTCGTCTATAAGGGCGTCATGTCGCCCGGCCGGGTCAAGGACCTCCTCGACAGGCTGTGTCAGAGCCCGGGCACCGCCAATGCGCAAGAGAAAGCCACATGCTGAAGATCTCGTCGATGGGCGTTGTCGCGTTGCTTTTGGGAGGCTGCCCAGGGCCGCCACCGGGAATGGCCACGGACACGCAGGGCACGAATTTCGGCACCCACGCGAACCAGACCACGGATTCCGGCGAGCCCATCGAAGTTGATTGCGGGCAGTGCGAGGGAGTGGGCACCACCTTGGAGGCCGCTGTATGTGCCCTCGACCTTTGCGATGGCTCCACTGTGGTCTCCGTTGAGCACCGAGTGCCTGTGCAGCTGCTTCCCGAGTACGCGGTCAGCGACACCATGGCGGTATTCTCAAGGTTTGGCACCCTGTCCAACGACCTCGTTCCCCGCAAGAACGGCAACTATGTCACGCTGGCGACCGGCGTGGCCCTCGAGTCCAAACACGACGACGCCATGGACGACGGGACAATCGCTCTTTTTGACCCCTTCGAGCCGAGTGGTCAGGTTCGCATGCGGGACGTGGTGGAGCTGCGCGTGGGGTTGAAGGCGCCGGCCGAGGCTCGCGCTATTCGGTTTCAGTACGTATTCTTCTCGGCCGAGTACGACGAGTACGTGGGTTCTCTCGCCAATGACAGATTTTACGCCATTCTGGAGGCCAGGAGTACGAACGACGGAGCGCCGACCATCATCAACTTCACGCCATGCCGGGATCCGGATACGCATGTGGACTTCCAGGGAGAGGGCTGTCCGCTCACCGCGGGAAAGTGCTGTTACCTCGGGGTGAATTCGGCCCTGTCCGAATGCTGCTGGGTCGACGATTGTCCGAACGGCGCGGCCACCACCGACATCAGCGGCACCGGTTACTCTTGCGCCCTCGACAACGCCTCGGATTCGGCGAGCAGAGGCTCGTCCACGGGATGGCTCACCACCTCCTGGCCCGTGCAAGGGGGGGAGACTGTCGTATTGACGTTCCATGTACACGATGCCGTGGACGCGGGCGCAGATTCGCAGGTTCTCGTCGACGCCGTGGAGTTCCTGCGAGCGCCTCTCACGGGAACCCACGCGACCAAATGACATGAGGCTCTTTCTTTTATCTCGTGCAGGTCTAATGGGGCGCTTTTTCGACCCGGGTCAACAAGACGCCGGTGACATGATCGAGGGATAG
>JALOQD010000085.1 GCA_025453525.1 Myxococcota bacterium
TCGAGGCCGCTTTCGAGCAGGGCCTCGGCATAGGGCACCACCTCGGGCATCCATTCTGTGCAGTAGTAGCACCAACCGGTCACGAGCACGTACAACACGGCCTTCTTGTCCTGCGTCAGCTCCGCCATGCTCACGTCCTGCCCAGAGTCGCAGCTCGTCATGGTGAAATCGGGCACGGTCTCGCCCACGCAGTTGATCCCTGGCCGAGGGCAGGTGCCGTCGGCAAAGCTGAGGACCGTGGCGTCGTACTCGAAGTTGTCGAGACACCAGACGTCGCCCCCTGGTTTGACACTCGTGACACCGGTGTTCGGATCTTGCTCGACCTCTTCCATGATCACGCCGCTGAGGATGCCCTTCATGGCCTTCTTGTAGGGGCCCACGCTCTGGGCCACGATGTCGCCGAACGTGCCCACGTAGAGTTTCTCGCAGCCGTCATTGCTGCAGCTCTTGCCCGCGATCACGCAATTGGTGCATGTGGAGAGATCCGCTCCCTCGAGGGCATAGGTGCCGGCCTCGGGATAGCGCATTTCGACCATCTTCATGCGCACGACCAGTTGATCGTAGGGCATGCTGTCACTGGAGAAGCCCAGATACTCGACGCCGAAGATAGTGCTGACCCGGGCGGTCTCCACGAGGGGCGCGAAACCCTCGCTCTTGCACTGCGGCACTTCGACCTCGCTGTCTGTGCCTTCGGTCGTGTCCGTGGTCGCGGTGTCCTGATTCTCTGTGTCTGTGTCGTCGCCCGTTCCGGTGTCGGTCGTCTTGCGGTCTTCCTCGTCATCGTCTCCGCACGATGCGACTGTGCCGACAACCGCGAGCCATCCTGCGAGCGCTACTGTGAAAAGGGCTGTCTGTTTCATGAACCTCTCCTGTGATTCCAGCTTTCCTGATGTGCCCAGAATAAGCACGGGCCACCCCTGCGCACAACAGAAAAGTAGAAAAGTATGCCGTTTTAAGAATGGAACGCTGCTGCAAAAAAAAGAGATTACGCGGTGCGCAACGCCGAGATGGCCTGCGCGTAATCTGCCTGGCGAAACACGGCGCTGCCTGCCACGAGCACATCGGCGCCGGCTCGCTTGACCGAGGCTGCGGTCGTGGGCGTGACGCCACCGTCGACCTCCACATGAAAAGAAGCGCCTGCCCGCTTCTCGATTTCACGCGCCAAAGCCAGCTTGGGTAGGGCCGCGGGGATGAACGACTGACCGCCGAACCCGGGGTTGACCGACATCACGAGCACGAGATCCACGAGGTCTGCGACGTGCTCGAGGGCGGCGATGGGCGTCGCTGGATTGAAGGCCACTCCGGCCTTCTTTCCCAGATCGCGAATGGTCTCGAGCGTACGGTGCAGGTGGGTCGTGGCCTCGGCGTGGACGACGATGATATCTGCGCCTGCCTTGGCAAAGGCCTCCACGTACCGCTCGGGCTCTACGATCATCAAGTGAACGTCGAGGGGCAGGGATGTGGCCCGTCGCGCTGCCTCCACGATGAGCGGTCCGATGGTGATGTTGGGCACGAATCTGCCGTCCATGACATCGACGTGGATCCAGTCCGCGCCGGCCTGAGCCACATCTTCGATCTCCGCGGCGAGTCTGCCGAAGTCACAGGAAAGAAGGGAGGGGGCAATGAGGGTTTGCATGGCCCACCTTGGCCTTCCCCTCGAGAGGATGTCAAGGGTGAGGTGTTTGGGGACTACTTCTTGGCGTCAGTGGCGGGTTTGAGCGGCTGGATTCTGATCGGCGCGATCTTGATGCCGCGTTTGTCAGCCTCTTCCTTGGCTTTTTTCTTCGCTTCCTCGGCCAAGCGACGAGCCTCTTCTGGGCTGATGTTGCCGCCGGGAATCGTTCCGCCAGGGATCGCAGCGCCGCCGCCCTTGGCCGACCCGGAGCCGGACTTGCCTGATCCAGTGTTCGCTTTGGCCCCGCCGCCGCCGCTTTTAGCTGAGGGAGCCTTGGACGGAGGCATCATGTAACGGACCACTACGTTATCGAGAGTGCCGGCGACGAAGGAGTTGGCAAAGGACGCACTGCCCTTGTAACACACGGCCAGTTTCACAGAGGCGGTGCCCACGGCCTGGGCGCCGCCCGCGGCGGTGTTGTACTCCGCGACGTCCCATTTGGTGATCTCCATGACCCAGGCGTTCTCGGCGTTCCAGCTCGTGCGTTGCGCAGGCGCGCCGGGGCTGTTGACCTCCCAGTGGCCCTTTCCGTACTCCATGGGGTGGATCCAGCTGCTGCCCATCGTCGGTGGAGAGGGCAGGTCGATGCTCAAATACTGCTGGTCGGCGATGAGGCCCGTGGGACTGTCCAAGGGCTTTTCGAACATCGTCAGGCGGAAGCTGCCTGGGTCAAAGCCCGGTTCGATGACCGCGCCGGCAACGATGAAGGGTTGGTTGTTGACCATACCAGTGGCTGGGGTCAGGGGCACGAGGTTGAACGAGGGCGCTTCGGTCCATGCGAACGTTCCTGGAACCGGCGCCGCGGCCAAAGGTGTCGGTGCCATGGGCGGCAGGGCGGCTCCGGGCGGTCCGGCTTGAGGCGGCGCCACTGGCGGCGGCACAGCAGCCGACTCTGGGGCAGCTTCGTCCTTGCCCAATAGGCCGCAGCCGACGACAAACACGGCGAGCAGCAACCACGACAGCGCGAAAAGACGTTTCATCTCATCCTCCCTGGCCGAGTTCCCGGCCGGTTGTTAGGCATTCATCATTCCTCAAAAGCGGCGTGATTGTAGCTCGACATCATTTTTTGTCGATGGGGCGAGCACTGGTCACCGCGGTCGTGGCGCGTCGAGCACCTCGCGAACCTTGTGACCGAGGGTTTGGGGCGTGTAGGGTTTGGCGAGGATTTCGACGCCGTCGTCGACCACGCCTCTTTCGGCGAGGATGTTGCCTGTGTAGCCCGAGGCAAAGAGCACGCGAAGCTCGGGTCGTTCGCGGAGCAAGCGCTGCGCCAGCTCTTTACCATCGAGGCCGGGCATGATCACGTCGGTGAGCAAGAGATGAATGGGGTCAGGGTGCTGCGCAGCCCTCTCCTGTGCCACAGCCCCACTGAGACAAGGGATGACGTTGTAGCCGAGCGAGCGCAGAATCGTGGAAGCGACGTCGAGCACGGCTGGTTCGTCCTCGGCCAGAAGAATCGTTTCGGTTCCGCGCGGGATTTTCGCCGCAGCGGCGGTGAGCACGGGCTCATCGACGAGCCCTGCTCCAGCGATGAGCGGGAAATACAGCTCAAAGCAGGTCCCCTTGCCCACTTCGCTTCGGACGTCGACGACGCCCCGGTGCTGGCGCGCTGCGCCGTAGACCGTCGCGAGTCCAAGGCCCGTCCCCTTGCCCCGTGGCTTGGTGGTGAAGAAGGGCTCGAAGATGTGAGCCTTGACCTCGTCGGTCATGCCGCACCCAGTGTCCTCGAGGCGCAGCATCACGTGCGGTCCTGGCTCGCATTGGCCCGCGTGTCCTTCGCAAAAGGCCCTGTCGAGCTGGGCCATCCGCGTGGAAATCTGCAACTTGCCGCCGCTGGGCATGGCGTCTCGGGCGTTGATAGAAAGGTTGATGATGATCTGTTCCATTTGATCGCGGTCGACGCGAACCAGATCTTTTGGCCCCTGTGGGTCGATGACCAGCTCGATGCCCTCGCCCAGCACGCTGCTGAGCATGGCATGCATGTCCCTGACGATTTCATTCAGGTTCAGCTCCTCTGGCTCGATGAGCTGCTTGCGCGAAAAGGCCAGGAGCTGGCGGGTCAGGGATGAGGCGCGGCCCGCCGCCTTGTCCGCTTCCTCGAGGTGTCGCAGGGCTGGTGACTCAGGGGACAGGGAGACCTTGGCGAGCTCCATCTGGCCGATGATGGCGGTGAGCAGGTTGTTGAAGTCATGGGCCACGCCTCCGGCGAGCTTGCCGATAGATTCTATCTTCTGAACATGCCGAAGCTCCGTCTCCATCCTCACGCGAGCCTCTTCTGCCTCGATGCGCTCGCTGATATCTCGGGCTGCGGCGAAGAAGAGCTTTCCCGTCGCGTCGGGGAACGCGCGCCATTCGAGGTAGCGATGGGTGCCGTCCTTGCACAGGAAGCGATTGATGAAGTTGAGCACGGGTCTGTGAGAGGCCAAGCGGGCGACCGCGTCCACAGTGGCATCCCGATCGTCGGGGTGCACGAAGTCGAGGAACCGGCGCGAAGAGAGCTCCTCGATGCTCCAACCGAGCACCTTTTCGAATGCGGGGTTGAGGCGCCGGAACCAGCCGTCCATGTCGGCGATGCACAATAAGTCGATGGCCAGGGTGAAGAACCGATCGAGCTCTTCGGTCTTCTCGCGGAGCTCGTTCTCCATTCGCACTCTGTCTGTGACTTCGAGAAACAGCGCGGCCATCCGGTTAGGCTCGAATTGGAAGGCATGGACATCGAACGCACCGCTGATTTTTTGATCGGTGTAGAACACCTGTTGCTCGTTCCAGGTGCCGCCCTGCGCCGCGATGCGTCGATAGGCGTCGGGAATGGCGGTCTGGGCAAGGGGCGCAAACGCCTCTTCGATCGTGAGCCCCTCGATCTTGCGGTGGTCGAAGCCGAGGATTCGATCTGCGGCTGGGTTGGCGGCCTCGAACACGAGGCGTCCGTCCTCCTCCAGGCGGTACATGTGCATGCCCATGGGCGACGCCTGGACGAGGTTTTGCAATCTCGCCTCGGCGTTCGGCGTCCTGTGGCTATGAGGCATCTGCAGACCCTCCTCCGGCTACGAATCGCCTGAACTGCATGCGTTTCTGATTGGATTTCAGGGTAACACCTCTGGTGGGCGCTCGCTACGAGGCAGCGGATGGAATATCCTCAAAAGTACTGATTGACTCTCAAATACATGCCCAGGGGTTGATGGGGGTTCAGCAGGGCCTTTTGTTCCGAGTAGGCCACGTCGAACCGCAGCACCCGGGTTTTGCCCCATAGGATGCGCAGACCTCCACCGGAGCCGATGTGGATGCCTGGGCCCCGGCCGTCGAGGCGCTCGTCGATGCGATAGTCTGCCCACACCCGTCCTCCGTCCACCAGCAGCACGGCTCCGAGGCCGAATCTCTGCTTGCGAATCGAAAAGCGAACGAAGAGCGAGCGCAACTCCAGGTTGAAGGCCATTTGGATCTTGCCGTGGTAGCGACCCCCTGGCACTCCGCGGACATGGCCGAGCGCAAGCTCGTCGAAGGGCGCATCAGAGGAGAGGAGCCGGCCCCACAAGGCCATGGCGCCCACGAGCTTCTCGCCGATGAACGGGTGAAAGAAGCGCATTTCGGTGGAGAGCTCGCCATACGAGATGCCCTGCGAGGTGAAACTGCCAGGCACCAGCCGGGCCGACAGCGTGTGGTACATGCCCTGCTGCGGGTTGGCCTCGTCGTCGCGGCTATCGTAGCCCAAACCGAGCTCTACCGAGGGTCGCGAATGAGCAGCTGTTCCGAGAACCCGGTCCTTGTCGGTCTCGAGCGCGCGCTCGAGCGCGCTGTCCTCGTAGACTTTGGGGACGACGTACGCGAAGCCGCCGACGACGTTCGCGAACAGGGGACCGGACAACGTGAGCCGCACACCCAAACTGGCCGCGGCTTGGAGCTGGCCGTACTGATAGCGGTGCAGAGGCACCACATCTGCCGCGCCCTCGAGCTGTGACGCGTTGCCGATCCCGAAGAAGCCGGCGCCCACGAGACGCTTGAAATGGACCCGGGGAACGAGGCGCGCTCGACCGTGCGCCAGCCCTGGGATGTCTGCTCGCACATCATAGAAATGCACGGGCGAAGTGATCGTGTCGTGCTCGGGCTTGAGGCTGAAGGACACGGTGGCATCCACCTTCCAGCAAAAAGGAGTGCAAAGAGGAGAGAGCCGGGTGAGCACTCCGGTCAGACCGCCGACAAAGCCTATGTCGGTGCTGCCGCCGACGATGGGATGCACCAGGGGCTCGTAGCTGCCCTCTTTTGCCTGGCGCCGTTCACCCTTGTCCTGGGACGCTGCTGGCCCTGGGGTGAGCAGAGCCGAAAAGAGCAGAGGGAAAAGGACGAGGCGCATTGGTTAAGTTCTAGCACAGGAAATTAGAGCGCAGGCTCTCGAGCCGCGGAAAATGCCCCTCGGCTGCTTTCGCGGGATGCCTCACTCCAAGCTTTCGCGAGGCACACCCGCTGCGCGCCGGGGTCATTTTCATGGGCCCCGTTGGTCGCGAGCGGCCATGAGCGTTTGGGGGAATACTCTAACGACTAGTAGTATGTATAAAAACCAGGGGGCAATACAAAGCTGCTCAGAGCCTGTCTTGTTTTTTCAGGATCTTCCACGGTGGGAATCGATGCGGTCAAATAATCCATGTAGAGATCGTGGTAGCCTTTTTCGAAAGTGCCGTTTTCAGCAAAGGGACCAGGAGCGTACGGCAGGTCATAACGCTGAGCCCCACCCCAGGAATTCTTGATTCTCAAAAAGACGATCTTGCTGTCAGGCCCCAGAGCGGCTGCGAGTTTCGAAGCATCTTCCGGGTTCTGAGGATCAAGGGTGACACCTGCTTTGAGCGTGCTGGTGCCTGTGACTTTGGTTTGTGTCAGCGCGATTTCAATGCCAATGCTTTTGCTATAACCATGGACAGAAATATATATCGAACCGGCATGACTCAAAGAACACGACTCGACCGAATTGGTCTTGTAGGGTCGGCATTTGTAGTTTTTCGATGTCGGTTGTTGGTTAACTCCGACATATAAATCAGCGTCGCCTTGACCCTTCATATCGACCGTGAATGCGCCATTGACGGCAAAGGGTCCAAAATGAGTCCAAGAACCCTTTTCCGCGTCAAAAGCAGCCATGGTCTCTATTGTTTGTTCTGTAACAGGCACCGTCGCCTCGTAGTCCTCCAGAACTGTCATATGCCCGCCCTGGCGCCCTGGTTTGCCGGCCGCGGTCAAGGTCTGCAGATTGAAAGAACCATAGAGCGAGCTCGCTTTCGAGTATTCCAAAGCATTAAAATCGACAAACCAACTGATCAAGGCTGGCTCCTGCGCGTGGAGTGCCCTCTTCAAGGCCGCGAGCGTTCTCTCCGATGAATACGAGCCGTACGTGGTAGAAGACCATTCATTAAAAGCCATTTTCAAGGTTTGATGCGCTGGCTGTTGTTGATTGAAGTAAGGGCCATACGTGTATCGAACCTCGAATTGGTCTGGCGAAAGAACGATGCTGTCCTGTGCCAGGGTCGCGCTGCCATTTGCAAAGGTGTTTTCAAGAGCTAGGCCAAAGGTGGCATCGAGCGCGTCCCTCACCTCTTGTGACAATCCCCACGCGTTGTCGAGGGCAGCCCGGACTTGGAGTGGATCCGCTTTTGCCTCGGGTGTCAGGAGCGAGCCACCGTCGTCGAAAAGGGCTTCGTTCATCGCGGTCAATGCCGATGCCTGTCGATAGGACTTCTCTTGCCAGGTATCGCTTTCCACAAAGTCGATTTCGTTCATGAGACCATACCGAAGGGCGATGTCTTTAGCATCGCGCCAACTGCCGCCGGTGCCGAGCTCTGTCCCGTCTGCAAAATTCCCGGACAAAATCGAGATGAACCAGTGCATGTAAGTCCAGTACGATTGAGAGATGTCGAAATCCTGGCCCGTGGCCTTTTTGTGCATCGACTCAGCCCACGTCGCATGGGCATAGACCCAGCAGTTGCCGATCGATTGGCGTTCAACCGGCGTATGGGCCACGTTGACGATCGCTTGCTGGTTCTCTTCGATGTCGACGGCGTCTTGGCCGGTGTCATCGATTTCGCAAGCCCCAAACAGAAAAACCAAAAGCGCCATAGATTTCTTCAAGTAGCTGTTCATTCCGCTTTTCTCCTGAATCGCTAGATTCCCTTCGCACCATTTTTAATCATACCCAGCGCCATGCGCGCCATGAGGTGCCGCCTTCCTAGCAGAACGGCCGAATATGAACAAGGCTTTAGTGCAAATTGTGGAAAATGATACTTATTCGATCCTGACGAAATAAGATGCAGCGGAACCGGAGCTCACCTCGAGCCATGCATGGACGAGCAGCGCGAGAGAGAAGATCCTGTGATCGCTGTGAGCTGCCAAGGATGGCTACATGTCGTTTCTGCCCGTTTCCGCCGTCGCTGGCACCCGCGCCGATTCAGGCCTTGGTCGATTTTTGGAAAACATCTCGTGCAAACGGCCGATGTGTCCTTTGCAATGGGAGCTATCCGCATTCTCAAACCAGGCCGTGTCTACGAGTTGGCTCATACTCTTGTCGATCGAGAATTCTCATTTCGCCCTGACCACCGGAGGGACAACGCTCTGCTCCACGAAGAGTGTCCGGCCCAAGCGCTCGCTGCGGACAATGACCTATTGCCCGAGCCGAGCCTCCTCAACATCATTGGCTACGCCTTTGCGAGGGCCGCACAACTCGCGCCCATTCAAATCCATAGCGTCGAGCTCAATGTGAACCATCTGCACGTCACATTTTCCGTGACCAGAACTCAGCTCGTTTGGGTACCTTCGTTTCTGCGAATCGCTTTCAGCCTCATCGCCACGGCCATCAACCGCAGGCTTGAACGCGAAGGCCACCTCTTTGCCGGCAAGGCTCGTATCACTGAAGTCGGTGACGACGACTCGGCGCAGCAAAAGGTCCTGTACGGCATGACGAACGCCGTTAAAGACGGAATGACCGAGAGCACCAAACGCAGCCCTTTGTTCAACACCTACCGCATCCAAGCCCTGGGCCAGCCGCAGAAATACTGGGCTATCGACTGGACTGCGTTTGGCGTGGCCGGAGGCTCTGGCAGAAAAACGCACACGCCCAAGAACTACTTGCGCTGGTGCGAGCTCGTCATTCATCCCTTGCCTGGCATGGAAGCCATGACCGACCTGCAGCGTCGAACCTTCTTCCGCAAAAGAGTACAAGAGCTCGAAGCGTTTCAAGCCCAGGAGATCAAAGACGCCGGTCGCCGGTTCATGACCGTCGACGAGCTGTTCGCCCTGGACCCGCGAGGCAGACCCAAGGAGCGCAGGCGAAAAACTCCCAAGCCCAGGGTTCATGCCAGCAGCGCTGAGCTGCGCAAAGCGATCATCGAAGAGAACAGAGAGATCGAAAAGGCCCACCGCAAGGCGTCCATCGCCTATCTCGCGGGCGAGCCCGACGTCGTCTTTCCCGAGGGAACCTATAAACCGCCGATCATCCGTCCGGTGTGGAGTGGGTAGAACCTAAAACACAAGGCTCCCCCCTTGCCCGGTCAAAGCTCCCAAACCCTGACCGAACGCCGAAGTCTGCTCAAAGCTAACTGGTTGACCCTATAAGTCGATGACCGCGCCCTGAATCGAGTGAAATTCCGCCGCGACCCTCGGGATGGCGTCGCTATTTTGTCTGCTTTCCAGGTCTAAATGCAGCGCGGTCATCCGCTGTGCTTGCAAGATCACACCTCGTCATCTTCAACCGCCGATGGAATCCTAAGGTCTCGGAGACCTGTCCTTGGGCAGGTATCAGCCCCCCAAGTTGCCTACTGGCAGGAGTACGCGAAGCCGCTCATGTCGTAGGTTTGGCTGTTCAAAATGGTCGCTGTTTCCCTTTGTCCCTTGTGCTCGAAATAGGCGTTCGCCGCAGTTTCACCGCCACCTTCGTCCCCGGCCAGCTCGAAGTACAGTACGGCCAGTGAGCCATCGAGGTCAAAGGTCGTGGTGTAGGAGCCGCCCTCGATGCACTCGGTGATCTCTTCCTGCCTCAGCTCAGTTTTTGGTCCGTAAAACAAGTCGAGATCTGAGCAACCGTCCCCGCCCTGGCCGACGACGAACACCACAACGAAATGGTGCGATTTTGTTTCGGCGAGGATAAAGACGTCGTGCGAAGTGGCGGGATCACAGGACTCCCACCCTTTGTCCGCGCTGGGGCTGCTATCGTCGCAGCCGCCGCCGAGCGCCATAAGGAGAAATAGGGTCGAGATGCAGTGTCCGGTTTTCATGATTCACCTCCCACGTGATAAGAGAGCGGGGTCAGACCCTAAGGGATTCGGAGCATCATGACGGCGAATACCCTCAGCATCCCCGCTGTCCTTGCGCTACGCGCAGTCGGAGCCGTCGTAGCGACACGCTGCCACGTCGCATTCGTCGTCGCAGAGGCCGTCGTTGATATACTCTGTCGGGCAGCCCGGCGCGCACTCATCTGTCTCCGAAATGTCGTCATCGCAGTCGGAGCCGTCGTAGCGACACGCTGCCACGTCGCACTCGTCGTCGCATTCGCCGTCGTTGACATAATCTGTCGGGCAGCCTGGCGCGCACTCATCTGTCTCCGAAATGTCGTCATCGCAGTCGGAGCCGTCGTAGCGACACGCTGCCACGTTGCACTCGTCGTCGCAGCTGCCGTCGTTGATATACTCTGTCGGGCAGCCCGGCGCGCACTCGTTTTCGTCCGGCCTTGAGTCCGGCGCTTTGTCTTCGCAGTCCTCATCGCCCTCAAGCAGCTCTTCCATACAGTCGTCTTCCAAGTCGTCGTCGAGGTCGACAGCGTCGTCAAAGAGGTCGTCGCATTCATCCTCACATTCATCAAAATCGTTTTGATACCAGTCCTGGCAGTCGAGGTCCATCGCACAGTTGAAGGCGCAAGCATCGACTTTTGCCCAGGCCTTGGTGGCTTGGGCCAGGAGATTCCGACACTCTTTTGATAGTTTGGATTCCCAACATTTATTAAACTCGGTCCATTTTTTTTCTTCTTCGGCGGCGTCTGCTGCTTCGGCGCGGCAGCTTTGCTTGCATAGGCCGAGGACTTCGTCGACCTCTTTCTGACCAAAGCTGTCGTAGCACTCTTCCCCGTCTTCGAAGTCGAAGCAAAGTTCATCAAGGTCTTCAAATTCGTCGATGGCTTCGTCGGCACAGGTACCGTAGCTCTTTTGACAGGCTTTTAGACATTGATCCAACTCTGAGTCGGCCCTTTCGTCGTCGCCGCAGTTCGCGATGAAGCCACTGGCGAGCAGCGAGCACAGACACACAAAAATACCGTTAGACGAAATCTTCTTCATCAGTTCCTCCCACAAAGATTGTTAATGGCTCGTATCCCCAAACAGCTGGAGCATAAGCCGACAGTCTGCATATTGAGGAATTTCTATAAAGAGGTCAATCGAAGATTTGAGTCAATCCTATTCCTAGCCCGGCGTAGCTGGAACCAACCGGGGGCTGCGCCCCCGAACCCCCAGTGATGAAAACGGGGCGATAGGTGTGTGGCGTCAAGGAGCGCCTGATGTGAGAGAGTGAGAGGGCATCAGGAGGCAGCCTATAGTGGTCCCCCCAATTTAGACCACGGGCTTAAGGAAGCCTGACGGGTTCCGAAGGTTGCAAGATGCACCAGGCAGTGCATAAAAATCGGGCAGAACTGAGCCGTTAGACAGTGTAGGAAGGATAAACAGAGCGGGGTCAGAAGAGCGGGTCAAGAAGGGTCAGAGAGCGGGGGAGAGCGGGGTCAGACCCGTTCCTGCTCTCGACCAAGATGTTTACGTGCTCACCGAGCGCGACGAGCCGGAAACCGACCGCTGCTCCTGCATGTGCATATACGATTTCGGCAGATGCAGGGCATTCGCTGGACCATGATCGGTTTCAAGTCGGTTGCTTCGCGCGCGTTACGCGGGCTACAGTGGACCGGAAAGGGGCGTCCATGAAAACCGATGTGCTGTTCATCACTCGGAGCAAGGGGTTTGCCGTCAGTGGAGCCGCAGGCGTCTATCGCGACTTGAACTTGGAAATCGGGGGAGAGACCGCTGATTTTCCCTTGTTGCGGGCTCTGGCTCGACGCGAAGATTTCCCGGTCGCTCGGGAGCACGCTGAACAAGACCGACGCAGTTTTCGCCTCGTGTCGGTGCTCACGCCGTTCTACCTCGAGGACTACTTGGCGCGGCGCGGTCTGTCGTTTTTGGAAATCGCCTCGGTAGAGGAGCAGTGGGACGAGCTCGTCGCCCACATTGAAAACGGAGTGAGCCTCATCGCGCTCTCCACCACCTGGCTCCCACCTGTGGGCAACGCGCAGGAGATTCGACGTATCGTGGCTCGACTGCGAACCGTGGCCGGGAAGACCCCTATCGTCGTAGGGGGCATGGCCGTGCGCAAGGCCGTTCTCGCCCGCCGCTTGCTCGACGAGGGGCAAATCAAAGGAGTCCTGCCAGACTGGATGTGGCGGGTGCCCGGGGTCCGCCGCATCGCCCAGGCTTTCACATTAGAGGCGTTGTCTCACCATTTCCTGCTCATGGACGCCCAGGCCGACGCCGGCATCTCGGCGGTGATCTGCGCAGACGGGGGAGAGGCCACCCTCGCGGCCATGGCCGAACGAGTCAAACGCGGGCTCGACTATTCAGATCTTCCAGGGCTCGCGCTCCCCCGCCCGAGCGGCTACATCTTCACAGACGGAGAGACACCGCGCGTGGATGTCGACGCAGAGCTCGTCGATTGGAGAAAGCACTACCCCAAGCTCGTCGGCGGCGAGGTGCCCATCAGCTGCGGCACTGGGTGTCCCATGCGCTGCGGTTTCTGCGACTTCCCCAGCCTGCAACGACTCGGCCTGCGCTCTGCGGCGAGCATGGTAGAGGAGCTGACCTCCCTGGCCCAGGTCATGCCCGCGCCGCGCCGCGTCTACCTCGTGGGCGACAACCTCTCGGCTGGCCGCCGCCGGCTCCTCGAGCTGGCAAAGGCCCTTTCGTCGGCTCGGCTGGAGCTGCGCTGGCGAGCGTTCCTGCGAGCCGACGTCCTGGACGACGAGTTGGCCTGCGCCCTGCGGGAATCGGGGTGCGCCGAGGCGCTGCTCGGCATCGAATCCGGCGACCCCGAAATTCTGCGCAAGATGGACAAGAAGCTCGATCCCGACAAAGCGCTGCAGGGAATCCACGCGCTCGATCGGCAAGGAATCAGTACGTTCTCGACTTTTGTAGTGGGTTTTCCCGGGGAGAGCGCTCGCTCTTGCGAGCAGACGGCGTCGTTCATCTCCTCTTTGCCGAGTGGGGCTCGGGCCAACGCGTTCCACAGCTATCATCTGTTTCGTTTTCTCGTCTCACCCACGGCGCCGATCGCCGCGCCTTCTGCGCGAAAGCTCTACAACCTGCGCGGCATCGGTGAGAACTGGCGGCATTCGACCATGGATGTGGCCAGAGCCGCGATCGCCATGCGCCGTATCTTTGTCGACGTCAAGGGGCCATCCCATGCCTACATGGAGCCACTGCCCGAACACTGGCCCATCGCGTCGGTGCGGCAGGTCGCTGAGGCTCGCGACGTCCTGCAGAAGCAGCGCCTCGCCGGCGAAACACCCCCCATTGAAAAGCTGTTGGATCTGGTGCGAGCGGCCGAAGCGAACGCTACGGCGAGCTCTCTATCACCGCTTGGGTCGAGCGCTTAAAATCGCGCCATGACAGGCCCTCCATCGTCAGGGCCAGGGCACCGAGCAGCGAACCGGGGATAATGTCCGTCAGGTGGCAAAAGACCGCGAAGCCAGCGGCTGTCCCCTTGTCCACACCCAAGGTGGTCAGCGCGAACACGACTGCGGCGTGATACACCCCGAGGTAGCCCGGAGTGGAGGGGAAAATGCTCGCGAATCCCACGCAGGCGACCAGTACGAGCACCATGGCGACGCTCGAGGGCAAATCGAACGACATCAGTCTCAAGAGATACGACGCCAGAGAGAGAATCCAGATGGCCGTAGCAAGCGACACGGCGATGACCGCGCCCTTGACGGTCCCGAGGCTGCGCAGTCCGGCCATCAACCTGACCAGAAGGTTCCACACGAGCACCTGGATGCGATTGCTGGAATCGTGGGCTTTCTCCTGCCAGCTTCGCCGCGCCACGAGCACGAAGAGCGTAAAGGCCACGACGAACAAGCCGGCGCTCACCCAAGCCGCGTTCTGGAGAGCTCGAGGCATCGGCGCCACCCCAATGGCCGCAAGACCCACGAGGCCGAGCATCACGACATCGAGCAACCGCTCGACGACGAGGCTGCCGAGCACCGTGCTGAATCGAATTTTCGTCACCCGCGCGATGCCGCCGCTGCGCGCGATCTCACCGGCCTTGAACGGCAGTACGTTGTTGGCCATGTACCCGACGAGAATGTACTTGCAGGCTTTTCCCAGACCGATGCCGCCCGCAGGCCGCAGCAGATGGCGCACCAAGAGTCCCCGCACTGTGAGGAGCCCCACCCAGTAGGTGAGAAGAGAGGCCAACAGAGGCAGCACCCGGACTCGATGGACCGAAACGACGAGCTCATCGAACTCGATCCCTGTAAAGACATACCATAGGCCAGCGACGGACAGCGCTGCGCCCATCGTGCCGATGAACCATCGTCTCCCGCGGCCGCTCCCTTGTGGGGCCAAGGTGTCGGGGCTTGTACTGACCATTTCTCCCTGCTTCTTCTATGACAAACCCGCCCACCTTGCCATATTCCCTTGGTTCGGCCTATCCTTTTCACCATGGTTGAAGAACGTATCACCATCCTTGGTGCGGGCAGCATGGGCACGGCCCTGGCTCGAATGATAGCGGAGGGCGGCGGGGATACCTGCCTGTGGGCCTACGAAAAAGAGGTGGCGAACGAAATCAATGAGGCCCACCTGAACCAGGCTTTCTTGCCCGGCTTCGACCTGCCGCAGAACTTGCGCGCAACAACAGATCTCTCCGAGGCGCTTCGGGGTGCCTCTCTGGTGCTGTCGGCCACACCCTCTCAGGTGCTGCGCGGCGTGTGGCAACGAGCCAGCGCCTTCCTGGAAGAGGACGCGATCGTCGTGTGCGCTTCCAAGGGCGTGGAGCGCGGCAGCGGCGCGCTCATGTCCGAGGTGCTCGAGGCCGTGCTGGGGTCGTCGGCGCGTTCGCGCCTGGCTTTCCTGTCTGGCCCGAGCTTTGCCAAGGAGATCGCCGAGGGACAGCCCACGGCCGTCGTGGTTGCCGGGAGCTACGAGCCCACCGGCGTTCGCGTTCAAAACGCGATGTCTTGCGAGTGCTTCCGCATTTACACGACCGACGATGTCGTGGGGGTCGAGCTTGGCGGCGCGCTCAAAAACGTCATCGCCATTGCCGTGGGAGCGGCCGAAGGCTTGCGCCTCGGGCTGAACTCTCGGGCCGCGCTCATCACCCGGGGCCTGGCCGAAATTTCGCGCCTCGCGGTGGCCTGCGGCGCCAACCCCCTCACCTTAGCGGGTCTTGCCGGCATCGGCGATCTCGTGCTCACCTGCACAGGACAGCTGTCTCGCAACCTCCAGGTCGGCATCCGCATCGGCAAGGGCGAGAAGCTTTTCGACATCCTTTCGAGCACCCGCACCGTGGCCGAGGGCGTGGAGACCGCGCGTTCCACCTTGGAGCTGGCCTGCCGGATCGGCATCGAAATGCCGATCACCGAGGTCGTCGTCCGGCTCATCGACGGACAACTCTTGCCCCATGAGGCGGTGAGCGAGCTGATGAGCCGACCCCTCAAGGCCGAGCGAGAGCACGGCTGAGCCGCCTTGCGCTTCCTTCTTCGCCATTCCCTGTTCATCCTCTTTCCACTCATGATGCTGGCCCTGTTCGTGCTCGCTCGCATCGCCTTTGGCACGGCGCTGTCCTTTGGCGAATGGGGCGAGCGCTCCATCGCTGAGAGCACGCTTTTGGTCGCCAAGGAGCGAATCGACCGCATCGAGCACGTCGTTGCCACGACAGACGACACGGTGCTCTCCGCCATCAGCCCAGCAGCGCCCCTAGAAGCCTGCGACCGCTGGCGCCGCGCCGCTCGGTTCAACCCCCTGGTCGTTCTCGCCGCTGTTGTCGATGACCAGTCGGAAATTGTCTCCTGGTACACCCGCGTCGGCGATCAGCCGCAGCATCTCGCTCAAAGACTGCGCGAGCTGCGACAACAGGTGGTTCCAGAAATCGACCCCTACGCTTCACTCGATGCCTACAAACATCTCCACAAGGCGATGGGCAGCGAATATGTGCTCGCGACCTACATGACCACGCCCTTCGATAACAGGCTGTACACAGCGATTATCGTCTACGACGAAGAAGAGCTGCTCGGCAGCCTCCTGGCTCCCCTCATAGAGGATGTGGGAGAGGATCGCGTGGCCAACATCGTGGACGACAAGAACCGCGTGATCTTCGGCCAATCGATCGAGGACGCTGGCGAATACGTCGTTTCTCGACGTTTTCCTTCCACCTTGTATAAATGGCGGCTGCAAGTGGCGATGAAAGCGGCGGCCCTGTTTGCGTCCAGCGCCGAGGCAAAGTGGTTCTCCGAGGTGCTGCTCGTACCGGCCACGGTGACGGTCATCGCCTTCGGTTTTATTATTCTCGGATTGGTCGTCGTACGGGAGCGAAGGCTCAACCGGCTGCAAAGCGAGTTTATCGCCAACGTATCCCACGAGCTCAAGACCCCGCTGTCGCTCATTCGCATGTACGGCGAGCTGCTGCTCATGGGCAGCGTCAAAGACGCCGTGAAGGCCAAGTCCTACCACGAGGTCATTCTTCGCGAGACCGAGCGCCTGACGGGTCTCATCGACAACGTCCTCAACTTGGCGCGTATCGAGGGTGGCAAGGGGGTCTACGAATTCGCCACTGCAAGCCCTCGAGAGGTGGTAGAGAGAAGCGTCGAGCTGGCCCGCCATAGAGTGGCGAAGTCCGGCGTGGGCATCGAGCTCGCCATGGCCTCTGGCCTGCCTTCCATCGTCGTCGACGAGCACGCCATCGCCCTGGCCATCGTGAACCTCGTAGACAACGCGGCCAAGTACGCCATCGGCACGGATTTCGTCGGCGTCGAGGTCCACAGAGAGGGCTCATGGTTGTGCATCGATGTCTACGACCATGGCATCGGAATCCCACAGGAACATCTGCGCCGCGTGTTCGAGCGTTTCTACCGCGTGCCGAGTCAAGGGACCAAGCAACCGCGCGGCTCTGGAATTGGCCTTTGCCTCGTCAAACACATCGCCGAAGCCCACGGTGGAGACGTCATTGTCATCAGCGCGCCGGGCGTCGAAACCCGCTTCAGTATCCGCATCCCCACAACCGAGAATTTCGCTTAATGGAACCAAAATAATCAACGACCCGCTAAAAGACCGATACGAGGAAACTGGGTATCCCGTGGAAGGCCGAGGACTGTCTGAGTCGTCCTTTTCATGCCCGAGTTCCAAAAGTGAGCGGCTGTTGCCTCCGCGCTCGAGAATGCGGATGGCGCCTTTGGTATCGCCGCGCTGCATTGCCGCGCGCGCTTCACCCACCGGATCCGATTGCGTGTCCTGGCCGGACTTGCCACTGCCGCCCACTTGCCGATAGGGGTTGTCGCTCCCGGCAAAGCCCACCGGAGGCCGCTCGGCCTCTTCGCTTTGAGTGGATTTCGTCGAATGCTGCGTGTGCTTGTTCGAGGGAGGAGGCGACCCTCTGCCTTCGTCAGGCGCTGCAACCCGAGCACGGTACAGCTCTTCGAGGAGGCTCTTGCGGGCCAGGGCGCAAGACTCTGAAACCTGCGCGAGATCGTCGATTGAGCTGAGTGTCAGCTCGGCGGCTCCGAACGCTCTCTGCGCAATGGAGTTGCGTGCCTTGGTCTGTAGCTCGAGACACAGTTTTTCGGACAGTTCGCGGATCCGAGCGTCGTCGAAGTAGCGGCTCGAGCGAGGTATGCGCTCCAAGGCGCTCAGGGCTTTGCGCAAATCTTTGTTCTCTACAAAGGCCCCGCTCTCGTTGAGCGCGGCCAACGCATCGGACTCGGCGATGGAGGTCTTCTTGAGCTCGGCCGCTACGGTGCTGCCTGGTTGCTGCTGGAGCGCCAGAGCGAAAAGCCGCGCCGCCTCGGTCCACTCCTGCGACTGCATTTTGTCCTTGCCCAGCTGCACGAGCTCGACGGGCGAACGTTGTTCGCTGGTATCCAGGGAAGTATCGTCCGTGGCCCTGCCGTCCTTGGCCTCCGCTGTCTGGGAAGGCAGGGTGTTGAGCACGACGGTGATCGCAATGACAGCAGCCAGGCCAATGCCTCCGAGGATGTAGAGGAGCAAAGGGGTGCGTGACGGTGCTTCGACCACGGGCGCGGTGGTCTCTGTTCTGTTGGGCGACAGATACTCGTAGGGTTCGCCTGGGGCGACAAAGCGCAGCTGCACGCCGCCCATCTCGATGACATCCCCTGTTTTGAGGACGTAATCATCTTTGTGAAAGCCATTGACGAGGATGCCATTGACGCTGTCCAGATCTGAGATGGTCCAGTCGTTGCCCTCGAGGTCGATGCGTGCATGGGCGCGGGAGATGGAAGGATCTTCGATGCGGCAGTTTGCTTCTTCGGAACGGCCGATCACGTAGAGCTCTGCTGTCAGCTCCACCTCACGACCCAAGGTTGGGCCCTTGATCATCACTAGTCTGGCAAAGGGTGTCACCTTGCCGATCCCCGCCTCCTCTGTCAGTTCCAACTGCCTCCCTAGGGGAACGTCAGCCGAGACATCGGTTCGAATGGAGATGGAGTAGTCGCCGATGGTGATGTGGTCGTTGGGTGAAACCTCCAATGAGCTCGCACGCAGGAGCGAGCCATTGACCTTGGTGCCCACCAGACTGCCGATGTCTTCGATGAGGAACTTGTCGCCCTTGCGAATGAGGCGAGCGTGACCGCGTGAAACGTTGCGATCCGTCAGCCGAATCGTGTTTCCCTCTTTTCGACCAATCGCAATTTCGTCCCGTATCAACGGTACGATTGTCGTTTTGCCTTCATCGTCACATATGACGAGTTTATACATCAGAGTCGCTTTCCGGCCCTAACCAACCGCGTCGAAATCGACGACTATCGGATGACAGATAACCCTATAACCCAGGCATCGACCTGTCAACGCTCGCCCCAAAACCCGTCTAGATCTCGCGTTATTGGTCACAGTCAATCCGCGCATAGAAGACCTCCTGGCGCAAGTTGCGACGCCCTTCCCAAGCGATGAGCCAACCGCTGCCGTCCCAAGCGGCGGTTGGGCTTGTCTGCTCATTCACATCGTTCGAAACCGCGATTTCGGTAGAGGCCAAGGCGCCGCTGGGCTGCAGCACCGCTGCCAGAACCTGGGGGGCGCACGATGTCTGCAAGCAGGCCTTCGCTCCACTGAGGCGGTCCGATGTCCACACCCCCAAGGCACTCGTGCCATTCCACGCCACGAAGGGCGCGCGGACATCCGTGGTCGTGTAGCTTATCCGCTCGATGGGCCGAAGCTCGCCCGTTTGGGACACGGAACGCGCGAATATTTCGTAGTCATTCGTGATCTGCCGTCGCCACAGCACGAGGTATCCGTCCTGCGTGGCGACGACCGCCGGGTTGCGGCACGAGCCGCCTTCGTCCAGAACCAGCAGGTCGCCGGGCGCGGTTCCATTGGCCGAGAGCAGGACAGCGCCGATGCGTTCTGGATCGGCCAGTCCAAACACGACGAGCGCTTGCTCTTTGCTGCTGGCGAGCTGCACGCGACTCTCGCCGTCCGCATCTTCCTTTGGCGTCAGCGATAGCGCGCTGCCAGGGTTGCCCTTTGAGTCCACTGGTAAGACCAACGCGTTGCCAGCTCCGTCCTGCGCCGCCTCGAGCCAAGCGACCAGGGTGCCTGTGGAAGTGGCGGCGATGCTCGGCCGGGTTGCTACGGCGCTGTCTGCGGTGAGACGAACCGGATCATCCCCGGCCACGGGCTCTCCTGTTGGGTCGAGGGCGATCATGCCGAGGTCGGAGCGACAATTGGCCAGATCTTTTGCATCGCAGTCGTGATCCCAGCGAGTATCCTCGAAAACCACCGTGTAACCCTCCGCGGTTGCCACAGCGGCTGGGAATCGCGAAGAAGTCCCCTTGGCCAAAGGTTCGCTCGGCGAGAGTGGGGCAGGGAGGGGAGTGCCATGCACGGCGCAGTCGTAGGGAGCGATGCGGACGTCCCAGTCGCGAGGTTCCTCTCCATCCTTGTAGCCCATCACAAAGAAGCCCTCTTCACCGCTCATCGCCAGGGTTGGCCACCGTGCATCCCCCTTGGTGGAGTTCGCGCGACCAACGGGTTCGCTCGCTGAGGTCCCCTCCAGCACGAGAGAACACAAGGATGGCAATTCCGGTGGAGTTTCGTCCTCCTCGGTCAGGCTTTCCGTGTCGCTCATGGTATCGACGGTGGCTGTTTCGGTCGTTTCGCTCACAGTATCTGCGGTCTTTGAACCGTTCGAGCAACCCCATGGATCGAAAAGGATAACAATCAAAAGGGCGGGCAAGGGCGGCGACTTCTGTCTATGGGTTTTGGTCATGGTCTCTCCCGTGACAATTCGTCCAGAGTAGTATACTAGCGTCTTGACGTGGGTGAAGCCGGAGTAGAGAGGATTCAACGAAACATGCTTTGGGCACTGGGAAAAAAAAGGCTGACGCCGCTTCTCATTGCGGTCACTATCGCCGTGGGTTGCGCCCAGGGGCAAGATCCGTGGATAGCCGGGATCGATGCCGAAGTGCGCTACAACACAAAGACCGCGGCCACGACCGTCGCTTCCGTGGATCGCGCCGATGGACTGCAGGCCGGCGATCGGATCTTGTCAGTAGACAAAAAGGACATCAGCAATGCATCCATCGAGATGGTCCAGGCCGCGCTGCGCGGACCTTTGGGCTCGATAGCGGTGTTGTCCGTAGAACGACAGGGCAAGGTCGTCGAGCTGAAGATGGAGCGCCGGCGCCGCAGCAAGGCCGCTGAGAAACAGCCATGAGACCCGTGTGCCTCGCTATTTTTTTTGTCGCTGGATGCGGAGCTGCTGCGCAGGATCCACCTATCGCACCGCAGGGCGAACGCTCCCCCCAATATGCCGCCGTACCCGAACCACTCGAGGCGCCAGCGCCAGGGTCTCCCTCTGCCTGCCCTCCTATCGACGCAGGTCCGGCGCCAAACCGGGGCAGAGGTGTCGACGCGCTCCACGATGAAGGGAGGGAGCTCGTCCTCGCTCACCGCGGGCACGAGGCCGTGCCGTTGCTGCTTGCGGCCTCTGCGCTTTCGCCCAAAGACGCTTCGGTGCAAGGAGATCTCGCCATTTCCTTGCTGCAGGCTGGTTGCGCTGACGAGGCCGTGAGGTTCGCACGTCAGGCAGTCGCCATTGACCCCAACGACGTGGATCTCAGCGCGAACCTAGCGCAGATCCTCTCCGTGGTGGGACACACGCCCGAGGCCGTTGCCGAATACGAGCGCGCTATTGCCTTTACACCCAATGACCCAGCGCTGCGGAACAACCTGGCCGTGCTCAAGGCGTCGGTGGGAGACCTGAAGGCGGCTGAGGGTTTGGCTCGCGAGGCCGTGCGTCTTGCGCCCAAGCAGGCCAGCTACCTCGTGAACCTGGGCTTTGTGCTGTGGCGCACAGGGCGCTTCGTCGACGCGGAGATGGTGCTGCGCCGAGCCCTAGAGCTCGAGCCGGAGAACGCGTCCGCTCACAACCAAATCGGCGTAGTGCTCATGGCACAGAAAAGACGAGGGGAGGCTGAACAGCACCTACGCAAGGCACTCGCGATAGACTCCAATCACCGCGCGGCGCAGGAAAACCTCAATGCCCTCGACCAGGGTTTCGACTTCAGCGGTCCGTGGAACTCTCGCTAAGACAAGGGTCGTTGGTTTCAGTTCTGTCTTGTCATTGACGTTCGGGAGCCAGATTTTTTTCAACGACCCGCTAAGAAGCCCGAGCATGGAAAGCAGCGGTCATTCGGCTTTCGAGCTCGGTGAGCAGCGCCGCGCGGCACTTGGTAGAACGGGGCCTGCGCATGATTTGCGCGCGACGACTTCAAAGAGCCGAGGCTCCTCGCCACCCTGCTGATCGTCGACCTCTCGGATTTCACGTTCAACAAGGTGCAGCTCAAGGCCGGGCCTGGGCAGTAGCC
>JALOQD010000086.1 GCA_025453525.1 Myxococcota bacterium
CAACGGCTTCAACCTCGCATTCGCCGTGCCGCTCATCACCGCATCGCGGGTCGCCGACCAGTTTGGCCGCAAGCGGGTCTTTACCATGGGTCTGGCTCTATTCACCCTCACGTCGCTCTTGTGCGGCGTGGCCTCCACAGATAACTGGCTCGTCTTCTTCCGCGTCCTTCAAGGGCTGGCTGCTGCCATGCTGGTACCCCTGACCATCCCCATCGCCCTGCGCCTTTTCCCGGCTGAAAAAAGCGGCGCCGTGCTCGGGATCTGGGCCGCCATCGCCGGCATCGCCGCTGCCAGCGGGCCGACCCTCGGCGGCATCATCGCCGACAAGCTGTCGTGGCAGTGGATCTTTTTCATCAACGTGCCCATCGGCTGCGTCACGCTCGTCATGACCGCGCTGCTCATCGAAGAGTCCCGCGACCCCACGGCTTCCCATATCATCGACTGGCCCGGCATGCTCGCCCTGACAGCCGGCTCGTTCGCCCTGGTGTACGGCCTCATCAAGGCCAACGACTTTGGATGGACCTCCATCACCATCCTGTCCCTGTTCTTCATGGCCGCCGTGTCGTTCGTGTTGTTCGCGGTGGTCGAGATGCGCTCCAAAGAACCGATGTTGCCCCTCGAGATGTTGCGGTCTTTGCCCTTCTCGGCGAGCAGCATCACGATGTTCTTCCTCGGCGTCGGGACGATGAACGGCGTTTTCTTCCTGTCTTTCTTTCTCACTCAAGTCATGGGCATGACCGAGCTCAAGGCAGGCCTCGTCATCACCGCCCTGCCCCTCTCATCGACCGTCTTCTCCGCAGTGGCCGGGATCCTATCCGACCGGGTCGGCTCGCGCTGGTTCGCCGTCGTGGGCATGGCGATCCTCGCCACATCCATCTATCTCTACGGTGGCCTCACAGAGCACGCGACCAACCGGGACATCATCTGGCGCCTGATCGTCGGCGGCGCTGGGATAGGCACGGCCATGGCGCCGATCGTGGGCTCGATGATCCGCTCGGTCTCTCCAGATAAAATGGGCATTGCCTCAGGCGTCGGCAACATGGCCCGCACCGTGGGCACGGTGATGGGCGTCGCGGTCATCGTCACGGTGTTCACGAACACCATCAACGACAAAGTGGCACTGGCCAAGACCGAGACCATCGCCCTGGTCAAGAAAAACGACGCCCTGCGCGAGCAGATCAAGAAGCCGCTGCTCGAGCGACTAGAGGCCGTGAAATTCTCGCAGTCGCGCAAGATGGGCACCCTGGACGACGTTCTGCGCGAGATCGAGAAGAAAAAAACCGAAACGCTCGACGAGATGCCCGGCTTCATGAAAAAGAAGATGGAAGCCGTGTTCGTGACTCAAGTCGAGGAGATACGGCGCGTGTACCCGAAGATTCAGAGAAGCTTCAAGCGCCGCATCTGCGAGGCATTTTCGTTTACCTTTGAGGTGAGCGCCTACATTCTGATTTTTGGAATCATCTCAGCCTTCTTTTGCGACAAGAAGCGCCGAACGACCAAGGGGTAGGCTACTTGGCCTTGGCTTTCTTCTTCGGGGCAGCGGTCTTGGCTGGTATGAACGTGACCGCGTAGGCGAGAGGCTTCTCGAGCATCATCACGCGCAGGATCGGCACCTCGAACACCACCGCATCGCCCTCCACCTTGCCTCCGGCCTGGGACACGAGCTTTCCGTCCGGAATCAACGTGATCTTGATGAAAGAGGCCTTCATGAGGGGCGGCCCCTCTTTGCCCACCGCAAACTCGATGGCTTCGAGATACTCGGCCTGCGTGCGAGTCCTTTGCTTGCGTGGGCTCATCTCCCGAAACGCCGGGTTCGACACGTCGGAGAACAGGTTGCCGAGCTCCTTGGCCGCGGCCCGATCGAGGTGGAAGCTCAAGTTGGTCTTGCCATCTTTCTCCGTGATGCGGACGATTCCGTCGTTGTCGGGCGGGTTATCGTTGGAGAACAACGAGCGGATGTCCTCGAAGGCGAGGTCCATCTCGAGGGTCTCGGGCGTCGGCGAGGCAATCCTCGTGACCTTGAAGCCGCGCCGCTTCTCCATCCCCTGCTTGATCTTCGCCGTATCGAAGACCTTGCCCCCTTCCTCGCCTTTGAAGTAGTCGGCGAACAGCTTCTGGACCTCGATCTTGAGCGTGGCCGTGCCCTTGCCTCTGCCGTCGATCTTGACCGACTGGTTGGCGGTGCAGCCCCCTGCACAAAGGAGCGCGAAAAGGAGAATGAAAGGAGAAATGATGGTTTTCATGAAGGCTCCATTTGTCTTTCTCAAATACTTTTTTATTTTGGCTCGCTGTTTGGATGCCTCAGTTCCATCTTTTATTCTAGATGTAGAACAAAAAAAAGGAGGAGCCTCATGAACCTGACTTCCACCATGGGTCCACTCGGGGCATTTGTCTTGGTCTGGTTGTGCTCCCAAACGGTCCTTGCCCACCCCACGGGATCTGAGGTCCTTCATCGCAGCGGTCCGTCGCGAAACCGCATCGACCTCGCCATCACCTTCTACGGCTACGGCACGGACGCACCAGCGGGCTACGGGCACTGCGCAGGAGAAGGCGAGCTGTGCAGCTTCACAGGCACGAGGAGCGTGGCCTATGGCGCCAACGGCGCCTTTCTGTATCAGACCGCCACGGACAGCATCGTTTGCTCCTCCCAGACGTTTGGAGGAGATCCGGCGCCTGGTATCGGGAAGGCGTGCTACGTCGAAGGCGGCGAAAAGAACCACGATGCCGAGCGCGCAGCTGCTACGACCTATTCGGACTACATGCTTGAGGCCGCGGTGGAGTGGCGACGGTACAAAAACTTCCTCAACGTGATTGCCGCGTATCGCGATTCTGCGGTTGATCCCGTAGCGCCGGATTGGGACAACGAGATGCGGGCCGACGCCCGTGTCGGCGCGCCTGGTTACGACCTCGTAGCCGTGCAGTCGCGCACCCACTCGACCCCTGCTGGCGAGTGCTTCGACTATCCCAAGGGCATCATGGAGTACGGCGGGAACGACTCTGGCGGATACATGCTGCATGTGCTCGGACACTGTGTGCACGGGCTCGGCGACATCTATCCCAACGCCACGGCATCGGACGGCTGGCCCAACAGCACCAACGATGCGAGCGGAATCCACTGGAGCTGGTGGCTCGGCTACACCGAGCCGTTTGGCCACAATAGCCAGGGACACACGGGCGTCAAGGTCGACGAGGTTGTCGCGACCTATCCGATCCCTTGGGATAACGGCACGACCGGCCACGGCTATCGACCGACGAACAACAGCTACATGAGCTGCTGCCCCATGGACGACTTCGGCAACCCAATAGAGCGCGAGCGAGTGATCCTCAACATGTATCAACGCTGGATCGACCCGCTCGACAGCTGGATGGAGGAGGGCGAGGTCCTGAAGAATCCGAGCTCGCTCTGGGTGGACGTGGTGGATCCCGAGGTGATCAAGGTCGATTGGTACGTGGATGGAGCTCTCGTCGCAGCGGATAGCGGTGAGGTCTTCTACCCTGGCGACTTTGGTTTGGCCGCTGGCACCCATGAGATCGAGGCGCGAGCCTACGACGAAATCGTCATCCACGCGTTCTCCGATCGCGGCGGCAGCGAAGCGGGCACACCTGGCTCGCAGGCCAGCCATCCGCTCGATTGGGTGCGACGCGAGCTCGACACCTTGCGCCAAAACATCCGCTGGAACGTCGACTTCACCACCGCTCCTGTGCCCACGAGCGACACTCCCGCCCCGCGCCTCGACGACATGACCCTGGTCATCGGAGCAGCCCAGGTCGGCGAGCACGTCGGACAGCTCGAGGTCCTTCACCCCACGGCAGAGCTCTTCCGCTTTTCTGCAAAGGGCGACACCGACTTCTTCGAGGTCGACGAGATGACAGGGGCCATCCGCGTGACAGATGCCGCCTACGCCGATAGGCCCGACCAAGCCTTCGCACTCTGCGTCACCGCCTATCAAGAGGGCGCCCCTAGCAATGCAGTGACCAGTCTCGTGACCATCGCGGTGGCGCCGCCGAGCGTGCTCATCGCCGACAGCTTCGACGACGGCAACCCGCAGACCAATGACCGAGGAAGAGGCACAGGGTTCAACCGCATGTGGAACGACCCTGGGGGTTGGACCAATCCCACGCTCGAAGGCGGCGAGGCAAAGGGCAGCGTGTGGATGCGAAGCGGCGCCGCGACCCGGCTCCTCAGCTACGACACCTTTGCGGTGAACGGTGCTGGGCCGCACCGGCTCACGGTGGAACTCGGCCCGTGCGAGCTCTCAGGGGGGGCCTTCAGCATTCTCGTCACGGCCGAAGCGCCGCAGAACGGCGGTGGCGAGTTCCCCACCTATCCGTCCTTTGGAGTCTATGACCTCGCGAGCTTCAAGGTGCGCGCAGACGACTCCACTCTGCTCGAGGTCGCGGGGCCCACGGGGCTCGATCTCAGCCAGCCTCATACGGTGACTATCGAATGGACCGACTCGGGCTTTGTCTACCTCGTGGACGGCGTGCAGGCAGCCACAGGGAATTGGCCCGACGGCTTCATGGCTCGATGGAACGACATCCCGGCCAACCTGCTCATCGAATCCACTGCCGCGGCCATGCCCATTGAGCGCGTGCTTCTCGAAGATAAGCCCGAGGGCAGCACCGGATGGGTTCCGCCAACGGTCGACGACTCGGGATGCGCGAGCGCAGACACCGATGACGACGCGTCAGACGCCAAAAGTGGCGACGGCTGCGCTTGCCAGGTCGGCATAGGCGCGAGCGGTCGAGCCCATTCAACCCTGTTTGTTCTCTTGCTTCGGTCTCTCCTCTCATAGACCTTCAAAAAAGTAGTCGATTTTGTCTACAGACTGCAAAATCGCTCCTGTCTTTGCGTCGAGCTCATGAAAACGAACCAAAAATCGGACTGTCACAGTCCCATCTTGGTTGTGATCGAGCTTGTACCCCTGCCATCCAAGCGGTGCGGGGACATCCGCTTGCTGTGACACGGAGGTAATCTGCTTCGTCGTGGTCCACGCCACGGTGAACACGGGAATGCTGTTCTCTAGCGCGGCGAGACCTGCCGCTGTTAAAAAGTGGAAGTCCGGGTTAGAGGGATCTACCCAGGTGAAGGTTTTCTCCGGGGCATGGGCGACCATTCTGTCTTCGAGGCCTTCGATGTGTGCAGGTTGTAGCTCAGGTGGCCCCGGTATGTGGAGCCGCAATGCCGGGTCGGTGTAGTTGGCGAGTCCGTAGATATAGTAATTATGGTAGTCTGCCGCGACGAGCCCGTTGAGTCCGTGCAGAAAGGACTCTCCGACTGTCATCCCAGACGCCATCGCAACGAACAGATTTTGGCGGTGGTAATTTTTGGGCGAGCCGGTGCCGCGAACGCTGGCCATAAGGCCGATCGCCCCTTGGCGCGTGACCGTGTTTCCAAACGTCGCAGGATAGAAATCCTCATCGAGACCGGCCACGTTGCAGCCACCCGCCTCTACCAACATCGGCGCCAGCAACTCCGTCGTTCCCGCATGAAGACCTCCGAATCCACCAGGACCGCCATGGTCGTCTTGAACGGCAATGCTCACTTTTGTCATGTCGAAATCCGGCTCGGCGAGCTCCTTGGGAAAGGTGTGGTAGTGGACGTCGAACCCCACATTATCGAGGGTGGTGGAGACTTGAGAGTACACATCGCCGAACTCCCCGAGGTGAAGGTAGTTGCGCGCCCAATGGTCGGATACCAGGTCATCGTAGGTGACAGAACGGGTCGCGAGCAACGTACTGAGGGTCGTGTCGAGCCCGAGGATGCGCCCCATCGCGATCTCGTAGAACGGATCCTCGTCGACATTGGCGAGGAGTTGATCGGAAATCAAGTAGTCCACGTCTGGATACATAGCGGCGTAGGTGATCCCCATGGGCAATACGTCTGGAAGTCCGATCATTGCCATGTATTTCGGGTGCCCCCCTCTCGCCGCGTAGTATTTCGCCAACGTCTCTTTAAGCTCCTCTGATGAGGGATAGGTGAATCGCACATGGCCTGGAGCCAGTCTTTCCCATGTTCCAGTGGCCACCGAGTAGCGTTTGCCGCCGATGGCAACGACGTCTGAGCGCAGTAAAAGCTCGCCAGCGTCGCCAAAGCTCCCATTGTCGTTCAAATCAATATTGATCACATCATAGTTGGATTCGGGGGACTGATTTGAGGACAGACTGATCAAAAAGGGGTGCGACGTGTTGTTCAGACGCACGGTGCCGGTGTACCAGATCCCGCTCGCGCTGTCGGGTGCGCCGTTCGGACGCGACGAGGTTTGGTTTTCATACCAAAACGGGTGATTGAAATCAGCCTCGAAGTCAAGCGCGACCACGGCTCCCTGACGGGCTGTCGCGAGAAGCGCCGCGCCGAGGGACGCTTTCTTGGTGAAGCCTGTTTTGCGGTCGTTGATGTTGCAGACGGCGAAATAGTCCACGGGAAGCTCATTGGCCATCATCCAACCGATCACAGCTTTGTCGTCAGGCAGGGTTGTGCTCTCAAGGCCAGCGGCGGACAATTGTGACTGCACCCCGGCGTCTTGGCCCACGATGATGGCGCGCTTGGCAGACAGCTCCTTGAAAGTGTCAGCAACTGCCGCGGAGATACCCTGCGTTTGGTCGTAGAAGAACAGCGGGCTTTGCAATCTGGCCGCCAACGTCGAAGCCACGAGTGCGGCACCGTAGGCATCGCGCGAAACCAGCACCACGGTGTCGGCGGTTTTCCAGAAGCTGCGCGCGAGGATGATGGTGGTTCGTTCGAGATTCGACGAATCGACAACGACATGCTTATCGTGGTTCTGCTCTGCGGCACCTACCATGTTCGCGATTTCGTCTGCATTCAAGGCCACATTGTAGATTCCCACGTCACGGAGCGTGCCGAGCAGGAAGTCCGACCCTTCAAAAGACCCGAGTTGCAGATTCGCTTTGGTAGCCGTGTCGATCACGGTGCCGTCGCTGGTGATCGGGCACCCCTCGCCGCCCTTGTAGAGCACTGCCACGTCGGCCTCTGTGAGAGGTCGATTCCACATGGCGACTTCGTCGATGAGCCCGTGGTAGAAGGACTCTGGGTTGCCCCCGTATTCCTTGGAGCCGAGGTGAATGCTGTGTGCGCCTTGGGCCATTGGGTTTGTGATCGTCCCAGCTCCGGCATTCGCGCCGTTGAGATACATCGTCACGTTTTTGGTATCGCGCGCATCGTAGGTCATCACAACGTGGGTCCATTGACCGTCGACAAATGCGGGAACGTTTGTATTGAGGTCGCTCCCCTGTTGGTCCTCGCCGAACCAACGCATTCTGATTTGGTCGGACCCGACGCGATCAAGATACCAACCGTAGTACCAAGTTCCGCCCTTGGAGAAGACGCCGCTCCAATCGGGCAGCGCGCTATGGTCGGGTTTCATCCAGAAGGACACCGAGAACTGTTCCTTGAGCTCCAAGTGAGAGTGGCCTGGAATCTCGACCCAGTTCTGATCGCGGCTGTCGAATCTTAGGCAACCGCCGAGCTTGCAGTCGTTAACGTAGACAGGACCGGGATAGGCCAACTTTCGCGCGTCGTTGGTATTGAGCGTCCCGTGGGCACCAAATCCGGACGAGTCCTTTGCGATGAGCCCCCCACCGTCATCAAGGTCCCAGTACCCTCTGAGGCCGTTCGCCAAGCCAGATCCTTGTTCATCGGAGATCGCCTCTATCGCCTCGGGTTTGCCGTCGACATATAGCATAATTTTGTCGATAGCGGTCACGTCGCGATCCTTGACAGCGGCAACGTGATGCCAAGTGCCGTCCGCCAGGCGGCTCGACCCCACGACCTCTGCACCGCCCACGTCCACCACGAGCTGCCCGGAGTCGCTCAGCCGAACGACCCATCTCTGCCCGTTCTTGGTCGAGGAGCCAAACCCAGCAATGGTCCCGGATGCACCGGCCGGCGCCTTGATCCATGCGGTCACGGTGCGCGCCGCGTTGCCTGCTATCCCGGAATAGGTGGCAACGTCCACCGTGTCATCCACCCCATCGAACGCAAGTCCCCCTTCGCTCCATGTTGCGCCCGAAATGGTGCCATCGTGGCCGTTTGGAGCGCTATCCAATAACTTGGCCCCCTTCGCCTCTTCTGCCTTGTAATGAACATCGGCGAACTCCGCCTCTTGACCGACAAAAACGATATTGTCCGGCTGATAGCGCTCGATGTAATTTCCAACATACTGGTTTATGTAACCGCTTGCATTCAGGGCGACCATCGCAGGTGTTCCCTTGTTCACCATGGTGGCGGCCGGAAGGGTGGCCATAAATCGAAAATCGTGCCACAACGGCTGTTGGCTGACAGGAACCAGAAACAGATTCTTATTGCCGCTAATTTTCACCAGGTCTTGGTCATCAACCGGGTCATGAATCGGTTCTTCCGTAACACTACCTTTGGTGCACGCAACGCCGGTTGCCATGCCAAGCGTCATAAAGACAAGAAAATATCTCATCATTGCCCCCTTTGCTGCGGCGACCAAAACATACAAGGCACTTACCGGTTTGCTTGGTGACATGTTGCCTCTCCGTTGATTCGAGGGCTCAAGCCTTTTTGCTCTGCCCAAGTTGCTCTTGGCGCTTTGGAGTGTGCTTTCCAAATCCGGTCGCCGCCTTATCGGGCCGGGCCCTCTGAACACCAAGCAGAATACGTGCCAGTGTTTTAGATACGAGAATGCGTATGGTTCCAACTTAGAGGCCAGCCATAATGACACATCAACATGTCATGTCACTGAGCAGTGTCCATTTAACTTAACACATCTCAAAACACCCCGAACACGGTGCATCTTTTTTGCCCGGCTGAAAAACTCGCGCTGTTCCAGCTCAGGAATGATGGGTACCCTTCTCATCATGAAAGAAAAAAAAGAACCGCAAAGGCAAGCGTTCCTCGACGAGTTGCGGGCTCCGTCAGAGCGAGGGCTCGGGCGAGGGTTAGGGAGGCTCGCGCGCACGGCGAGGGGCGCTTTGGGACTGACCAGGGGCGTCTTGTCCGCGAGCGCAAAGGGCGAGGACTGGACTCTCGACGACAAGGATTTGAAGTCCATCGAAGCCCTGGTCATGCGACTCGGAAAGCTCAAGGGCCTTCCCATGAAGATGGGCCAGATCATGAGCTACCTCGAGCTGGAGATGCCGCCCGAGACCCGCAGAGTGCTGAGCCTGCTGCAAACCCAGTCTGCAGCAACCCCCTGGCCGCTGATCGAGACCTCGATTCGCGAGGACCTCGGAGACAAGGCCGAGAGGCTGCTCGCCGCACTCGACCACACACCCGTCGCCGTGGCCTCCATCGGCCAGGTGCACCGCGGTCAGTTGCCCGGCGGCGCCAGCGTGGCTGTCAAGGTCCGGCACCCGGATATCGAAGAGGCGATCCGCTCGGACTTTGCCGCAGCCGAGGCTGGGACTGGCCTGGCAGGGTTCCTTTTGCCCGGGGTGGGCGCCACGGCGCGAGACTTCGTGGGTGAGACCCGCACTCGGCTCCTCGAGGAGTGCGACTACCGGCTCGAGGCCGATCGCCAGGTTGTTTTTAGTCGCTTGTTTTCCGGCCATCCGACCATCGTCGTGCCCGAGGTCCACCTCGATTGGTGTAGCCGCAGAGTGCTTGTGACCGCATGGGAGAAAGGGCGCGAGTTCGAGGACTTTCGCGCAAGCGCAAACCAGGCGCAGCGAGACAGCGCGGGCGCTGCGCTGTTCGACTTTTACATCGGGACGCTGTACCGGCACGGTCTATTTCACGCGGATCCGCACCCTGGCAACTACCACCTGCGGGACGACGGCCGCATCGCGGTGTTCGACTACGGCTGCGTGTGCAAGCTCGAGCCTTCGGTTGTGCAGGCGTTTGTGCATTTGGCAGCGGCGGTGCGCGACGATGACAGGGCAAAGGTGTGCGAGGCTCTGCGCGAGATCGGCGGAGAACCCTCTTCGAATGACGCGACCTACGCCCAGCTCCGCCGGCTGCTGCGAGGTTTCTTCGAGCCCATGCTGCGCGACGGGCCCCATGCCATCGACGGCCGCATCCGCGTGGAAATGGCCCAGGTGGCACGAGACAAGCTCGCCATCGCAAGGCTGCGGCTGCCAGGTCACCTCGTGTTCCTGCTGCGCATCCGCTTTGGCCTCTACGCCGTGCTGTCGCGGCTCGGCGCCGTGTGCGACTGGTCGGCCATGGAGAGAGGATTTGCCGAGGACTCGGGCCGCTCATTGGGCCTTTCACCTTAGGGCGGGAGACCTTTTTTTTTCAAATTCGAGAAGGGACGCTCGACTGCCCGCCTCTCGCGCTTACAAAGAAGACGTGAAACAAGTTTGCTCGGCTTTGCCACTGCCAAGAAAAGGGTTAACTCGATGGACGAAAGCAAGCTGACCCAGAAATCCCGCGCTGCCATCAAGGCCGCCCATGACATCGCGCTGCGCAGTAACCACCAAGAGGTCGATGGAGAGCACCTTCTCGCAGCGCTGCTCGAGGACAAGGACGGCCTCGTGCCCGTGCTCCTCGAGATTATCGGTGTTTCCGTGCCCACCTTGCACGCCCGGCTCAAAGAAGAGCTCGACAAGCGACCCAAGGTCACGGGTTCTGCGACCGAGACCGGCAAGTTCTACGTGACCCAGCGTTTCTCCCAGCTCATCGTGCGAGCCAGTGATGAAGCCCGGCGCCTCAAAGATGAGTTTGTGTCTGTCGAGCACCTGCTCATGGCGTTTATCGCCGAGAGTCGCAGCACTCCTTCTGGGCGGCTGCTCACTGAGCTGGGCGTGACTGCCGAGCGCGTTCTGAAGGAGTTGGCCGCCGTGCGTGGCAACCAGCGCGTGACCACAGACACCCCAGAGGCCAAGTACGAGGCGCTGAAGAAGTACGGCACGGATCTCGTGGCCCTGGCGCGCAGCGGCAAGCTCGACCCCGTGATCGGCCGCGACCAGGAGATCCGCGCGGTGATTCGCATCCTTTCGCGCAAGACCAAGAACAACCCCGTGCTCATCGGAGAGCCAGGCGTAGGCAAGACAGCGATCGTCGAAGGCCTCGCCCACCGCATCGTGCGTGGCGACGTGCCCGAGGGGCTCAAGGACCGCACGATTTTTGCCCTCGATCTCACCTCGCTGCTCGCAGGCGCCAAGTACCGAGGTGAGTTCGAAGAGCGGCTGAAGGCCGTGCTCGAAGAGATCAAGGCCGCCGCAGGCCGGATCCTGCTGTTCATCGACGAGCTGCACAATGTCGTGAGCGCCGGCCGCACCGAGGGCTCGAGCGACGCGGGCAACATGCTCAAGCCCATGTTGGCAAGAGGCGAGCTGCATTGCATCGGAGCCACGACCCTCGATGAGTATCGCAAGCACGTCGAAAAG
This sequence comes from Myxococcota bacterium, assembly GCA_025453525.1. Lineage (GTDB taxonomy): Bacteria > Myxococcota_A > Polyangia > JAAYKL01 > JAAYKL01 > JALOQD01. The sequence continues at coordinate 11,317 of JALOQD010000086.1, forward strand.
GACGCGGCCTTTGAGCGCCGCTTCCAGCCGGTCGTGGTGGACGCACCGACGGTCGAGGACACCATCTCGATCCTACGCGGGCTCAAGGAGCGTTTCGAGGTGCACCACGGCGTGCGCATCACCGACACAGCGCTCGTGGCCGCGACGACGCTTTCCGATCGCTACATCAGCGATCGCTTCTTGCCGGACAAAGCGATCGATCTCATGGACGAGGCCTGCGCCTCGATCCGAACCGAGATCGACTCCCTGCCGACAGAGCTCGACGAAATCACCCGCCGGATCATGCGTCTCGAGATCGAGGAGACGGCGCTGAAAAAGGAGCCCGATCCCGCGAGCAAGGAGCGGCTCCGCGTGCTGCGCACAGAGATCTCCGACCTCAAGAGCCGGCAAAGCGCGATGCGCGTGCAATGGGAGAGGGAGAAGCAGGCCATCGCACAGGTCCAATCCGTGCGGGCCAAGCTCGAAGAGAAGCGCCGCGAGCTCGAAGAGGCCGAGCGCCGATACAAACTCGAGGAAGCAGCACGCCTGCGGCACGGAGAGATCCCCGAGCTCGAACGCACGATCGCCGCCCTAGAGGCGCAGTCCAAGATACACGGCGGAAGTGGTCCACTCCTGCGCGAGGAGGTGACTGAAGAGGAAATCGCCGAGGTCGTCTCGCGCTGGAGCGGCGTTCCACTGACTCGTCTGTTGCAGGGCGATCGCGAAAAGCTCCTCAAGCTCGATGAGGTCCTGCACGAGAGGGTGGTGGGTCAGGAGGAGGCCGTCCGAGCCGTAGCCGACGCTGTGCAACGCGCCCGCGCCGGGATCCACAACCCGAGGCGTCCAGTCGGCTCGTTCATTTTTCTCGGCCCCACGGGTGTGGGCAAGACCGAGCTCGCCCGCACTCTGGCCGCGGCCCTGTTCGACAGCGAGGCTCAGCTCTTGCGCCTCGACATGAGCGAGTACATGGAGAAGCATAGCGTCTCTCGGCTCATCGGCGCGCCTCCGGGCTATATCGGGTACGACGAGGGCGGCCAGCTCACCGAAAACGTGCGCCGCAAGCCCTACTCGGTGGTGCTGCTCGACGAGATCGAGAAGGCGCATCCCGACGTGTTCAACATTCTCTTGCAGATCCTGGACGACGGGCGGCTCACCGACTCCCACGGACGCACCGTCAACTTCAAGAACACCATCGTCATCATGACGAGCAACCTGGGCTCGCCCGCATTGCTCGAGGGGATTGACGCGCAGGGCCAGATCACCGAGGGCGCCAGGCGCGAAGTGTTAGACATGCTGCGCCGCAGCTTTCGCCCAGAATTTCTCAACCGCGTCGACGAAATTGTGCTGTTCAAGCCTCTCTCCCTAAAGGAAATCGAGAAGGTGGTGGACCTGCTCCTCGCCGAGCTGCGCAGCAGATTGAGCGAACAGCGCATCGGCCTAAAGGTCAGCGATGAGGCGCGAGCGTTCATCGCACGCAGCGGCTACGATGTCGTCTACGGCGCTCGGCCGCTGAAGAGATATCTTCAAACCGCGGTCGAGACCCCCATCGCTCGACGCATCATTGGTGGCGAGGTGGGGAGCGGCGCCACGCTCGAATTGTCGGTCAGCGGGGGCGAGCTCGCTTTTGCCGTGGAGTGAGCCCGCGCCCTTTTGCGTCAGTAAAGCCGACGGGTCTTGCCGCCGTCGATGGGGATGGCCGCGCCTGTGATGTAGGAGTTGCGGGGACTCGCCAGGAACACGGCTAGGTCGCCCACCTCGCGGGGATTTCCCGGACGGCCCAGGGGGATGTCGCTCGAAAACTCATCGAGGTACTCCTCGACCTTGATGCCGCGAGTCGTGGCCCTTTCCTTGGCCAGTTGGGTCATCCGATCGGTCATGAACACGCCAGGACAGATGCTGTTGACCAGGATATTGTGTGAGGCCATCTCGCGGGCCAGGGCCTTTGCAAAGCCGAGCACCGCGGGCCGCGACGCATTGGACAGGATGAGTCCATCGATGGCCTCGAGTCCGGCGATGGAGACTATCTGCACGATGCGGCCAAACCCTTGCGCCATCATCGAGGGAATCACGAGCCTGCACAGATGGGTGACCGAGCCCAAAGCGAGGTCGATGGCGAGTTGCCAGTTTTCGAGGCCATGGGACAGGAAGGGACCAGGCGGCGGACCACCGGCATTGGCGATGAGAATATCGATGCCGCCCAGTTGTTCCATCGTGCGTTCGACCAGGCCTTGACGGCTATCGACGCTCGTCAGATCCGCGGCGATCGGGATTGGCGGGAAGCCGGTCCGCGCCTCGAGAAGCCTCGCCGCGAGCTCGAGGTTGTCTTCGTCCCGTGCGGCGATGACCACCTGAGCGCCTTCGGCGAGCAGAGCCTCTGCCACGGCGAACCCGAGTCCTCGGCTCGCGCCACCCACGACAGCTCTTTTACCTTCGAGTCCCAGCTTCATGGCACCACCCCTTGTTCGAGCACGCTTAAGAGCCACACCCACGTGGAGTCCGCAAGCCGAAATAGTAAAGCTATTCTTGTTCAAATGGCAAAGCACTTCTTCGAGCAGGGCGAGGCTCGCGGGAAAGACATCGAAGCGGCCTTCTGATCGCACTCAACTGTCAAGGTCGCTATACGCTAGCGTCACACTGCGGTGACTCCTCAGTCGGGGACAATTCCTGTTTGCAATCTGGTTTTCTGCCGGCCAAACGATTCCTGCAGTGTCGCTGTATTCTGGAAACCCTGCAGGGATTGGCATGGTCGTTGCTATTTTTCCAAAACGGGTTGTTTTTATTCAGTTCGCTCGCAAAAGCGCCCACACGAACGTTTTTTGAGCAAACGTTCATGGCCGCTGCTGCGCGACCACTCATGAGAATGAAAATGACCCTGGCGCGCAGCGGGTGTGCCTCGCGAAAGCTTGGAGCGAGGCATCCCGCGTTGCAGCCTAGGGGCATTTTCTGAGCAAACGCTCATGGCCGCTACCCGCGACCACTCATGAGAATAAAAATGACCCTGGCGCGCAGCGGGTGTGCCTCGCAAAAGCTTGGAGCGAGGCATCCCGCGTTGCAGCCTAGGGGCATTTTCCGCGGCTCTTTTTCACAGCAAACGGAGGACAACGATGGAAAGAACACCAGGGCCTCGAGAGGGAAAGTCGCAAAGAAATTCCGGCAAATGGGCCCTGAATCGGACGCCGTTCGGTAAGCGAGCGGTTTGGGCGGGATTTGTTTTGATTCCATCGTTTATATTCCTTTTGAGCGCATGCTCAGAAGCCGAGTTCGACAATCACCAGACATTTACAGGCATTCTAAATGTCCGCATTCTCGATCAACCATCGGGCAGTCAAAAACAATACCTGCTCGAAAGCGGCGTGGGCAAACGAATCATTTTAAATTTTGAAACAGATCCTCATCTCATTTCAGGAGAAAAGGTGGAGATCACTGGCGTATCGCACGGCAAAAACACTCTCGCAGTGCGTTCATTGCAAATGCTGACGCGAAAGCCGCGCAGACTGGACACTCCACTTGTTCGCAGTCCCATGCAACACCGCGTCGCCATTTTGGCCATGCAAGAGGCGTCTATCACTGAGCAGAAAGCGCTCAACTTGGTGACCGGAGCGGTTGATTCTGTAGACAATTTCTACGCCGTGAATTCGCAAAACATCGATACATTCTCTGCGAAAGTGTTCAAACGCTACAACATTAGTTACACCGCTAGTGACTGCGAGTACGACAACACGGGCAATATTGAAAACGCATTAATAAACGCATTCAAAAATGACGGTAACAATACATCTGATTATGACCATATCGTACTTGTAGTCCCGACAAAATGTGGCAAGGATTGGAGCGGAGCGTGGGCGTATGTGGGTTCCATTGGTGATGACGGAGGAGTCGGTTTCAGTGTTGTATCAATGTATAAGGATGATTGTTTCGATCCCTGGTATCTCTCCCACGAACTTGGCCATAACCTCGGTATGAATCACGCAAGAAGCATGAAGTGTAGCGGTGCGCTTTACAAACCAAATGGAGCAGGCTGCTCTTTTGATGAATATGGCAATTACAACGATGTGATGGGCAATGGCGAGGGCGTCTACTTCAGCGCGCCCTACCAGCGTTTCATGGGATGGATCGCCGCCGCAAACGTTGCCACTGCTGGCAAGAGCGGCACCTTTAACCTTCAGCCCGCGGACGGGTCGATGTGCGGCGTTCGCGCTGTGCGCATTCCCATTCCAGGAGAGACAGGAAATTATTTTTATGTGGAGTATCGACGGGCGCGGTCTGACAGTCGATACGCTGGAACAGGAGAATTCGGTTCGACGCGCCAAAACGCCGTGCTCATCACCCGGTCGGCTGATGGCACGAGCGGAAATTCCTCATCGTCCACTGACCGTGTGGAGCTTGGAACAAGTCAATATCAAGGCGCAAAACAGGGTGTTCGCTATGATTTTGGAGGGGGAGTCGCGGTAAAGGTTCTTTCCATGACTGGGAGCTATGCTGAGGTGTCCATTGAAATGCCGGGAAGTGCCGGACATCGCAACGACAGCGGCGCAGAGGTCTTTGTCGAAACAGATGGCAGCAATGGCCCAAAGGCTTGCGTCAATAACGATGACAGCGATGCTTGTCCTTCTGACCCCAACAAAACCCAGCCGGGCGTCTGTGGTTGCGGAACCCCTGATACGAATAGTGACGGGGACGGCGCGCCAGACTGCAAAGACAACTGTCCAAATGACCCGAGCAAGACGCAGCCCGGTGTGTGCGGGTGTGGCAAGGCAGAAGGCACTTGCGGCAGTACTTGCGTCGATAATCCAAACTTTGTGGATGCGCAAAATTACGCCTGTTCAAGCTGGGTTGGTTACGATTGCAACAGAGCCGTGGAAGACTGGAGCTACACCGAGGCCCAAGAGATTGAAATCCTATCAAACTGCAAACTGAGTTGCAATTCATGTTCCGTCACTGACCAATGTCCGAACGACCCCAATAAAACCGAGCCGGGGAGCTGCGGTTGCGGAGTGCCCGAGGGCTCCTGCGGAGGCGTCGATCGCTGTGCTGAAGCGGACGAGGGCGCAACTCTTGCGCTGTCGTGCTCTGCGGGACAAACCATCACAAGCATCCGTTTTGCGAGTTACGGTGTGCCCACAGGGTCGTGCCCGAATCTTGCGACCGGCTCGTGTCATGCGTCGAGCTCAAAGAGCAAAGTGGAGTCTGCGTGCTTGAACAAGCAGTCCTGCACTGTGGGCGCGAACAACGGCGTCTTTGGCGACCCCTGTGTTGGCACGCGCAAGAAGCTCGCGGTCGTCTACGCCTGTAGCGGTGGCGGCGTCGACAACTGTCCAAACGACCCGAACAAGACCGAGCCGGGGAGCTGCGGTTGCGGCGTGGCAGAGGGCACTTGCGGCACTACCTGCGTCGACAATTCAAGTTTCACCGATGCGCAAGGCTACGGTTGTTTGGATTGGGTTGGTTACGATTGCAACAGAGCCGTAGAGGACTATGGCTACACCGCGGCCCAAGAGACTGCAATAGTATCGAACTGCAAAAAGAGTTGCAATCTATGTTCTCCAGGCGATCTATGTCCAAATGATCCCAATAAAACCGAACCAGGTTTGTGCGGTTGCGGCAAGGCGGAGGGCACTTGCGGTGGGTCCACCTATAATGTCTACTATGGAATGTTGCATAACCACACAAATATCTCGGACGGTACGGGCACGCCTGCAGCGGCTTACAAATATGCACGCGATGTTCAACGAAATGACTGCATCTGATTGGAATACCATAAAGTCTGCGGCTGAAAGCTACAACCAAGACGGGACCTTTGCAACGTTTTGGGGGTTCGAGTGGACCAGCGATACCACAGAATATCAAAGTAACGGGCTTAATCTCGGTCATATTGCGATCATCAACTCGAGCGATTTCTGCGTTTCTACTTGGAGCCAAACGAGAACCTTGAATCAACTTATGACCTGGCTTTCCACAAGAGACGCTATCGCTTTTTTAAATCATCCGGGCCAATATGATACCACCTTTGACAAATTTGAATTTACTCGTTCCGAGAAAGTTGTCGGCATGGAACTCTGGAACAGGAACGCTGATTTCTCTTATTATTACAACGATGGTTTTTACTCCAATGACGGTAATTTAGGGTATTTCGATGAGGCCCTCAAACGAGGCTGGTATATCGGAGCCAGCGGCAGCGAGGATAATCATAGCGGCACCTGGGGTAGCGGTAACGCTCGCATGGCGGTACTGGCTACTGAAAAGACACGGACGTCCATTTATGATGCTTTAAAGGCACGAAGGTTTTATTCAACATTGGACAAAAATCTTGTATTGTCTTTCACGGCAAATGGGGCGCATATGGGTTCCAAAATCGGCGCCGGCAGCCTCAATATCGAAATCAAAGCATCTGACGGAAACAACGAGGCCTTTTCGAAAATTCGGTTGCTGAAAAAGGGAGTCGGCGTCCAAGAATGGAGTCCCAATTCTGTCAACCCCGTAGTGACAACGACACAAAGCGCCGTTGTTGGGGACTACTTTTACGTTATCGTGAAACAATCCGATGGAAATGAGGCCATCTCCTCACCGATATTCATCAACTAAACGACGCAGCGACGGCAAGCGCCGGGGACGGTCCTACGATCTTGCACTTGCGGGGGACGGAGGATGAGATATTCCTCGGCATCCGAGCCATAAGAATCCGCTGCATGGACGCGGGGGGTGGGCCTTTGAAGTTTGATGCTTTCAAATACGACGCTAGAGGCGATCAGGGCGACTGCGGATTCTTGTCCGTTGCACT
>JALOQD010000087.1 GCA_025453525.1 Myxococcota bacterium
ATCGTGGACGCCCGTTGCGTACACGGCTCGTTCACGATAAGCGCTGGCAGCGGGGCACTGCACGTCCCCTTGTCGGTAGACGCACAGGCTCGCGGCGAACGGCGCGATGGGCCTTTGCAGACAGCTCGAACCTGCGCTGCATCCTCCGGCATCTTGGGCGCCCCCGCAGCCGAGGAGTGAGCTTCCCCATTCCACAGGGGGAACGTCGACAACAGCCTTTGGCTCGCAGGAGCCGCTAGACACGCTGAGGCCGGAGACGTCGAGCCGCCAGTAGGCGTTACCAAAGACCGTGCCCATGGGGATGCACGCTTGGGTGAAGTTATAGAACGAGGATCCGGCAGAGCCGCAGGTCATGGACGACCCGTGGTACCACAGAATCGCCGTGCCCGCGCAGGTCGCTCCGGTGGAGGGGCCGCAGGAGCACCCGCAGCTGGAGTTAGGGATTTCGAAGTCGGTGAGAGCATCGATCGATGTCGTCGGGAAGGTGCCGCCACACGCCGGCGGAGTGGTCCCGACGTCGTCCACATACAACGCGACCGGGCCGTTCCAGCCTTCGACAGCGTCCTCGACGCACGCATGGGTGTGTGCCGGGCAACTCGGCGGGCTCGTCTGCGTTTCGGTATCGTCCCCGCTCTCCGTGGAGGTGTCCTCGGTAGAGCCGTTCGAACCCTCGGTGCTGTCCGAACCCTCGGTCGTACTGTCCGAGCCATTCGAATCTCCGCCGCTGTCGGGGTCGGAATGCCCATCGAAGCTGTAGCTGTCCATGGAGGCCAGGGCGCTGCATCCGCCGCCGAAGCCCATCACTAGGCATGCCAGCACGAGTCTCATGACTAGAACCTCCACGCGGCCAGGAGGCTGGCCGAGTCTGGAGTGACGGCAGGCGCAACGATGAGCTCGCGGTCCTCCTTGCCCTTGCCCTCCACGAAAAACAACACCGCTCCAGTGACGATCCCTGCGGCAGCAACGCCGAACAGAATGTCTGCGCAAAGGGCCAAGCCCTCGACCTGGGCCGCTGCGTCTTCGTCCTTCGGCAGGCACTGTGTCCCGTTGCAACGACCCTCGATGTCCGACTTGTTCGCAAGGGCCACGCCACCCAGAATGCCCCCCACAACTCCCGCAGCGACGCCGGCCCCGAGGGTGACCCAGGTCCAAAGGCGCTTCCTCGGTGGGTTGGGCGCTTGGCTGGGCGATTCTGGCGCGGCGTTCTCCTTCGGACCCTCCAGCAGGTCGGCCACGCGGAGCGTCACCATTTCCCCGCCTGCCACGCGCACCACTTCCCTGTATTGCTCGCCTCCCTCGTCACGGATCTCGACCTCGTGGTCGCCGAGGTCGAGGAGCAACGGGCTCTCTAGCGGAAGAACGCCTCGGTTCCGACCGTCGACGAAAAGGGACGCCCCATCCTTTCCCCCTTCCACAGCCAAGGAGCCCACGAGCGCGGCGAGCCGCTCGAGCTCTGCGAGCGCCTCTTTCCGCCGGTCAGCCGGAACCTCGCTTCCGCCCTCTTCGAGATAGCGGGAGTACGCGATGCGAGCCGCGGCAAAGTGCCCGAGCTCGTTTTCAGCCTGGGCGAGGTTCCACAGGATCTTGAACGACGGCCGCAGCTCATAGGCCCGCTCAAACGCGACAGACGCTTGCTCGAATTGGCCTGCCTCGTAGAGCTCGATGCCCTGACGGTATTGGGTCCTGGCCTCTTTCTCGAGGTTTCGGGAGTCCTCGGCCATGGCAGCGGTGGCTACGAGCAACGCCCCGGCGAAAACGGCGACAGCTCGGCTGGTATTCGTGATGCTCGGCATAGCAGGCAGTATGGAAGAAAATGCGCCAAAGGCCCATTTTCCGCCGAGGGAATCACACCCTGCCCAAGCCTTCACAGAGGCACAAGGGCCTCGTGCACCTCGTGGATGAAGTACCACTGGGCAGGGTGGGCAGCGACGCGCTTCTCCAACGAGCGGTAGAAGCTCTCGACGATGTCTCCCCCAGCCAGCGTGTGGCGGTCGACTTCGTAGCGGAACGTGTCCTGCCCGGTGCGCACGAGGAAAGGGGTCACGATGACGGTGTTGTCGTCTTTGAAGTTGCGCAGAATGAGGTCCATGCCCGTGCCGCCCATGACCTTGCGACCTAGGAGCGCCATGGGCCGGCAGAACTTGTTGGGCTCGTCATACACGTTTGAAACAATCTTGCGCTGCAACAGAGCGGTGACCATCTCCATGGGCACGTCGACCGTGGGGTCTGCCAGGTTGAGCAGACGGGCGCGGCCGGTACCGTAGCGCTGGTGCATGGTGGTGATGGATTGCTCGAGCAGGCCGCCCACGGGCTGCGGAAACTTGCCGACGGTCTGGATGTCGAAGCCGCTCGCCATGAGCACCATGCCCATGAGATAGGTGGCGCCGAAGTGGGACTGGCCCACGAACACGGCCTTGCCACAGGCTGTCGCCTCGCGGAACGGTTCGAGGCTGTCGCCGAGCTCGATTCGGTTTTGAACAATCCAATAAGCCTCGTAGGTCTTGACCAACACAAACAGTTTCTCGAAGTAGTGCACCACCATCTGTTCGAGCGCTTCGTCCAGCGCCTTGCCGTCGCACCCCAGACCGAAGTGGGCGAGATTGCGGGCGATGAGTTGCACGTCGTCTGGATGTTGGTCGTAGTACCGCAGACCGATGTCGAGGATCTTCTCCCGGCCGAGCTTGAAGGACACGCGCTTAACGATCTCGAGGTTCTCTTGGTTGAGTAGGTGCGAGCCGATGCTCATCTGCCCCTCCTAAATGCTGGCGAGGAATTCCGCCACCTGGGGCGGCACAGGCGCGACTCTTCCGCTGCTGTCGAGGAACACGACCTCGAGGGCCACATCCACCGAGACCTGGCCAGTCGCCACGTTGACCACCCGCTGATCCACGAACACATGGTCCGCATCGGCGAGCCGCCCGCCCGTGCGCACTTCCATGCGATCGCCGAGCCCGGAGGAATTGAGGAACCGTGCGTCCAGTCGGGTGATGGCCACGCGATTGAGCCCCATCCACTCGGGCACGCTCTGCTTGAACCACACGTTCTGCACCACATCGAACAGCGCGCGAGTGCAGAACCGAACGTAGGACACATGGTAGGTGATTCCCTGCGCATCGGTGTCTTCGTAATATACGCGGAACGGATCGCGGAACGCGAAGTGGTCGTCCTTTCCGAACGGCACCGGGGGAATCCTGCTCGGCGCACCCTCGGCAGCCACCTCGTGCTCGGCGGCAAACCCTTCGGGCACAGGCACCAAATCTCGGGTGGCGTCGAGGAACGCAACCTCCACGGTGGCGTCCACGAGCAACTCGCCGGTATCTGGCCGCACCACCCGCTGATCGAAGGCCGCGCGGTGCGTCGAGATACGGCGGATGCCGGTGCGCACTTCCAACCATTCACTGGCCTGCGAGTCCTTGAGGTAATGAGCCGTAATGCGGTACACGTTCACGGTGTACTGGCCCAGCCAGTTCTTCTGACCGAGCCTCTCGCAAAGCGTCTCGATGGCCTCCTGTCTACCGCGATCGATGAACCGCAGATAAGCGCTCGTTCCGGTCACGTTGCGCGGATCCACGTCCTCGCCGTACACATGGACGGCCATGCGGAACGGGTGAGTTTGCGCCTCGTCACCACGGTCCGATAGCGCTGGTCGGATCGCCTTTCGCACCTCGTGGACCCGGGCTCCTTCGAGCGCGTCGAAAGCTGCGGGCACGGCGCGGATCTTGTCTACGCTTCGTTTGGCTCCCACGTCCTCGAGCACGGCCGCGGCGCATTGCACGCCAGTCATCATCGAACCCTCGTATCCGCCTCCGGCCCATGTCCAGGCGCCGGTGAGATACAGCCCCGAGACAGGAGCGCGGTTGCGTAGCCGCTTGCCGTTCGACTGGTCCACTGTCTGGGCTAAGCCATACACCGCTCCCAGGTGGTTGCGGGTGTAGCGAGCCATGGTCCTGGGCGTTCCGAGCTCCAGAACTTTGGCATGGGCTTCGAGCCCAGGAAAGGTCGCGTCGTACTTGTCGACAAGCCTTTCGAGCACGGCCTGCTTGCGCTGCGCGTAATCTTCTTTTGAAACGGACAACCAGTCACCGGGCGGGGTGAGCTCGGCAAAGGACAGCACGCCGCAGCCCGCGGGCGCGCCGCAAGTGACCGTGCCCTCGTAATTCGTCACGCCGAAATCCGTTTCGCTCAAGGCACAGGAGAGAGCTCTTTCGAAGGCGGTATCGATGTCGTAGCCAAAGTTGCGGATGTAGCTTCCCATGGGCACGCCGAGCTCGCTGGGCAGGCAATCGAGACCCACGTACATCGCGAGAAATGACAAAGATGGCTTCATGAGCCCTAGGCGATAGCGAAAAACCTTGGAGACCTCCTCACCCGGAATGAGGTCGAAGAAGGTTTGATAGGGGTTGGCCGACGAGATCACGGTGCGCGCAGCGACGAAGCGATTACCCGATAGAAGCACACCGGTCGCCATGCCGTTCTCCACGATGATGCGCTCCACAGAGGTGCGGACGAAGCACGCGCCGCCGAGCTCTGTCAAGCGCTCCAACATGGCCGCAACCAGCGCCGACCCTCCGCCTTCGAGCTCGAAAGCACCCTCCAAAAAATACCCTCCAAACACGCATGTGGAGAACGTCGCTGTCGCCTGGCTGGGCGGCAAGCCGATGGACATCCAGAACTGGCCGAGCACTGCGAGCAGCTTGGGGTCGCTCACGAACTTATTGACCACGTCGAGGAAGGTGTCGTTCCAGTGCAGGGGCGCCAGCCGGTCCTCGAGGGGCACGGAGAAGTCCGGGTCCACCCACGGCCCGACCACATGCCACTTGAGCGTGATGAGATAGGTGAACAGCGCGCGCAGGCCCCCTGCCTCGGCCGGAAACAGGCGGCAGAGCTCGGCGAGAATCTCGGCCTGGCCATTGGGCAGCACCAGCCTCTGCCCGGGAAAATCGCAGGTGAGGAGCGAGTCTCGACGCCGCGGCCGCAGCTTGTCCATGACGCCCAGGCTGCCCAACACGCCGTGCATCATGTGCCCAGGTTCCAGCCCGCCCATGTGGTGCAAAGACACGTCGAAATCATAGCCGCCGCGCTTGAACCCATGGGCGTAACCGCCGGCGACGCGGTGCTGCTCAAAAATCGCCACCTTTAGGCCGTGGCGACCCAGCTCCAATCCAGCCACCAGGCCGCCGAGGCCAGCGCCCACGATGGCGACGTCGTAGCTCGGCAGCACTGGAGCTGCGGCGGGGTTGGCATTCGATGAAGTGGGCATCTAGAGAGCTCGCCTCAAGCGATTGTCTTTAGAAGCAGGTGTTCCATGGTCATCACCAGGGTTCCTTCTGGCGTGCGCACCGCCACATCGAGCAGTGTCTGTTCACGAGTCATTTCCAAAGAGCGGCAGATGACCACCGCGTCGCGACCGTGCATGGGCGCGTGCGCCTCGAGGGCGCCGATCTCGAACGGAATGGCCATGACATCCTGGCGGAGCATGGAGAAGGCACAGCCCACCTGCACGGCCAGGTCCGCGAGGATCGGGTTGAACACCATCTGTCCGTCGGTCTCGAGCATGGCGCTGGCCTCGGGGGTCAGCGTCACAGCGCCGTAGAACTTGTCGCCCCGCTCCAGCGTAGCGCGAATGCCTCGGAAGATCGGTCCGGTCTTGAGAGCGCTCGAGAATCGCTCATCGAGTAAGTGGTAGAAGTCCGATGCGGCGCTCTGGCCAGCTTCGACCAAGGCTTCGAAGTCCTTCTTGGTGATTTTGAGCTTGCCCGCTTCTTCTGGTCCGTTGTCGCCGATACGAGCCGTGGCATAGGCCAAGTTGTTGAGACCTTTTCCTCCGAGCTCTGGACGGGACAAGGGCACGGCGATGAGCTCGCCACCCTGCTCGATGATCTCGACGGACAGCGCGTCGCCGCGCAGCCCCATCGGCCTGCGGAAGCGAAAATCGCGCAGGGAAAGACCGCGATCCCGCGCTGCCTCGCTCAACATCTCGGTCACGAACGTACCAGGCGCCACAGGCTCGAGCTTGACGAGATGCTGCTCCAAGAACAGATCTCGGCTACGTGTCAGCTCAGCCACCACCTTCTCGCCTTGCCACCGAGTCAACGAAGCCTTGGGCCGGGGCGAAATCTTCCAACTGGAGATCTTGCGGCCCGAGGCAAATGCCGCGCCAGGGTTGAAGACCGCCAGGCGAGTGGCATTGGAGCCGATGGCTGCTTCGAGGAACATGTCCACCCCCGAGGTCACATCAAGGGGCACCAACCCTGCCTCGCCAAACCGTTTGGCCTCTTCATCGGTCACCATGCCAGTGCCCACCCACGCGGTCCAATCCACGCACTGCGCCACGAGACCTGGACGGGCGACGCCGATGCTCGCGATCATGCACGCCAGGGTATCGTTGGCCAGGGCATAGTCTGTCTGGCCCGGATTCCCCACGGCTCCTGTCACGGAGCCGAAGCCGTACAAGGCCTTGACGCTCGACCAATCGAGCAGACTTCCCAAGGTGAGCATGGGCGTGAGCTTCGTCGATAGGGTCAGGTCGATGGCCTCGTCGAGCAATTCGCCGAGGAGCTTCGAACGCTGGACTCCCGCGCCGTGCACCACGCCAGAGATGGAGGCCGCTCCGACTTTTTCGACGAGGCGCCGGAGCTCTTCGGGGCTCGAGACATCGCAGACTTCGTACTGATGCTCGATGCCCAGTCGTCGCAGGCGCGACAGATTGTGGTGGAGCTCCCACTGAGCCTTGGCCTTTATTCCCACCTTTTTCGCTTGGCCCAGCGGCATCTTGCCGCTGCGGACCAATTCGATTTCCATATTGCGGATCACTTGATCGAGCTCGCTCGCGCTGGCCTCGAGCCAGGCCGGAGAACCTTCGGGGAGTTGCGTGCGGCCCGTGAGCAAGAGCCGGCAAGAGGTGGCAGAGGCAAGCGCGGTCACGCATTCGAAAACGATGCCGCGGGCCCCGCCAGTCACGAGCACGAGATCGTCTTTGCCCAGCGGAGAGGGCAGGGGCTCTGTGCCAGCGAGCTCGGCGAACACGGGTGTCACTCGGCCGAGCGGCAAAAAGCCCACCTCCAGAGATGGCGCGTTCCACGGGATCTGCTGCCCCAACGCATCGGCCCAATCGAGCGCGCCGACGTCGACGAGCTGGAACACCGTCTCGGGAAGCTCGCGAGCGAGACTGCGGACCAACCCGGCCGGGAAGGATCCAAAAGGCCTTTCGCCGCTGCCGCCCACGGCGCCAAACGCGCCGTCCTGGGCCATGGGGACGACCACGCGCAATCCCCCTTTTTGAAGCTCGGGCAGCACAGCGCGCATCACGCTATAGAGTTGCTTGACCTCGGCGTCGAAAACAGTGCGGCGCTCGAGGTCGATGCCGTCCCGCAGCACGAAATCGCGGTGGGAGAGATAGACAAGCGTATCCGCGCCCTCGAGCAGGGAAAGCGCTGCCTCGGAACGGCTCGCCAGGGCGTCGGCCTGCACAGAGACCATTTCCACGCCTTGCGCGGCGAGCTTGCCGGCGAGGATCGACACGAGCTTGTCCTGGGGCGCGACTACCGCCATCACCCGGCGGCAATTCGCCGGTCGCAGCGCGCTTTGGGGCAATGGCTCGAAGGAGCTTGCAAAGTGGCGCCAAGGGCGCTTTGCGGCCGTGACCTTCTGAACATTGACCAGTGTCTCCGTGGCCTTGGGAGTCGAAGGCCCTTCGCCTCCTGCGCCTGCGCTCATCTTCGCAAGGAGTTGCGCGAACTGGGCGATGGTGCGCACGCCGCTCGGCCGCTCCTCGCTCGACAAGCCATGCTCAGTGCAGAGCGAAATCCAAATCTCGGCGCGTTGCACGGAGTCGACCCCGAGGTCCGCCTCCAGATCGAGACCGACCTCCAGCATCTCCTCGGGATACCCCGTCATGACGACAAGCTTGTCCCGCACCCGCCTGGCCCAGGTCGCCTCGTCGACCTCTGCCCCAGCCGGAGAAACCGTCGCTGCGTTAAGAGCGGGCGAAACCGCCGAAACCGGAGTCAGGGCCGGCGCTTTCGCCAAAGGAGCGGCGGCGGTGGCCGTTCCCCCGCTCATCTGGCCGAGGAGCTGCGCAAACTGGGCGATGGTGCGCACGCCACTCGGCCGCTCCTCGCTCGACAAGCCATGCTCATTGCACAGCGAAATCCAAATCTCGGCGCGTTGCACGGAGTCGACCCCGAGGTCCGCATCCAGATCGAGACCGACCTCCAACATCTCCTCGGGATAGCCGGTCATGACCACGAGCTTGTCGCGCACTCGCTTCATCCAAGTGGCCTCGTCGGCCTTCGTCCCTGTCGAAAGAACGGGCCCTGCTACCGAAACCCGAGTCAGTGCCGGCGCCTCTGCCAAAGCAGCAGCGGAAGAGGCCGATCCCCCACTCATCTCTGTGAGGAGTTGCGCGAATTGGGCGATGGTGCGCACGCCGCTCGGCCGCTCCTCGCTCGACAAGCCATGCTCATTGCACAGCGAAATCCAAATCTCGGCCCGCTGCACCGAATCGACGCCGAGGTCTGCCTCCAAGTCGAGACCCACTTCGAGCATCTCCTCGGGATAACCCGTCATGACCACGAGCTTGTCGCGGACCCGCTTTGTCCAGGTTTGGACATCGGCGAGCGGGGCGCTCTGCGCTGGAGCGATTGCCGCAGGCCGCAAGGCAGGTGCAGGGGCTGTGGGTGCGGTCGGAGCTGTTGCCAGAACCGAGCCCAAGACCGGCATCTTCGGCGCTGGGGCCGCGAGCCCCACCACTGCTGCGGCACTGGACTGCATGCCAAAGAGGTAGCGGCGATGCACCTCGCCGATCAGGGCCAGTACTGCCGGCTCCTGCGACTCGAGATACTCGACGAAATCAGAGGTAAACATCCCCGGCAAGGTCTTGCGTTCAGCGGCCGAGGGCAGGTGGCCGAGCGCCACCAGGAAGGCCCGAGCGCGCCGGAAGGTCTCCTCATCGCCGACCTTGGGATGCAGAGTCGGCGAGGACCGGTGCGGTTCTTTTTCCAAAATCGTGTCGATCATTTTGGTCAAGGACCAGCCAGGTCCAACTTCGAGAAAATCACGGCCGCCATCGCGATGCAGCCGCTCTATCTCCCGCGGTAAATTGAGCTGGGTGGTGAGCTGGCTCGACAGATGCTGGGCCAAGACCTCGCTGGAAAGGCCCGAAGTCGGAATGTACTCCCCCGTAATCGTGGACAGGATAGGCAGCCGTGGGCTGCGGCAGGGCAGCTTCCGCAGGGCCTCGAAATAGGGCTCCACCGCAGGGGTCATGAACCGGGAGTGGAACGCCGCGCCAATGGGCAAGAGCCTTGCCTCGAGCCCGAAGGACTCGGCCACGTTCACGCACTTCTTGACCGACTCGAGCTCACCGGCGAGCACGAACCGGCCTGGGGCATTGATGTTGGTCAGCACGACCTTGCTGTCCACCATGCCGAGGATGGCGTCGCGCTGCTCGTTCGAGCAAATGAGGCTCATCATGCCCAGGGCCGGACCGCCGGCCTTGACCACGATCTCCGCACAGCGGATGCGCGCCGCCACGACCTGGCAGGCCGTCTCGAGCTCCCAAGCGCCGGCCACGGTGAGCGCCGAAAGCTCGCCAAAAGAGTGGCCGATCATCATGTCGGGCTCGATGCCGAGGCCCTCGAGCACGCGAGCCATGCCCACCTCACAGGCGAACAGAGCGCACTGAGCGCCTACCAGAGTGCCGAGACGTTTGGAGATGTCCTTGTCCTCCGGGTCGCCGTAGATATGAGCCAATAGATCAAAATTGAAGGTCTTTTTCGCAAAATCCCCCACCGTATCCACCACGGACCTGAACCCGGCGTGGCGATCATAGAGAAAGCGACCCATGCCGATGTAGTGAGTGCCTTGTCCTGGGAAACAGAACACCAGCTTGTCCGTCTTGCCCGTGGGACTGACCGCTGCGGTGAAGACCCCCTGAGACTCCAAGGGCTTGGTCGAATGGCCGCCTTGGAGCATGCGCAGAGCATTGCCGAGCTTGGTCTTCAGCTCGTCCTGGTTCTGGAACGTAGCCGTCAGCCTGGCCCGTGGCGTGGAACCCTCGGAGATGAACTGGGGAAGGGGAGACTGCTGCACCGCTCGACCCAGGGCGCTGCGGAAGTTCTCCTCTGCCTCGGTCAGACAAACAAAGATATCCGACAATCCGCTATCGCTGGCCCGCACGTTGGCCGGCCGCTCTTCGGTGCTCTGCGCTGACGCCTTCGGCGGCGTCGGCAACGGAGCGACGGGCGATGCCTCAGGCGGTTGATTGGAAGCCGTGGCCCTCGCCTCCTCTGGCACCGAGACGACCGCGAAATAGTTGGCGCCGCCCAGACCCAGGGAGTTCACCCCACCCACACGGCTTCCCGCGGGCAGTGGAGTCGTGGCAGCGACAGGTATGGCCTTGTCCGTGAGCCCCGCGATCTCGGGCCTTAGGTTTTTGAGCTTGCGGATGCCCGGCGCCTCGCCATGTCGCAGGGCCTCGATGGTCGAGAGCAACGAGCTCGCGCCCGAGCCGCCGTACATATGCCCCACATGGGATTTGATCGCCGTGATGAGGACCGGCTCGCTGCTGCCGCTGGGGCGCAATTCGGCGGCCAGGGATTTTGCCTCGATAATGTCGGACAAGGCATTGGCCGAGCCGTGGGTGTCGCAAACGGCGATGTCTTTGGGATCGATGTGCGGCGCTCGGGACAAACTGTTGCGAATCGCACGGCGCACCGCATCTTCACTGGGTGCCACCATGGATTTGCTGTCCGCCTCGGAGGACCCACCCACTGAGTGGATCACCGCGTGGATGAGGTCGCCATCCCGCTGTGCGTCCGCCAGTCGGCGCACCAGAAAGAACACGCCGCCCTCGCCGATGAGAAATCCCTTGCCCTCGGCGTCGAACGGTCGCGCCTCTTTCTCGGCCACGGCTCCCAGAGCGCACACGCCGCAGGTAAAGGCATCGGACATCTGCTGGTTGAGCCCGCCGGTCACCATGGCATCGACGTCGCCAAACATGAGCTGGTACATGGCGGGCAGGAGCGCTCCCACACCAGAGGAACAGGCCGTGTCCACTGTGAAATTGGGCCCGGCGAGGTTGAGCTTATTGGCGACGCGGCCGGAGATGACGTTGGTCATCCAACCTGGCAGGGTGTGCTCAGTGGACGGCGGCCCCATGTCCATGATGGCGGCTGCGGTCTGGGACAGGCACTCCTCGAGGATGGGCTGGTCCACGGCCGTCGCCGAGGCACAAGCGCGCAGGGCGTCGGCGTACTCGTCCGCACACATGGGGTAGAAAATCGTCGGGAAATGGTCGTCGTGCATGGCTCCCAGGCTGGCGCCAATCGGCTTGCGCTCGACGAGCTCCATCCCCCGGTCCGTGAGTAGCTTATCCGCCAGGTCCACGGCCAGAAGCTGGGTGGGCGCGATTTGGGACACGGCGTTGGGGAAGATTTTGTGCCGCAGTAGGTTGAACTTGTAATCGTCGATCTTCGCCACGACCCTCGTCGTGATGCGCTCGGACTCTGGGCCCGCATCGAGGTGCTCCTGCCAGCCCATGGCCTGGGCGTCCACGGGCCTAAAGTTGTCCACGCCGGAACGGATGTTGCTCCAGAACTCCTCCGGCGTTTGCGCGCCTGGGGTCCGGCAGGCGATACCCACCACGGCCATATCCCGACTCACCTTCGCCCTCGGTGGAGGAGGAGAGTAGGAATCGCCCTGTTCGACGAGAACGTGATAATTGACTCCGCCGAAGCCGCTGGACGTGACCGCGGCCATGCGCTTGCCGTCCTGACGGGGGGTCCAGGGCGCGAGCTTTGTGGGAATGCACAGAGCGTCGCTCACCTTGGTCGCGCCTGGCGTGAGCTTCTCGAATCTCGGCATGTGGGGCAGCGTGGCGTGCTCCATGGCCGTGACGATCTTGAGCAGTCCGGCCATGCCGGCCGCGGCCTTCAGGTGGCCGATCTGCCCCTTGACGCTCCCGAGCACCAGCGGGTCCTTGCTATCCCGACCCGGGGCGTACACGCTGGAAATGGCGTCGTACTCGTTGGCATCGCCCACGACGGTAGAAGTGGCGTGAGCCTCGAGGAACTGCACCTCGTGGGAGGTCAACTGAGCCGCGGTCAGGGCCTTGCGCAGCGCCTCGGCGCGGCCCTCGACCGATGGGGCGTAGATGGCCTGTCCCGCGCCGTCGCTGGAGCTGCCCACACCGCGGATCACGGCGCGGATCTTGTCGCCGTCGGCCAGAGCGTCCTCGAGGCGCTTGAGCACCACCACGCCCGCGCCCTCGCCGATGACGAGGCCGTCCGCGTTGTGGTCGAACGGGTTGGCCTCGCCCTTGGTCGAAAGCCCCTCGACCGCCGAGAAGCCGATATAGATGGCGGGGTTGGTGCCCAGATCCGCGCCGCCTGCAAGGGCGATCCGCGCATCGCCGGCCATGAGGGCATGACACGCGACGTCGAGGGCGACGAAAGACGACGCGCAGGCGCCATCGACAGTCATGTTGAATCCTCTGACGCCGAACACCTGGGCCACGCGGTTGGAGAGCGATGCGGTGATGGCGCCCACGGCCGCGATGGACGGATGCCATGAGTGACCGCGCCGGGCGAGCTCGGCCTCGAACTCCTTGACAAGGGCATCGAGTCGATCCGTGGGAACGCCACGGGCCTCGAGCATGGGCCGCAGCTTCCGCAGATAGTTGTGGCGCTTCAGTGCCAGAGTCGAGTGGGCAAACTGATCCACACCGCTAGCGCCGATGACCGTAATAGCGTCGGTCAACACTTCGCTGTGCGCCGAAATGCCCGCGTTGTGCAGGGCCTGGCGCGCGGCTTCGAGGGTCACGAGTTGACAGGGATCGCTGCCCTTCATGGCATTGGGCGGCAACTTGTACTCCAAGAAGGGGAAGTTCTCGGGTGGTTCGACAAAAGACCCGACCATCGTGTAGGACTTATCCGACCTCGACTTGTTCTTGGAAACAAAATTTCTTTCACGCCAGATGCGCTGCGGCATGGAGCTGAAGAAGGTCTCGCCGCTGCGGATGTTTTCCCAGTATTTCTCTACGGTAGGCGAACCGGGGAACACACAGCCCATACCGATGATCGCAATGTCGTATCGATTCATGGCTCTCTCCTAGAAAGACGCCGCTGCCCGTTTCATGGTTCGCGGCGAAATCCTTGTGTCGCAAGATCGAGGCGCTTCATGACTGAATGCCAGCTTCGGGGCCCGACCAGACTCGAGGGAAATGTCCCGAGTCCGTAATAGTGCAGGCCACACTGGGCCGCACTGGGCGCGTCGAGATCCTCGCGGTCTCCTACCATAACTACCCGCTTTGCAGGGAGCCCCCATTTTTGCAGTAGGGCTTTTATTGGCTCAGAGGAGGGCTTGACCACGCCGAACGCCTCGGCGCTCACGAGATCGTCGAAATCCTCGAGACGCAGGCCTAGGGCTCCCAACCTGGCCCCGATCATATCGTAATCGGAATAGACAGCGATCCGCACACCTCGCAGGCGAAGTCGCAGAAGAAGCGCATCGAGGCCCGGTCTCGACGTGCCGCTCTCCCGGAGCATTTCCACAAAGGCCGGGTAGAACCGCTCTTCGTACCATACGAGCACCCGGCTCGCCGGCAGACCACACATTTGGCTGAGCCGACTCGAAAGGGCTGTGCGCAGGGCAACCGTGTCGCCGAAGCTCTGTCCGCGAAGAGACTTGCGCGCCGCAGACAACCGACGCAGGAGCTTGAGGTCAGCGGCTAGCGCAAACGTCATGCGCAGCTTGGGCGCAACTAAAGTGTACAGAGTTCCGTCTAAATCGAATATGACACCTTGAATCGCCGCTTCAGTCATACTGCGCCGGAGCCTCCGCCCGGCAACTCGGCGCGCTGGAGATCGTGCTCCTCCAGCCGAGCTTGGATGGTGTCCTTGTAGCGCTCTGCCATCTCCGCCGGATCCCCGGTCACACCCTCGGGCGGAAAAAACTCGATGCTCACATCGGTGTGCTTGCGGCCCGCGAGCTCGATGAGCTGGGGCAGCATGGCTCTGCGGTTGTCCCACTTGAGGGCGTCTCTGTCTGGGAGGTAGTCGATAACGCACCCTTGGACCGTCTTGCCCAATCGCGAAGCCGCGACGAACGAAAATGGCTTGAACGGCAGTCGAGCCGCTCCGGGACTGGCCTGACCCTCGGGAAACACGATGATCCGATCCCCGCGCTCGAGCACATGCACGAGCCCCTGCCCCGCAGCACGTCGTGAGGTGGAATCGCCGCGCTTGACGAATACATGTCCCTGGTGCTCGAGGCACTTTCCAAAGAACGGCACCTTGCGCATCTCGTGCTTGATGATGAACACCGAGGGAAAGAAGGTCAGGAGCACGAGAACGTCGAGGAAACCCATGTGGTTGGCCACCACGACGTCGCCCATTTCCATCGGCTGTTCATTCACCTTGTGGATGCGAACACCCATGACCTTGCCTAAGAGCCTTCCCCATCGGGATATGGTCGGAGGGTGGTAGCGCTTGCTCGGACCACGTTGAAACCACTGGGGAATGCGGATTCCAGAGTAGTGCAAGTAAAGCGTGAGACACAACGCGACTGGGGCGCGATACGCGACGCGAAGAAGGCTACTCAACTTCATCGTTACCTTCCCGTCAATATGTCGAACACAGAGATCCGCCGTGGTTTCTATCACCATTGGCCGTGCCGGGCTAGCGGTGTTTGCACAGGCAATAGGCGCATTGACGCGCCGCTCGAATCTCGTCAGACTGCCGGCCGTGTCGCTCCTGAGCCTAAGAAACGTGTCGTTGAGCTTCGGCGGGTATCCCCTGATCTCGGGTGCGTCGCTGCATATCGACAGGGGCGAACGGGTGTGTCTCCTCGGTCGCAATGGCGCAGGAAAGTCCACTCTCCTGCGAATCATCGGCGGGGAGCTCCGGCCCGACAGCGGTGAGCTGGACCGACAAGTCGGGCTGAAGAGCGCCATGCTCCCCCAGGTCGTTCCCGTGGATCTGAAGGGCTCGGTTCGAGAAATCGTCGCTCGCGGTCTTGGGCCCAGCCCCCTCGAGGCGGGCGCCGGCGATCCGGTCGAGACCGTGGCCTCACGCCTCAGCTTACCCCTTTGCGCGCAGTTCGAGAGTCTGTCCGGCGGCATGCGGCGCCGAGTGCTACTCGGTGAGGCCCTGGTCGGAGAGCCGGATCTGCTGCTCCTCGACGAGCCCACGAACCATCTGGACATCGATTCCATCCGCTGGCTCGAGGAGCTGCTGCTGCGGACGTCCTCCACCGTGCTGTTCGTCAGCCATGATCGCGCCTTGGTGGAACGTCTATCCACCCGCATCGTCGAGCTCGACCGAGGCAGTCTGCGTTCTTATCCCGGCTCGTTCTCAAAATACTCCGAAAAACGAGAGGCAGAGCTCGAAGCCGAGGAACGGCAATGGGCCGCAGCGGACAAAAAGCTCGCCGAAGAAGAGACCTGGCTACGCCAAGGCATCAAAGCGCGGCGCACCCGAAACGAAGGGCGAGTCCGGGCTTTGCTCGCCCTGCGCGAGTCCAACCAGGCGCGGCGCGCCACCACAGGCCAAGTGAGCATGGCCATCGGAGCAGCCGAACGCTCTGGCAAGATCGTGCTCGAGGCCAAGGATGCGGCCTTTTCCTATGGCGCTCAGAAGGTGATTCAGGGCCTGCGGCTCATCGTTCAGCGCGGCGACAAGATCGGCATCATCGGCCCCAATGGGTGCGGCAAGACGACTCTGTTGCAGCTGCTCACCGGACAGCTCGAGCCCACGGAAGGGACGATTCGTCACGGCACACGGCTCGAGGTGGTGTACTTGGACCAGCTCCGCGGCCAACTCGATGAAAATCGCTCAGTGCAAGACAACATTGCCGACGGCAACGACCGGGTTACCGTCGCGGGAAAGACCAAGCATGTGCTCGGCTATCTGCGCGACTTTTTATTCGATGCCGAGCGAGCCCGGACTCCGGTGAGCGTCTTGTCCGGCGGAGAGCGCAACCGCTTGCTCCTCGCGCGGCTGTTCACCAGGCCCTCCAACCTGCTCGTGTTCGACGAGCCCACCAATGACTTGGATATGGACACCCTGGAGTTACTCGAGGAAAGGCTCGTCGCCTATGAGGGCACTGTGGTGGTCGTCAGCCATGATCGGACCTTTCTCGACAACGTCGTGTCCAGCACCCTCGCCTACGAAGGCGATGGCCGATTCGCCGAATACGCAGGAGGCTACAGCGACTGCGAGAAGCAGCGCGCCGACGTCCGCACCCTGCCTTCGCCGAGCCAGGCCCCCAAGGAAAAGCCCAAGCGCGACAAACCGCCCCAGCAAAGACGACTGACTTTCAAGGAAAAGCAGGAGCTCGCCGAATTGCCTTGCCTCATCGAACGTCTCGAGCAGGAGCAGGCCCGCCTGCATGAGGCCATGGCCCTGCCGGAATTCTACGGGAGAGAAAGTGCACACATCGCCGCGGACGTCGCTAGGCTCGACACCCTGCCCAAGGAGCTCGAGGCCTCGTATGCACGCTGGGCCGAGCTCGAGGAGATCGCCCAGGGTATGGGGTGAAGTCCGACCCGCAAGTCCGAGCGTCATCACCTGCCCCCCAGAATCACAATAACTTCCCGCGCTGCCTCCCTGGGCACGGATGCTAGCCCATGCCGAGCATGTGCTCTCCTCTGGACGCAAAATTCAAAGTCAGAAAATTGCCATTTAGACGCCTAAACTGAATTCTGATGGCGTTTGGCACCATGCTCCAGTGACCCTACGCTCCCTGCTGTGGTGATGGGGCACACCCTATCTCGAGGGCTGATTTGATGCACTTTATCGCGCTCGTTCCGGCCTTTTCTGCTACCGTCTTCGCCATCATGAAGATCCAGACGGCCAACAGCGGACCAGCCCGGCGCTATTCAGGGCGTTCGGGCGACGCTTTGAGGGTTGAGCTAACTAGCGAAGTCTTCGACCTCAAACCGACGAGTCAAAAGCAGAACGAGGAGCGAGAGAAACGTTGGAACCGGCCCCGTCGAGACGAGGCCGGTATACC